>CALXOP010000113.1 GCA_944390035.1 uncultured Alphaproteobacteria bacterium | reverse complement strand
GCACCCTCAAGGGTGCTTTTTTTGTGTCCGAGAGGACTCGAACCGGGAGGCTGGAGGCAAAAATTGCTCAAAGTAATGAGCAATTTTAACGACAGGTGAAGATTTGTTAAATTGCGACTATGCTGTGAGGCATATCAAGCAATTGTTACAAATCGAACTCAGCGAAGTCCTCTTTGGCACGCCATAGCACCGTTAAGGGTGCTTTTTTTTTTTTTTTAGAGGACTCGAACCGGGAGGCTTGGAGGCAAAAATTGCTCAAAGTAATGAGCAATTTTAACGACAGGTGAAGATTTGTTAAATTGCGACTATGCTGCGAGGCATACCAAGCAATTGTTACAAATCGAACTCAGCGAAGTCCTTAGGCACGCCATTAGCACCCTCAAGGGTGCTTTTTTTGTGTCCGAGAGGACTCGAACCGGGAGGCTGGAGGCAAAAATTGCTCAAAGTAATGAGCAATTTTAACGACAGGTGAAGATTTGTTAAATCGCGACTATGCTGCAAGGCATACCAAGCAATTGTTACAAATCGAACTCAGCGAAGTCCTCTTAGGCACGCCATTAGCACCCTCAAGGGTGCTTTTTTTGTGTCCGAGAGGACGCCAATTCTCTTTGCTTGCATATAAAGATTTTTTATTTATTATAAAGAGCCGACAAGGAGGATAGTATGGCTTTTCAATTTACACATTTTAATTTTAATGTCTCAGACCTGCAAAAGAGTTTAGCCTTTTATGATAAAGCTCTTGGTCTCAAAGAAAAACGTCGCATTCAAGCTGAAGATAACAGCTATACAATCGTTTATTTAACCGATGGTCAAACCAACTTTGAGTTGGAGCTGACATATTTGCCCTCACATCCGCAAAAATATGACTTAGGGGAATGTGAGTTTCACTTAGCACTTGTGACCCAAGATTTTGCCGCCGCCAAGGCCAAACACGAAGCCATGGGCTGTATTTGTTTTGTCAACGAGGCAATGGGAATTTATTTTATTGAAGACCCTGATGGCTATTGGATAGAGATTATTCCGCCTCAATTAGCACCTCACGCATAAAGTAAACGCATAAAACAAACCCCGCTAAAAAGCGGGGTTAAATTTTTTCTAGTCACCGGACTTAATTTTTTCAATCAATTCCTTAACCGAGGGAATTCCGTCTCTATATAACGGGTCGGTAGCAAAACGATAGACCTGATGTCCGGCAAACAAAAGATTATCTTTGATGCTGCCGTTATGTCCGACATCATACAAAGTTTTGTGAATGCAATAAGATCTCGGGTCAGGAATTTTTCCGGTCGTGCCGTGTGCTCTTGACCAAGTAGAGAATTGGCATTGCGACAAACAGCCAACGCATTCGGCTCTGTCTTGTTGCATTTGTTTCCACTCTTGAGGCGTTAAAAAGACCACCGTACTGTCAGGTGTTTCCTTAATTTCGGTGTAACCGGCACTGATTTGACGCTCAGCCTTATTAACATCTTCAGGCTTAATATAAACGGTCTTAATGCTGCTCATTTCCAAAGGATGAGAAAACTCATTGTCGGCTTCGGTTTTGAACGCAATTTCACCTTCTTTGCGGCGAATCAAATTTTCCAAAAATGTATTTTTGATTGCCGAAGAGAAGAAACCCGTCGGGCTGAATCTTTGCAAAATCACATCACCTTTTTTCAGGTGCAGCATGAGCTTTTTCCAAGCATCGCTGATAGGGCTTTCTTTGGTAATCATCGGGCGTGTACCGAATTGGAATGCGATTTTACCAATATCGGGATTATCAATATAATCTTCCCACTCTTTTAATGACCAAACGCCGCCGGCCAAAATAATCGGTGTCTCTTCCAAACCCAAATTACGCAAGGTTTTTCTGAGCTCAACCAAACGTTCATACGGTCTTTGCGGCTTGGTAGGGTCTTCGGCATTTGACAAACCGTTGTGCCCGCCGGCAAGCCATGGGTCTTCATAAACCACGCCGCCTAAAAATTCTCTAAAATTGGAATAAGCGCGTTTCCACAAAACTTGAAAAGCTCTGGCCGAAGAAACAATCGGATAGTAGTAAACCCCGAACTTAGAGGCCAGCTCTCCCAAATGATAAGGCAAACCGGCACCACAGGTAACACCGTGAACCAAACCCTTGGCTCTTTCCAAAACACCGGTCAAAATCTTCTCTGAATCAGCCATTTCCCAGAGCATATTCATGTGAATACGACCGTTTCCGCCGGAGATTTCGTGTGCAATCTGTGCCTGAGCCACACCGCCTTTAATGGCATATTCAATCATTTGTTCGTGTCTGTCGGCGCGTTTTTTCTGAAAGATTCGTTCAACAACGACATTGCCGTTTTCGTCATAAAAATCAGGGCTGACGCCGGAGAAGGTACCGACACAATTTTCGTGAGCCCAAGCGCCGCAGCTGCGACCGTCACTTCCGTTAATGCCTTTTCCGCCCTCAACCAGAGGAAGAACCTCTTTACCTGAAATCATTATGGGATTTAACTTAATCAACCTTTTATTCCTTAAAAAATTCACTTTGCTATCTCTATAACACAAAAATTTTATTTTGTGGAGAAAAATCTCAAAACAATTCATGTTTGTGAGAAAATTTTTCGCCTACAAGGCCAAGCTGAAAATTCCCTCAGGCAAATTGTTCAAAGAGACCAGCACAATCAAAATGCAAATAAAGGCATAAACTTGCAACATCTGGGTCAGAGCTTTGTTTTGCAACAAAGGAAATTTGGGCTCCAAAAGGTGCAATGCGCTGTTAATTCCCAGCATAAGAAATGTAGTAACTATTGCTTGAATACCAAGCCCCATGGCCTGAATATTTTTTTCAATCGGTGCAAGCATGGGGTACAACAAAGCAAAAAAGAGCAAATACACCGCAATTCCGCCGGCGGCAATTCGATTGAGCTTATGGTTAAGCTGTAGCTTTTCGGCTTTGTCTTTTTGCAAATGTTCAACCGACAGGGTTGAGATTTCCATACCTCTAACCATTTGCGGCGTTTGCGCTTGTTTTTTGACGTTGTTGAGCGTTCCCTTGAATTTTTCTTCGGCCACGCATAAACCGCAGCCTTTAGCCGTAAAATAAAAGTGATTAGGATTTTTTTTGCAGGGTTTAAGGTTGTGCATCAATGCCCACAAATGTTCTTGCCACTCTTTGGCTGAGGGGCGAACTTCCCCCTTTACGAAGGCTCTTTCAAATAATTCCAACGTCTTCTTATCAAAATATTCATGAATAGAGTAAGGGTGAGGGGCTTGATATGTATCCGGCCACAAACCGTAAGCATAGTGATATTCCTCGATTCGGTTTTGAATTGTGAGCATTTCCCCGTCATTTTTGCGTGGAATTCCCGAGAAAGGATGAATACCGTTATTGAGTAATTTGAAGATGATAACCGCCAAAGCAAATTTATCTTGCTCTTCGCCCATTTCTTCGCATCCTAAATCCATGCCTTCGGGATAAATATATTCTTCACTCACAAATTCGGCCGGATACCGATTGTTGTTTTCACCTCTGATTGAAAATCCGTCGCAATCCACCATTGCCACGGTCATGGTGTCTTTATAAACCGAAACATTAGAAGGTTTCAAATCTACAATATAGTGCCCGCATTTGTGCATGGCTGCCACCATTGCCGCAACATTATAAGCGGCAAAAATGCGATAAGCATAGCTTTCGGGCAATTCTAATTTTGTGCGAATAGCCTTTTGCATGAGGTGGTCTAAGGACACCGCCTCGCTCATGTTAATCATCGGCATCAGGTAACCGACGCAAAACCCGTTTTCATCTTCCAAAATAGCGTCCGGCCACGCAATTTGAACGCGTTCCACGCCGTTTTCGTCTTTGGTCATCCTAGGAAAGTTCGGGCGGTTGAGGAGCATAGCCTCCAGTTTTTTGCGGTTTGTGGCACTCTTGTTGCGGTTATGAAAGATTTTTGCCACACTTCCGGGGTGCGAGGCATCCATATAAATTTTTCCGGCGGCTCCGCCTTTGTTAATGAGCTCTCCAAGCTGCACTTTTTCAAAGTGCCCGTCTCCGTAAATGGCATTATAAATCAAAGAACTCTCGCTATCCATCACAGTTTCACCCACAACAAAGTTTTATCATCGGAGTTGAGCTTGCGCGCTTTAGCATTGTTCAGCGTATTTTCCAGCGCTTTTTTGGCTTTTCGTTTGTTGGTGGCATTGCTCAAAAAATTATCAATCGGCACAATAAAATTTTTCTCAATATGGCTATAGTCTTTAGAAAAAGAGAAATTTGTAAGCCCGTCACTCATCAAAAACAAGGTATGAGCCTTATCAAAGCTGGTAAAGCGCAGGCTGTCTTTCCAATCATCCATGGTATAAAAATAAGTTTCGCAAGAAAACTTTCCGTTTTCGGGACGCGAGGCGGTAAAATGCTCAAAATTATCCTGATGAAAAGCCAAAGCCGCCCCGTCACCGATATGAAAAAACAAGCCTTTATTTCTGCAATAAATCACGCCAACCAAAGTTGCGGCAAAATCCACCAATCCGGCCTCGTTTTTAGTCTTGTTGAGGCGATGTCTGAGTAATTTGTTGCGTGCAATCATAATTGCTTTAACAACGGCTTCTTTGGCATTGCTAAAGTCGGCATTAGGGAGCAAGTCGGTCAACGTATTGCAAATAACTTTGGCCCCGATTTTTCCGTATTTTGATGAGCCGGCTCCATCCGATACAACCGCCACAAAATTTTTTCCCTCAAGACTATATTTGCAGTAGTCTTGGCAGGGCATATTTTTGGCAGTATGCATGGGCCCGACCAAACTTGTGGCCAAAACGCGGATATTACTTGTCTTCATCCCAATCTCCGGTGTCTTCCAATAAGTCGGGAACATTCGGAGCCGCCTTTGAAATACAAGAGACGCTTCGGCTGAGCCACAAGAAAAATTCGGTAAATTTCAAGCCGGTTAAGCGTTTTGGCGCCATTAAAGAGAATTTTGCCAGCTTTTCCAAATTAGCCCCTTGTGTGCCGACGGCATGAATCACCACTTTTTTGTTTTGCTGAGCATAGCGGCATTTTTCTGCCACGATTTCCCAGTCATAATCGGTGGGTTCACCGTCGCTGATAAGAAAAATCCACGGTCTCTTAGAGGTAATACCGCAACTGTCATAAAGGCATTTTTGCTCTTCAATTTTTTGCAAAGCCAGTTCCATAGCTTTTCCGAGAGGAGTCAAACCACCGGCTTCCATAGTCGGAGCGGTAAAATTCATGGCGTCAATCCAATCCGAAGAAACAACGGCCTCATCTTTTCCGAAGGCTTTAATAATCAAAAGTTGCACCCGTGAGCTGGCATCAATATCTTCTTTTAACTCCTTTTCCAGAGCTTTCAGTCCGGCATTGAGTTGCTTGATTGGCTCGCCGCGCATAGACCCCGAGCAGTCCAACACCAAAACGCAAGGGGTGCGTTCATTTGCATTATCTGCAAACTCCACATAAGGAATCATCTCATCAACAAATTGATTATCGTCAGCCATCATTTAACTCCTTGTAAATCCTTTTTTTAATAGCGGGGATAGTTATGCGGATATCCGCTGCCCTCAATCGGTTCGGGGTTAGATACTTTTCCGCACCCGCTTAATTGCAATACCAAAAAGGCACACACTAAAATCGAGATTAATTTACAAAAATTTTTCATTTTTTAACCTTTTTGTTGTCAAATAGGAAAATATATAAATATATACTCTCAAACAAAGCGAAATACAAAAACTAAAACTCAGTTATTAATAGGCAGATGGCAAAAAAGTTACTTTACATAGTTTTTTCTGTTATTGCCCTGGGAGGCTGGGGCAATCCCGAACCGGTAAATATTTATCCTGAGCCGCGTGCTTTGCCGGATAGAGCGGTTTATCGCTATACTGAAGATGGTGAGGCCTATAAATTATCGGATTTTCCCGAACAATTTGTGATAGCCAATTTTTGGTCCCGACATTGCAGTCCATGCATTCGAGAATTGGACGATTTGAACGAATTCAGCAAAAAAGTCAGTGAAAACGGCATAAAAGTGGTGATTATCTCACCGGCCAGTGAGTGGAACGGCATTGAAGAGCAACAAAAGTTTTTGGAGCGTTTTCATGCCCAAGATTTAGATTTTTATGTTGATAAAAAAGGGGATTTGTCCGCCGATTTAGGAATCTTCACTTCACCCAATACCGTTTTGGTAAATAATGGAAAAGAAATCGGTCGCATTCGCGGTTCTGCCGATTGGGATGATGATGATGTCATTGAATATATTTACAAAATCAAAGCACAACAAAACAAGAAAGCAAATTAAATGACCGAAAAATTATATATCAGCTGGGAAGACTTTCATCAACATGCCAAGCAATTAGCGGTAAAATTAAAGGAAAACGGCCCTTGGACTAAAATAGTTGCCGTTAGCCGCGGTGGGTTGTTACCGGCCGGAATTTTGGCTTATGAATTAGATATTCGCAATGTTGAAGTTGTAAATATGAGTTCATACGACGGAGAAAAACAACGCTCCAAAACCGATATAGACATCAAAAGTTTTGTAGGAGAGGTGGATGAGCATACCATTGTGATTGATGACTTATCGGATACCGGCAATACCTTTCGCCTCTTGAGACAAGAATTCCCAAACGCTCATTTCGCTGCAGTATATGCCAAGTCAAAAGGAAAATCTTTTGTGGATTTTTATACCTCCGAAATGCCGGATAAATGGATAGTTTTTCCTTGGGATTTATAAAAAAAGCTCCTTAACGGAGCTTTTTTACGATGATAATGATTATAATTCTGGAAAAATATTTTTCCCTCGCGCCATACGCGTCATCTGCGTTTCAATTGATGTTGCAAGGTTGAGCTTTCCGCCTTTAATAATACCACGAACTTGGTCGCCTTTGGTAGAATCCGGATTAGCAAACAAATAGCTGACCAAAGGTTTCTTATCTTTAACGCCCATTAATGTTTGGTGCAAAACGCCAAGCATACCGCGTGAAAACAAATCATAAGCCAATTCCTCACTCATGGAGGTAGATGAGGCATATTTTACAACCGAGTTAATGGCATCGGTAATATTATTGGCGTGAATGGTAGATAATACCAAGTGGCCTGACGTTGCCGCACGCAAAACCTCACTCGCCGTATCAGGCGTACGAATTTCTCCCACCAAAATAAAACGAGGCTTAGAACGCAAAGCCGATTTTAATCCTTCACCCCACATACCGTTTGGCGGCAGAGTTTGTTTGCAAAGTCCAAGCCCTCCGGCCACAGAGTGATAAACGCCGTCCAAAGGCATTTCGGTTGGGTCTTCAATTGTATAGGCAAATCCGCCTTCCATTGTCAAAAATTCTTTAAGCAAGCTGGAAATTGTGGTTGTTTTACCGGCACCGGTTGGCCCGCCGCACAAAATTAAACCGGAAGCATTGCTAAGCGAGAGTAAATATTGTGACAATTCAACCGGATAGCCTAAGCTGTTGAACGGGGGAACTTGTTTTGGCATCTTACGAGCGCAATATTGAATTCCGTAAATAGCCACTGTTCTTTCCACACGGTAAAAGACGTTATCAAATACGACGGAATAACTAGGGTTTGAACCATCCCAAGATTGTTCCAGCAATTCAAAAAAGTCATCAAAATCGTCAGCTTTTAAAATTTCCAAGCCGTTAGGTGTAACATTATCCGGAATATAAGCTACCTTTTCCGGCGTAATATAAATATCTGAAAACAAAACTTCGCTTAATTTAACCATTATTTCCTCTTAAACCAAAACACTTATAACAATAACTGCTAGTCTAACATCAAAAAGAATAAAATTTATTTAATCTTTTGTTACAAATTTCAGTTATTCAAAGCTCCATGCCACAGTATTTTTATCTCCACAAAATTTCGCGGCCTCGGTTTTTGTGACGGGCAGAGGGTTTGCCCCACCCCAGGTAAAGTCAAATCTTTGTCCTTCGGTTAGAATCACCATTTGTAAAAGGCTTAGGGTTTCTCTTTCATTGAGCTTAAATGCAGCCATTGCCGTACACTCTTTTTTGCTGAGTTCGGGAAAAGTCACCATAAAATTTCGACTTCCGGGCATAACAATATTTCCTTCGGTGTCTTGCCCGACAATAACGGGTTTATCAAAGGCATTGTAAAGTTTCCCTTCTTTAAACATATTGGCGGCATAAAGATTATTTTTGATGACACTATCGGTACTTAAGCCCCAGTATCCGGGTTTTGTCTGATAAAACAGACGAATATTGTTAGCCATTTGAGCTAATTGTACGGCAGCTTGATTAATTTCTGGATTAGGCCGAATAATCCAAGCCAAAATTCCAACCAAAAGAGCCGTAATCAGGGTTGTTGTAATAATGATTTTTTGCCCCAACTTTCCCCAAATCGGATTGGATAAAATCTTTTGTTTGAACAAGAATAAATATTGTTTGATTTTTTCCATAATATTACCCCATTGCACTTGTGATTTGGTCTTGCATATCAAATACGCCCATAACGGCCCAAGCAATAATACCGCCCACCGAAAGCAAGGCTATCATATTCAAAACGCTGGCTTTTTGTTCAATAATATAAACGGAATCTTCCAGCCACTCATTTGCGAGCTTATCCATGGCTTCTTCAAAGTTATCAAGTTCTGAGTAAACTTTCAAGTCTGCAATAATTTCCCTATCCGGAAACTCCAGGCCTGTTTTTTCCAAGGCTTGACCGAGGTTATCACCGTTATTAACAAACACCAAAGTTTTATCGATTCTTTCTCTCAAGTATGGGTTAGCATCGCGCCGCAGGGCCTGCAAAGAAGTCGAAACCGGCGTTCCGCTTTTAACCAATGCCGACATTGCCAACAACCAGCTAATACCGGTAAACACTTTGTACAAAGACCAAGGTGGCAAGCTATCAAAGAAAGAACGAATAAATCCTGTCCAAATACCAATGGTAGCATAAATCACTAACATGGTAATCGGCAAGGCGGCAAAGGCAACTTGCCAATAAGTTCTAATCCAATCTGAAATATCGACCAAAGTTTTTGCACTTCCACGCCAGCGAACGTTCGGAGCGGCATCTTGCATCGGCGGCACCATGTAAGCTCCGATACCATACAAAATTAAAACCGCCATAAACATCAAGAACGAAGGATAAGCAATTGCGCCGACAATCGGTCGAACCATCTTAGTCGTTCCTTCAGTTACTTTGATAAGGTTGAGTAAAGCACTTTCAAGGTTTGATACATCACCGGTTGAGAGCATTAATCTTTCGCGCGCCGGGGCCCAGCCTTTGAGTGCTTCCGCAAAGGTTAAACCGTTTTGCAAAGACTTAGACCAAGCGGCGATAGCAATTGCAATCGGCTCGCTCGGGTTTCTTCCGCCGTTGCTCGCCCCATCATACAACAAATCAAGAGCATCCATTAAAGAAAAGCGGTTAGACATCAAAGATGCAATCTTTCGATACATTTTAAGGCGTGTCTTGTTTGACATTTTAGTGATGAGCTTAGCATATTGAATTTCAATTGCTCCGACTTTTTTCATCGCTTTGGTAAGCGCATCCGAATGTCTTTTTTCTTCTTGTGCCATAAGTCAACTCCTAATAAGATGGGCGTTGGTCAAGTAAGCCGCACCAACGTTCAACCTCGTCTAAATCAATATAACCTTTTAGCATTCTTTCAATTGCGGCATCTTTTAACGGTCGACCGTTTAAATCACTGGTCCAATAGTCAATAGCCTTTCTGGTTTCGCCGGCAATCATCAATTCTAAGAACACGGCATCCGGCAAAATAATTTCCGGCACACACATACGTCCTTTAATTCCCTTATTATCACAAAATTTGCAGCCCGGACCGCGTACAAAGGTGTTTTCAATACCAAAATCCCCGAGAGCAACTTTAAGTCTCTTAACGGCTGGGTCATTGAGTTTTTCTTTGACGGACACACGGCAATGAGGGCAAAGTTTTCTGAATAAACGTTGTGAAATTAAACCCTTTACCAATTCTGGATCTGCCAACATATAAGGTTGAATTCCCATATCTCTTAAACGTGTAATAATGGCCGGCGCACTGTTGGCGTGCAAAGTTGTCCAAACGCCGTGACCTGAAAGGGCGCCTTTGAAGGTTAATTCGGCTGTTGCCAGCGCACGTGTTTCACCCACCATCATAACGTCCGGGTCGGAACGCAAAGCAGCTGAAAGAGCCTTGGTAAACATTTCAGCTTTTTCTTCTTCGGTATTTGCGTTGGTCACCGGCATTTGTCTTGCTCCAGGAATTGGGTATTCCGGAGGGTCTTCCACCGTAATTAGGTTAATTTCATAATTTTTTTCTTGCAACAGCTTAATCATATTGCGTTGCAAAGTGGTTGATTTTCCTGACCCCGTCGGTCCGGCAATAACGCTTAATCCGGTAGGAACAGCACGCAAGCGATAAAACAAATTTTCTTCATATTCGCCAAACCCGAGAGCTTGTAAGTCACCGCTGCCGTCTGGGTTTTCGTCGGCATACAATAAACGCATAACCAAATATTGAGAACCAAACGCAATCGGGTTAAATTGCAAACGAATAGCCAACACATTATGTGGCAGCATTAATTTTCCTTTGGAGCCGCGCAAAGGGGTTGAACCCAATTTTTGCGCACCTTGGAATTCGTTTTGAGCATAGTTTGAATCGGAAATATCAGCCGAAGCAAATGCCGCACGCACAAAAGATTCACCCCAATCTTTGTTATACTCCATCACCGTTTGCATCATACCGTTAACACGAAACATAATCTGCGTACTGTCTGCAACCACAACGTGAACATCTGACACTTTCATTGCTGCGGCACGTGCCACTACATTAACAAAGTCCTTCTGCATTTGCAGTTGGTCTAAGTCTTCATCGCCTTCAATGTTTGAAAGGGGTTGGGCACGTTCTCCGTAGGCATAAATAGCATTGATTTCGTTTTGGCTAACGTAAGTCGGTTTGCTTAGATTTAAGTGTTTTTTGCGGGCTAAGACTTCAAAACTTAAAACACGTCCATCAAATTTATGTGATTCCACGACCAAAAAACGCCCATCAGCAAATAGGGCCAGCAAACGTCTGGTATCATCATTAATTACCAACGAGGAGTTTGGTAAAGTCAGGAGCTTATTTCCGTTACTGAAAAGGTCCTCAATAATATTAGTTTTTTTAGGACCATCAGCATCAGAAGCCCCGATAACCTGTCCGGATGCTTTGCTGCTGTTTTCAGTTGCTTCTTCGTTGTCTTCTTCTGCCATTTAAAACTTACCTAACAAACATTCCTGAGCGTAGGCTTGGCAATCCCTGATTTGCACTCAAAGACGGCAAGGCATCTAGTTTCCCGGATTTTTGAGGCAAAGGAGTTATTCCTCCGGACAAAGCCGGAGAAACCGCCTTAGGCTCTCTGTCCAAGACTCCGCCTGCTGCAAAATAAAGATATTCTTTTTTACCGTCTTTAGATGCGGTCACATAAGTTTGAGAAATTTCATCGACCGTATGTCCTGTCTGCAAAACTGTTCCTTTTTGAACCAAGAAGGATGACCCGCTTTTATTAATCAACTTAGCAGACAAATCGCTGCCTTTACCGCGAATTTCCATAATAGCGTATTCATCCGACAATTTTTGACTCTTATTGACATCTTTTTTGTCTTCTTCAGAAAGAGAGGCAAAAGGATTTGTCTTATCTTTGCTGGCCGTATTTATTTCTACGCGAGCTTGTTTTTCAGCCTCCAAACGAGACTTCAAAATAGAGACTTGTGTTTGCAGGTTTGATAATTCTCGACTGTAATTTTTCTTAGCCGTCTCGGCGGCTTCAGAAGCCTTAGCCGATAGTTGCAATAAATAATTTAGCTTTAATTTCAAGTCATTGATTAATTTATCGCGATTTTCTTCAATTTTTGCAATTTCGCCATATAAATTCATGTTATTATCAATCCATTTTTGGTTTGTAGCGAGCATTTCTTCCTTATAGGCTTTGATAATATTTTCTTGGCGTAGTTTTTCATAAGTTAAATTAAGAGCTTTTAGCTTTTGTTCTTCTATTAAAAGTTTGCGTTGTTGTTCTTGTTCCCATTCTTGTTTTTTACGCTCTTTTTCTTCTTTTTTAGCATTTGCTTCATCAATAGATTTTTGTCTTGCAGCTTTTAGAGCCTCAATTTCATTTTTAACTTTTTCGCGGCGTAATTCCAAGCTGAGCAAGCTGGTTTGTTTTTCCAAATCAGACATTTGATTAAATAAATCATTATCAATTTGAGACAAAATAGCTTCCCCAAAATTGTTGCTTTCAGGCGAGGTAGCTTGTTGCTTCATTAATTGCAATTGCTGAAATTTAGCAGCATTAGTGTCTGTCGGAGATGACGCCGGAGTAGGAGATTTGTTCTTTCCTGCATCTAATTTTGCTGCCGGTAAAGACTTACCCCCAGCATTTAATGGCTGAGGCTGCTGTGCAGGAGCTGTTTCTGCTGTTGTCGGATTCAAGTTTGGTAATTTCAAATCCTGAATATCCGTTTCATTATTTTTTCCCGCATCTAAAGGAATCTCGTCAGGAACATCTTTTTTTCCGTTAAGAGTAGGAGGTGTCAATAAGGCATCGGCATTTGAATTGTCGTTAAGCGCAATTTCATCAGGAATTAACGGAACAATCGTTGGACTATTTTGTTCGGCATCTAAAGGAAGAACAGCCCAAGCCTTTTGACTAGGCGTTAAGGCCAGAACCAGTGCCATAGCTGCAAAGCAAGATTTATATTTTATATTATAAGACATAGATTGCTCCTTCATAATGCCACATTTTTGAATTTACGTCATACTTAATACTATTAATCTCAAGTCCTGAAAATTTTATTAATAAATCATTCCAAACTGCAGGATTTTGCAAAGATTTAAATTGAAATTTAATAGACCGATAAACGTTCTTTCTCGGTGATGTATAAGAAAAACTTTGTAAAGAAATATCCTGTCCGATAGCCTGGAACATATTATTTAAGACATTCTTGAGGTCAACTCCCATATACTGCGGGGGAGAAGAAATAATATCAATTTTATTAAAAGGTACCGAAACCATCACGGTATTACCGTCATCGGAAACTGACTTTCCGGAAAAATTAATACCGGACTTAGTCAGAGCTTTATCAATCCAACTGATACGACCGACTTCTCGTCTCCATGACGTTGTAATGGATGAATCACTGCAAGCGATACCGCCAATTTTCCATCCCGGTGGCAAAATACGTTGTAAAGCGTCAACACCCATTTTGCATTGTAACATAACTTCCGAAGGGTTTTTTAACTTTTCCCAAGGTTTAATTTCCGGTGGCTGTTCCACAGGCTTAACAATTTTGGGTCTGACAGGTGCAATAATCGGACGCTTAGGCGGAGATAAGAAGATACTGCTTACAATACTATAAAGCAGCCAAAGCCCAACGATAGCGGATACGGCAACAACCGCAAATAATTTTGAGCCTCTGAGAGCTTTAATTTTTTGTAATTTACTTTTGGCCCCCCTTTGTAGAAGTTTTGCCAAGTCAGGATATTCGGTGTCTTCAATTTCCCACTCGGGCGGAGCAATTTTGCGTCCCCAATCCGGCACCGCCAACATTGACATAAATTGGTTTTTAGCATCTTCCTCTTTTAAGAAGAGCATATCACCGTCGGAAAGAATAATATCATTACGAACGCAGGTGTACCACCATCCTTCTTTGACTTTAAATACACCTACAAAAGAAGACCTGTCCGACAGTGCCGTTGATAAAGAAACAGCAGCCGCCAAAGTCCCGTTTTTATAGCCTTCTTGGGAAACACAAATACCAAATTGAGGAGCTTTACCCGGTTTTATACTAAAGAGGTCTGCACCCTCCAAAACGCTGCCGGCTGTTTCTTCGACTTCCGTATAAGGGTCATCTTTGTTCTGTAAAGGTTGCCAAAACAAGCTTGTCGCATAGGTCGTTCCTTCCAGAGTAAACTCGGAAGCCCACGACCGATTTACGTTCGTGTCAAAATCTTGTTCTTGAAATTTAGCATCTTCCAGAACCATTGTAATAATTCCTTATTCTTTCATCCTTGATTCGGGTGATAATGGCGAATCTAAAACAACAGGGGTTAAAATAATCACTAACAGACTTCTTACTTTCCCGGCTTTTGCCGTTCCGCCTAACAGAGAGTTATCTGCAGAGCCAACGCCTGATTTTTCTGTCGTATTTTCAACACGTTCATAACCGGTCAAAACCAAAGATTGTCCGGACTTCATGGCTACTTCTTGCGTAAATCCTCGAGATTCGATAATCGGGTTTTGAATATATTGTCCGCCACCTGCGCTGGTCTCACCGTCTGCACGGTCATCCAGGCTGACTTTTTCCAAAGAAATCAAATCCGACAAAGTTAAGTTAAACATAAGCATCAAACGTCCATGTTCCAAAATTCTGGGTAACACGTCCATCGTAAAACCGGTTTCAATTTCTTCAGTTTCTGTTGACACGTCGTAGTAACTTGCATCACCGCCACTATTCGTTTTGGTAATTTCAGAAATGTAATTTTGCGTCTTAACAACTTGAATCGGTGCCGGCTTGTTGTTTAAGGTTGTAACCGTACCACTGGTAATTAAGTTTGTTGTAGCTTGTGTAGATAAAGCCTGAAGTGAGGCATCAATCGACACATTTCCCGGCAACAAAGTCATGGTCAAGTTCTTTGTAACATCTTGACCTAAACCTCCTGCGATACTTGAAACACCGACGCTGTCACCTGTTGGGTCTTTCCAAATGGCAGATAAATCCAACCCATATTGGTCGCTATCATCAATACTGACTTGCAAAACTTTAATACTAATGGCGACTTGTCTTGATAATCTGACATTTTGCTCATTAATAAATTTAGCGATTTTTTTAATATCGTTGGGCGTAGCGGTAACCGAAATCGTGCCGTTAGATGGGTCCATGGTGTACTTTGCATTTTTATCCAACATATTTTTAATGGAATTTTCAATATTCTTCCAAAAATCCATCTTAGCACCGCTGGTTAAAGAAATTTGCGATGTTCCGCCTGAACCTTGTGTCGAACCGCCCACGTTAACCGAAACTTGCGGAGCTGTTGGTAAACTATACAAAACAAACGTTCTGGTTTGGTATTTGTAGAAATAAATTTCTTTGCGGTCATATTTCCACCAAATTCCAAAACGAGAACCGATTTCATTTAACAAACCGCTCAATGGTCCTTGGTAAGAGACCAGCATTTTGCTCGGGTCGGTCCAATCCACGTTAATTGAAGCCGCATCTGGCTTATTTTTAGCTGCATTTGCTAATACGTCTTTTTCCAAATGCGTTGCATAGCTGACACGCAATCCGGTAATCTTATTAATCATATCACCGATTTCATATAAAGTAATCGGACGATTACTAATCAAGGTAATACCGTCTTTTCCTTCTAAATAAGCCGGAATAGGTTGCCCGTCATATTCAATTTGACTGGTATCACCGAGCCAAATATCATTTTTTACCCGAACAACATCATCATTAAGGACTTTATCCGGAATTTTAGCAACTTCTTTTAACTTGGTTGTAGCCTCGATCTCACGTTCTACTGTTGCATCCATTTTGGTGGACAAAGAACAAGAGCCTGCAATTGCAAGCAATAATGCGCCTAAGCTGTATTTTGTAATTTTATTCATAAGCATTCTCATCCTCCATTGTCTCAACAACTAAGACGCGGTTACCTTTATAAAATGTAGCGATAGGAGCAGGTGTCGCACGAGCAAACGCTCTGATAAGAGCGGCGCTGACATCTGCAAAACGACCTCTGAACATAGCTCCTGCCGTTAGCGTATAGTTACGATTTGAGTTCCAAATTAAACGCCAGCCGGCTCTTTCACTCCACTCTGTCAACAAGCCTTTGAGTGTTTGTCCTTCTTCGGCTAGCCAATCTTCAACCGGATCTTCGGCCGTATATTCAGAGTCATTTCCGGAGTTGTTTCCGGAGGATTCACTAATTTCTTGCTCGTAATCAACAACTTCGCTTTCTACTGTTGGTGGAACAGCGGCAGAGATATTGCTTCCGGCGCCGCCGTCAACAATATTTTGGTCTCTGGGTACTCTTTCGCCATACTCTTTATAATCGGCAGCAACTTGTGTATAATTGACAAATTCACTGTCCTGTGGAGCGCCGACAGGTTGAAAAGCAGAATTTGCTTCGGTGCAAACTCTGTTCCCGCTTTCATCACATTCAACAGCATCCGGAGGCAACTGAACAGGATGATTTAGAGTTCCTAAGCATCCCGTGATGGTAAATAATCCAAAAAATCCGGTAATTAACCGAAGCTTTATGCGCATAATTTTAATTCCTAAGCTATATTTTGTCATATTTTTTTACCTATCATACATATTGAAAAATAAATAATCAAGCGTCAGGCGCAACTTATTACCAAGGCGTTACCATACCTTGTAATAATCCTGCCAATCATTATTTTCCTCCATGCTTTCGTTAGAGTTGTTAATCCGAACTGTTCGTATAATAAAAGAGTTTGGCTCTCGGGTTGTAAAAATCGTATTGACTTTGCTGAAATCGACCCCGTTGCTGGCTAAAATATTGTTAAGAAGATTGAGGCGTTTTTGTTGCAGTTCATAAGAGCTGCTACCGTCAATACGAATTTCCAAACCTGCATTTTTATCTTCATTTATTTTGTTGGCAAAAGCCTGAAGCCACTTGAGCGTAACACCTGAAATTTCGGCACGATTAGGTTGAAAAGCCAAACGAATTTCTGTGGGAAGAATTTTTCCTGAATATTCTGATTTTTGAGCCTTCTTGGTAAGGCGGTCAAAAAAGCTATCTGAATCTCCTTCGTCATTTGCTTGTTCGTTACCTGTATCTTTCTTAAAAATAGAAGTAATACTTTGCAATAAGCCTTTGTCTTCAGATTGGACTTCTTTTTTTGTGGTATCGTTGACTTTTTTCTTTTTGGATGCTGTTGTTCCATAGGCTTGATTTTCTTGCTCTGTTATTTTTTCTTCCAATTCTTTGCCTTGAGGTGAGGATACCAGCTGAGGGGTCAGGTTGGGGTCATTTAAAATATCCTCGGGAATAGGAATAAGCAAATTATCTACCGTTTCGGATGCCAGTTGAACATCGCTTTTCGCGGTTTGCGGTTTGGTTTCATCGCTTAAAACCTTTTTAAGTATTTTTTTGTCGGCAGATTTATAATATTGCTCATCTTTAATTTTGCTGTTTGCAATATGTCCGGCGCCTCTTGCGGCTACCCAAGCGTTAACGGGCTCGCCGTTTCTTTCAGCCATTGTCTGCCACTCCTCATCTGAAGTGTCAATATCGCCGGACGTATCGTTTGCGGCTATTTTTTGCTCCATACTGTGAATGGAGGCCTTTGCATTAAGCATGGCCAGCTTGTTATTCTCCAGAGCTGTAGCAATTTTTGCATTTTCTTTTAACGGAGTGTTATCGTCCGTCTCAAGAGGAATAAGGAGGTTTTTAGGTTCATGGGCTGCTACGGCAGGAGTTTCTTGTCTTTCAGCTATTTTTAACTGGTTGTCCGGATTGGTCTTAGCGCGAGCCACCTTAAAAGTCGGAGGCAAGGGTTTTGCTGGCAGGTTGTCCTCTTTCTGAGGCGCTGCAACAGGCTTATCCGGCACCATGGCAATCACGTGGCTTTCCGGCTCAGCTTGTTTGATGTTGTCTTTAAGTTCGGACTTCTTTTTCTTGTTTTCAATGATAGGAATAATTTCTTTTTCTTTGCTTGCAAGTTGGATGTTGTCCTCAGCAGGAGCTTGAGACAGCTTAAGCGCTTTTTGTACGTTTTTGGCATTAGGACGCAAAATTTGTACTTTTGCCTGCAAAGTCTTGCCGGCCAAGGCTTCATCCATTTTTGCATCAAAGAGATTATCATCCGTTTCGCTAATGTCTGAGTTTTCAATTTCAGGCTTGTGCGCAATAAATTCAGAGTAATTTTGCACAATTTTAGGCGTAGTTGGAACATCGACTTTTTCAGGGGCAATTGATTTGGTCTGATTTTGATTCAAATCAATGTCTTGCGGCTCAATGTCTAAGTCAATATTGTTATCGGCAAAGGTGAGGGGAATTAAATCTTTTTTGGCAATAACTATATTGTTTTCCTGAGTTTTTTTATCCTGAGCTTCCGGAATGTGAGGGACGGATAGGGCGATTTTTTTAATGGGAATAGCTTTTGAAGCAACCGTTTTGGTTGGTGTATCCTTAAAAAACAGAGATATATTTTTATTGGGAATAATAATTTCATTTTGTGAGGGTTGAGATACAGTCAACCACTCCTTACCGGCCCAAACAAAGGCAAGCAAAGAGAAAGAAAAGCTGCAAACAAAAGTTTTTAAACCTGTTTTTCCCATTAAAATAAAACCCCTCTAAAGCCTTGATAATTCAATATACGACTCTTGGCAAGGCAGATATAAAATTATGCACAAATTGCATGCAAAAAATCTAAAATGATGCAGAGCAAAATAAAAAATAAGCATCACGTGTTAGAGAAAAATTTACCTTTTAGCATTAAAAATAAGGTGTTTAGATATGTTTCAGTTCTGTGAATTTTTTGTTACAGGAAAATATATCTAGCAAAAACAAACGGTTATAAGATTTTAAGGATTGCTCTTTCCTCTGGTCAAAAAGCCAAAAATTAGCTATCCTAAAAGAGTATAAGAAGTTTTGCGATTTATTAAGGAGAAAGAAAATGAAATTCATAAAGAAAAACATTTTAACTCTTTGCTGCTTGACCTTGATTGTAGCAATGGGTTTTTGTGGAGAAGCTTGGGCGGATGGCGCCAGCTTGATGAATACGGCGCAAACGAAAACACGTAACGTATTTGATAGTGTTAAAACCATTACCTTTATTTTAGGTGGTTTCGGTTTGGTAGGTATTGCTTACTCAGCTATTTTAGGTAAAGTAAAATGGTCTTGGTTTGCAGGCTTGGCCGTAGGTTTGGCAATTTTGGCAGCAGCAGGTTCAATCGTTGAATATGCAACCGGTTCTACCGAATCAGGCTTAACCACCACATTTGGTAATATTTAATCAGCAGGTAACTGCATAGCAAACAAAGGGGAGGGTATTATGGAAAACTTAAATCAAAAGCAACCACACGCCTTCCCTTTTGTTGCCTTATTTACCAACATAAAACAATGTTTGCAAAAAAAGGATAAGAAGATGTTGTGCGTAAAATTAAAGAAATTTCTTGTTCTTTCAGTAATGATGTTTGCTGTTTCTTCAATTTTATTTGCAACAAACTCTTACGCAGAAGACGGCGTTTTGTTCAGCGACTTAACCAATAAAGGTATAGAGATTTTTGGCGGTATGCGTGAAATCATATATGCCGTATCCGGTTTTGGTGTTGTCGCCATAGCCGTTGGCGCTTTTTTTGGAACGATGAACTGGAAATGGTTGGTTGCAATTATTATCGGATTATTTGTGATTGCATCAACCGCCGGAATAATTAACTATATGGTTGACAGTGAAGTTATCACGGATCAAATGATAACCGACAGCCTGGTAACGGCGAACTAAAATACGCAGACAAGGGAGGCTAATATGAAGTACATATCTAATCTATTGAAAAGCATAAGCCTGTTAATCGTGTCTGTTTGTGTTTTGATGCAATCGTCAGACGTTTATGCTCAGATTGTAAGAAATTATGATATAACCAATGCAATGGCAGGGCAATACAACCAAGAATGGGATAAGTTGTCACAAAAATTAGCAGATTGTGATGCAGACCCTAATTGTTCGGAAGAAGAAGCCAATGCCTTGGTAGAGCAGTTGAATAATGCGGCAGATCAAACTGTAGCATTAAAGCAATATGCGGAAAAACAGAAGAAAGAATATGAACAAAAGAAAAATAGTGGCCCTAAAGTAACAGTTAATGAAAGTAGTGCAACTCCGGCGGCATCCTCAACCCCGGCGACATCCTCAACTCCAGCCGCAAATAATTCTAACAGTGCAGCAAGTTCATCTTCGTACCAGCTAGCTCAAATAGACATGTCTCAAGTTATTGAAGAAGAAGCTCCCGAGGAAGAAGCAGTTGGTGGTTGGCAAACCTTAGACAAGGAGACGCAAAACACTATAGCCAAAAACCAAGCAAGATATAATGCCACTGGAGGAAATGAGGCAGCACAAGAAATTTATGATGCTCAGCAAAATAGAATAAACCAGCAACAAAATACACAAGCAGTAAGAGATAACAATGTTGCGGAAATTCAGAAAAAATTAGCAGAACAAAAGGCTCAAAATAATGAGCGTGTTGCTAATATGCAGGCGCAGACCAATATTGCCCGTCAAGACTATACAGCAGCACAAGAAAAATTAAAGAATGCCACAACTCCGGAAGAAATGAAGGCCGCTAATGAGGCTTTAAAGGCAGCTAAAGAGAACCTTGAAAAAGCTGAAGATGCACAAAAAGACGTTGAAAAAGATGTAAAAAAGGCTAACAAAGAGCTGGATAAGACCGCCGAAAAACAAATTGATGCCATGGACGATGCGGTAAAAGAACAGCAAAAGGCCCTCGAAAAAGAGCAAAAAGAACAGAAAAAGGCCATAGAAAAAGAACAAAAACAAGCTGAAAAAGACTTAAAGAAAGCAAACAAAGAAATTGAAAAATTAGAAGAAAAATGTGCCAAAGGCAAATGCGATGATGATGATTTGGCAGATTTGGCAGCGGCTCGAGCTTCAGCCTCCAGTGCACAAAGTGCCTTAGATAATGCCAACCAAAAAGCAGCAGCTTTTAATGCAGAGGATGAAGACGTTGCTGCACAAGAATATATGGATGAAAGAGATGCTGAAATAGCAGCAGAAGCAGCGCAAGAAAATGCTTTGGCAGAAGCCGCAAGTGCCGACCAAGAGCTGGCAGATGCCAAGAAAGATATTGCATCTGCTCAATCTGCAGCACCAAAGATGTGTAGTGAGGCTGAAGGAAACATTTTCTTGTTGATTGCATGTAAGGCAATGATTACTTTGGCTGACTTGCGAGTTATTGCCTATATTATATCAGGTTTTGGTATGATTGCCTTGGCTTATGCAGCCATTTTCGGTAAGATGAGCTTTAAGCACTTAGCTAATATTGGTATAGGCTTATTCTTGCTGTCAATGATGACGCCGTTTATTGAATATTTCACAACCGGCAAGGATGGTACTTTACGTTTTGGTAAATATTTGCCGGCCGGATTTACGGATATTCAAGGCAGTGACGGGCAGGTTTATAATTGTGGTGCCGGCGGAAGTGGCGAAGGAGCAGCGAAGGCAGCGGATGGCAGCTATCTTTGTCCGGAAGTCACGGTAACAGGAATTGATCAAAGCTATAAAAAAGAAAAATGGTCACTCAAAGATTTAAAAGGCTCAATTCAAGCAGGTATAAGTGCTGTTCGAAATGCCAGTGATATGTATAAGGCAGCCAAAACAACCGTCACTAATGTTGCTAACACGGTTTCTAATATGAAAGCACAGATTAAAGCCGGTGGCGGTGGATTAGATGGTATTATCAATGCCGCGGGAGCTGTTGCCAATGCGACCGGAAGTATTGTTAGCTCAGGTCAAACCTTGGCCAATAATATAGCAACCAACGCAGGTGAGCTCTCCAGCAACATTAAAGATGCAGGCTCAACCAATGCTGCAAGAGAAGCAGTGGCGAAAGTTCAAGAAAAAACGGATGCTCTGCAGAAGAAATGCGATGCAGGTAACTGTAGTGATGTAGAAAAAGAACAGCTGGAGGTTAATAAAGAATTTTTGGAAAGTGAAAAGACTGGCGTTAATAAATGGCTGGAAAACGATGGTGCCGGCGGTGGTGCGACAATCCTGTCAGGTATTAACAAAGTTGGTAATATCACCTCTAATGCTGCCAAGTCTGTTAATACAGCGGCAACCGCAGCAAAAGAAGGTCAATCCATCGGTGGTGATGGTGCACTGGGCGCCATCTTAGGTGTAGGCTTTGGTGTCGGTACGGCAGTCACCGAAGGGGTGAATACGGTATCCCAAGGACAAAAGAATGGTGCATTTGACTTCAGAAGTGAGGAAACCAAACGTGAAGAGAAAGCTCAAGCCGAGCAAGAGGCTTTCCAAAAAACGGCAGGCTATGTCAAGAGTGAGACAAAGAGTGGAGATACGACTATCCAGAACTTAGGAGACGGCAGTATCAAGACCATTAATGAATCTACCGGAACGACTACTGTAATCAGTACGGATGGTACGACCACAATTACGGGCAAAGATGGCTCTACCATTGTCAAAAACAAAGATGGTTCAAAGGTCGTTACCGACGCTGACGGCAATAAGATAACCTACGATTCTAAAGGCAATAAAGTCAGTACAGAGTTGGTAAATAAGTACAATCGTCCGACAGCCGAGAGTATGACAAATGCTTTGAAAGGAACAAAGACTGAAGAAAAGCCAACGGAAGAAAAACCGGCGGAAGAAAAGGATGAAAAGGAATCTAAGAAACAAGCAGAGGAGAAAACTCAAACAATAAGTGAAGAGCAAAAGAATACGCTAAAACAGCAATGTTCTAGATATACTGGAGATTATATTGCTCTTAAAAGTAAATGTGAGGCCTGTGTTGGAAAATCTACTATTGCAGAAATCAATAGCTGTATTCAAGCGATAGATACAGAAGCAAAAGAAATAAATCAATGTAATGATGCAAAATTTAAGCAAACATGCTTTGATACGGGAGAACCAAAAGAAGCTTGTGCAAAATGTAATTACGAAAAAAGAGCTCAAGAAAAAGCAACTGCAGAAGCAGCAGCAGAGATAACCGATCAGCAAAGAAATGCGCGCTGTCAAACCCAATGTCAAGGAGCCAAAAGAAAAGAGCAATGTTTATCTGATTGTAAAGCTCTGTTAGCAAATGCAAAGACAAAAGCGGAAGTAAATCAAAAAATGACAGAGTTTCCAAAAGGAAAAGACTTTTATAATAAGTATAATAAATAAAATAAAAAAGGCACCTTATGGTGCCTTTTTTTATTGTCCGCTATGGCTGTTAATAGAATATTCATAAAAAAAAGCTACACTAAAAATAAGAAAAGTTTGCACCGGATTCTGGAAAATGTTTGTTGTTAATTTTCCTCTCAATGTTGCAACAAAATAAAAATGAGCTAGAATCCAAACAAAGAGGGAACGGCCATGAGAGAAATGATATTAAAAGCGGTAGCCAATCCTCCCAAAATTTTGTGGGGGCCGTTTTTGCCGACCCTGTTAAACCTTGGTGTACAATTCCCGTTAATGTTTATGTGCATGGGAGTATTCAAGTCCAATCCGTTGATTTTTATGGTAACTATTGCCTTGGGCCATATATTTATGATTTTTTTAGGCAATAAAGAACCGCATATCTCTTCGATGATACAAGCCTTCGGACAATGCCGTCGAATAAGTAACAATCTTTATAAAGAAAAGGGGAATAAATTTGCGCCCTGATTTTGATTTTTTCACAATCTTTGTTCAAGGATTGTCCAACATAGAAGTAATTGTTGCCGCTATTGGATTTGTGTCTGCAGCGGCCTTTGCCGGATTATGGGCGACCAAATTAGGTCGCATCATCTTGCCGCAACCGCAAGAGTCCCGCGTGGTTGACTTTTTGCCTTTCAATAAGTTAATGGCAGACGGCATCACCATCCGTTGCTATAATGGCTCTTTTGCGCGTGTTTTCCGGGTTGAAGGGGTAGATTTATCTTTTGTGACCGAAGAAAAGAATATGGCCATGATGGAAGCGCGCAAGTCATGGATAGATTCGATGTCGGATATGCAGATTATTTGCCGAGTTTTGACATTGCGTGAACGTATTCCGATGGAAGAAGACAGTGGAGATTTCGGTAACCAACTGCTGGAACAAATTTCGATGACCTGGCGCAATAATCTGGATAGGGTTTATAGCAATAAACACTATATCATTTTGTCGGTTGCCGACCGTCCCGATGCGCTAAAAGACCTAAACTATGCCTCACAATCACTCTTGGCAACCTTAAATGACTATGGTGTTAAGCCTATGTTTGAGACGGAAGACAGCGCGGCAACGGACAGTCCGCTGTATGTCTTTTCCAAAATTTGTAGTCCGGTTTCTAAACCGCTGCCGAAAGTCAGAGAGGCGACCGGTTATCAACTCAATGAGCTCTTGACTGCGGACCATATTCATTTTACCGGCGAAAACGGCATTATCAAATTTTTCTCCGGCGACAAAGAACTCTATGAGATTGTCATGGGCATTCGCACCTCCGGCGACTATATGGATGAGAGCATGATAGCCTCACTCTTGTCTATTGATTGCGAATTAACACTGTTGCACAACATTAAACCGATGTTTAAACCTCAGGCACGTGCATTATTAATGCAACAACAACGTATGGCAACGGTAACGAGCTTTTCACCCGATGTTGTCAGCCAATATTCCGAGGCACTCTCCGCAATTGAAGATAGTGATGCCGATTATCAATCTCTGACCGAATATGCAATGGATATTATTCTCCGTGGCGACAGCATGGAAGAAATCAATTTCGGAGAGAGTGAAGTTCAAAGAATTTGTCGTTTGTTCAGTGTAACGCCGGTTCGAGAAGGTTGGGTGGCTCAAGCGGCCTTTTTCAACCAATTTCCGACTTATGATGCTTATCCCAGAACCTATCGCTACTTATCAAGAGTGGTTGCCATGGCCATATCTTTTGATAAGCCTTCCGAAGGCTTGCCCAAAAGTGACTGGGGTCCGGGCGCAATTTCCATTTTCCGGACGACCTCCGGCTCGGCTTACCGTTTTCAATTCCATGTTTCAACTGAAGATTCAGCCGTTGCGCACTGTTGTATTATTGGTCCGACCGGACAAGGTAAAACCACTTTGCTGACATTTTTGGCCGGACAAGCCATGCGTCACCATGATTTGAAGGTATTCTTCTTTGACCGTCACCGCGGTGCAGAAATCTTCACCCGCGCCATACAAGGGGCATATGTCGGTTTTGACGGCGATGAAAAGAACGTGTCCCTCAACCCGTTTGACTGCAAAAATACGCCCAATAACCGTGCCTTTTTAAGAAGATGGCTCAAATCCATTACCATGGTTGATGATGCTTTGTCCGAAAAAGAGATAGGTCGCGCGGTCACCACGGCGTTTGACTATTTGAAACCTGAGGAACGGATTTTAAAAAATCTTTATAAGAGCTGTTTTTCACCGACCGGTAATATGCGTCGTGAACTGTTTCGTTGGGTCAACCCCGATCAATACGGTAATATTTTCAATGCCGAAAACGATAGCTTGGACTTGGCCAGCAAAAGATTTATGGCATTTGACTTTACTCATATTTTTGAAGATGAAACTTTGGCTCCGGCCGTTATCAGCTATATTATGCACCGAATTATGTCCGAAACCGGAGACACGGGTGTTCCGTCCTTAATTATGATTGATGAAACGGCGCCGATGTTAAAGCACCCGATGTTTAGAGATTACTTTATTATCGGTCTTCAAGAAGGCCGTAAAAAACGTCAGGCTTACTTATGCGCCTTCCAACAACCCAATATTATCGATAAATTAGGGGTCGGCGAGGTTATTCGCGGTCAATGCCAAACGGTAATTTTCTTCCGTAACCCGCAAGCCATGCCGGAAGATTATGCCAACTGGAATTTAACCCAGCGTGAGGTCGATTTTATCTTTGGTAAAACCTACCGCGATTTTCCTTATGCCATATTGCTTTCTCGTCCGGCCACGGGTGAATCGGTTATTTTGGATGTAGATTTGAGTGGTTTAGGGCCATATTTGAAACTCTACAACTCAGGCCGCAAGAACGTTTTGTTGGTAGAAGAGCTAATAAAGGAATATGGCGAAGAAAACTTTGTTACAAAATATTTAAATATTGCGTAATGAGCATAATAGCCATTTATCAATGGCCGAAAATTTGGTATTATAGATAATATACGGTGACTTGTCGTATGGAGGTTATGATGAAGATAATGCAGCACAAAAAGAGAATATCCCTTTTAGGGATAGCAATCGCTATGACCATAACCTCAAGTGCCCAAGCCCAATGGCCGACGCTGGATATTGCCGCTATCAAAGAAGGCATATCATCCAAAATAGAGCTGGTCAAACAATCAAAAATCGTAACAGAAACCACGCAGCTTGCCGGCAAAATGAACAGTACCATTGGTGATGCAAAATCATCAATGTCAAAATTTGCCGGCGATAATCTGAAAAAAGTTCAAGAACAAGCCAAAAAGCTAGAAAAAGCCAAAAAGCGTTTGGAAGAAAACAAAGCCAAAATTGATGAAGCAAGAGAGAAAGCGCAAAAGGCCAAAGAAGAATATGAAAAGGCGCAGAAAAAAATAGCAGAAGCTAAAGAAAAAGTCGCAGAAGCAAAATCAACAGTAAACGAAGCAAAATCAAAGGTTGAAGAAGCCAAAGCAACGGTAAATGAGGCTAAAGGGACCATAAACGACGCCAAAGATTTGGCTAAAGAGAAGGTATCATCCGTCCAAAATAAGGTAAACGATGTCCGCTCTGATGTTAACCAAGCCACTGGCAACACGACTTCAACCCCCAATACGCAAGATACATTTGTTGATGACTATGTTGCCGCTTATGAGGCCGGAATTAACTCCGATGCTAAGATATACGATAATACACAGTCTGTAATGTCAGGTGAAACTGTGCCGCAAACCATACCGGCAGATGAAAATGCTACTTTGCAATCAAGTCAAAACCAGATAGCCGAAGAAGCAACGACCGCTGTCCAATCGGCAGAAGAAACAGCTCAACCAATGGCCGAAGAAGCAACAGCACCAACACAATCTGCGACAGTGGAAAATGCCCCTGCCGCTCAAGCACCGGCAGAAGGCGCGCAAGCCTTAACTTCAGCAGCGACTGAAGCAGACGCTGTCAGCGCAACAGATACAACTCAAGCCGCTACAGCTCAAAAAGCTCAATCAAACAAAAGTTTCCGTCGTCCCTTTAGGCAAAACAAAGCTTTAAGACAAAATAAAGCACAAACTACCGCAAAGACAAATGATATGCAGAAAAATAGCTCTATGTCTAACAATACGACAGAAGGAACAGCTCAACCAATGGCCGAAGAAGCAACAGCACCAGCACAATCTGCGACAGTGGAAAATGCCCCTGTCGCTCAAGCACCGGCAGAAGGCGCGCAAGCCTTAACTTCAGCAGCGACTGAAGCAGACGCTGTCAGCGCGACAGATACAACTCAAGCCGCTACAGCTCAAAAAGCTCAATCAAACAAAAGTTTCCGTCGTCCCTTTAGGCAAAACAAAGCCCTAAGCGGCAAAACGTCACAAACAACCACCTCGGAGAGCGTGCAATCTACACCGGTTGCTAAATCAACGCTGACGACAGCGACACCAAGCGCACAAATTAAGCCGGCAGTGTCAACACAAGCCACATCCTCAGCCAATGCAACATCAACCTTGTCAACAAAGAGCCTTGAAAATAAGTCAATCTCAACGGATAAGGTATTGCAAAGCGCGCCTGTCAAAGCACTAAGCACCTCAACTTCTTCGGTGCAAAAGGCAATATCGGCGCCGACCACACGTGCAAATACCTCTAAGAGTTTCCGTCAAAGAGCCATTATCAAAAACAACCTCACTTTAGATAAGGGAGCAAGTTTGGATATTGCAAAAACAGTTAAAATTGCCACTTATAAATCTTCGGAAACCTTAATGTTTGGTGCCGAAAGTGAAGAATATATTCCCGATGGCGTAATCAACAATGGTGAATATGAGGAAACCATTATTCCGGCATCTTTGGTTGAGTATTGTAACATAGGTGTCGATAAACTAGAAGATCCGACCCTCATGGAAGAATGCCTGAAAAAACTCATTCGCCATCAGTCGGATTCAGATAGTCAAGTTGCGGCGGAAGGTAAGAGCAAAATCACTCAAATTGGGGCTGAAAATGTAATTGCGACGGTTACGGAAAGTATGCAAATGAAGAATATAGCCGCCAATTATGAAGACCAAGTTTTAAATACATTTGATGAGCAAGCAGGGAGTGCCTCAACCACGCGTGACGATAGCGCAGTACTGGCGCAGACCAATAAAGAAATCCAAACTTTGCTTAATAAGTTAATCACAATGCAGGCCGCACAGCTGTCGCAAACCGCGCTGGGGCAATTAGGCGGATTAACGACAGAGAGCCTTGGTGAAACCGGAGAAAGCGAATGAAAAAGCAGTTAATATATTTTCTGCTGGCGCTTAGCCTATTTTGGCCGCAAATATCTTATGCGGATATTGAAGCCATACAAGGAACTGTTTTAGGTCCGATAAAAACCGGTTTGGAAGAAGCGCGCTCTATTCAACAAGATTTGAACGAAATTCAGCAAGATATACGTTCTGCAGCCGAAGGTGCTATGGGCACGGTCAAAAGTGCTGTCAATACCGTAAATTCGGTTAAAAATGATATTAGCAATAACATAAGTGCCGTGACAGATAAGGTAAATGCGGTGCAAAATTTTGCCAATGATCCTGAAGGTTCACTCCAGACTTTGGGTAGCTCAATGCCGGGTTTTGCCACCAAGGTAGATTTAAATGATGCCAAAGCACTCAGCTCAGCAGTTCAAAAAAACTATTTAATGCAACGCCCAAAATCCAACACAAGCACCTCATCATCTTCGGGCAATCAATCAACTGCTGATAATGCAGATAGTTCAGAAACAACGGATTTGGTCGAAATTTATAATGCACAAGAAGAAAAAATGAGCGAAATTCAACGTGCTAATTTTGCCAACTTATATGCCGTCGCTTTTAGTGACAGAGCAAACCTGGCCAAAGAAGAAGCCGAAGAAACAGACAAGGAAAATACCCGCGATATTATTCAAAGCACCAAAGCCAAATCAATGGAGATGGCTAAACGATTTCGCAAAATAATGTTGATGAACACGATGCTTTTTGAATATAATGCAACTCAACAGGCAAGACAATTTACTTATGCCGAGGAGGACTCATGAGAAAAATAGTTTTTGTTATGGGTTGCCTCTTAGGGATAATAGTTAGCCTTCCGAGCCAAGCCGGAATAAAATTTGATATAACCAACACCGCTAATAAGGTGCAAGGAACGGTAAGTGGTTGGGCAGAGCAAGCGCAAACCCTCATTAATGAATCCACCACAATTCAAACCATGATAGCTTATGGTAAAGGGGCAATTGAGACCGCCAAATGGCTCAAAGAGCAAGCCGATGCCGTCAAAGAAGGTATTAATCAAACCAAAAACGCCATCAATGATGCCAAAAACACGGTAACCTCAACTGTTGGAGATATAACAAGTGAGGTAAACAGTACGGTGGGCGATGTAACAAATGCGGCCTCGGGAACAGTCGGCAACGTCGCCGGCGGAGCACTTTCCACGGCTTCGTCCGTAGCCGGAAAAACGCAATCGGCACAACAATTACTTAGCCTTAAAAATGAAAAGAGTTCACTTGAATCCGAGTATAACACTGCGGCCGAAACCCGCAAAACCGAATATGAGGGACAAGTCAAATCCTACCAAGACAATAATGCGGTCTATCAACAACAGATAGCCCAAGACCCCTCACAAAAAGAGGCCTTGGAAGATAAAATCGCCGCCAATAATGAAGCAATAAAGAAGCTCCAAGCCGAATATGAAGCAAATGAAGAAAAAGAGCAGGCTGCTTATCAAGCGCAAGTTGCCAATATTGATAAACAAATTCAAACCCTGCAAGAAGATGCCGCCCAAGAAAGTTTGAGCCTGGCCAAAGACGGCCTGAGCGCGGCTAAATCGCTGTTTGGAGATAAAAATGAATCTGCAGAGGCTCTCAACAAAACCATTGCCAATAACTTTGTGCCGGAAAAAGAACAACTTACCACCGAAAATCTGAAAAAAGTTGAAGATTATCGCCAAAAGACCAAAACGGCCGATATTTTACGTGCTTACTCGTTAGCATTAAAAATGCGCGCCGAAAGAGGAGACAATAGTGAAAAAGCAGATGATACGGCCTCAAATGTTCCAATGATGGAAGGCTCAAGTTCGGCAATTGTGCTTGATACGCAATTAAAGGTTCAAAATATGCAAGCCCTTTTGGATTATACGAAATTATTGGTCCAAGAGATGAAAATGAAAAGTTCATCTGACCTGGCCAGCATTAAAGTCGGAAAACTCAATAATCCAAACAAAGATGTAACCCAGTTTAATCTGGATGACTATAAATATGAAAAACCGAGCTTTTTCAGTAAAGATAATTTGAGCAATTTAGCTAGCAAAGCTAAATCTGGCTTAAGCGCCGCAAAATCCGGACTAAGTACGGCACAAGATGGTTTGTCTGCCGCTAAGTCGGCAACAGATAGCCTGGGAATAGGCCTCTAAAAGGAGAAAAAGAATGTTGAAACTCTTCAAAATAATTGCTCTTTCTTCTTTGCTGATTGTGGGGTCGGCAATCTCTTCTTATGGCTTTTTGTTACCTCCGGGGCCGTTTACGCCGACGGCCGATGCTCCGACGGATGTGGCCGGAACCACACAAAATGTTGCAGCAGCAGCACAAGGCGTTGCAGCTCAACTTCAGACTTATGCCAACAATGCCACGGCAGCCGTAAAAGCCGCAAAAAAGGAATATATGTCTAAGTTTACGGGCTTTATGAATGGCTTGTTCCAAAAGAAAGAAAAAAAGGACATGCCCGGTGCCAAAACAATCGAAGAAACCAAAATTGCCGATATTTATGATGCCGATTCGGTTAAACAAGCCTTGTATGAGTTATTTTTAGCCTATCCGGTTGATTGCAATAAAGGTGCCGATGAATATGAGCAATGTCAGGCTTATGAGGCAAAGGCACAAGAGTTTTATGAAGATACGGTTATTGAAATTTATACATCTTCCCGCAAGTTGGAAGAAGAGCTGGAAACCCTAACCGCCGAGGTTGACAAACTCTCAACCACTTTTGCCGGCGGTAGTACGGGAGCAGACGGCGCCGAAAGCGGTGATGATGAAAACGGTGCTTGGAAAAATGCCTTCAATGCCTATGAGACCATGGACAGCATCTTGAAAATCACGCAAGAAGCTTTGGCAATGAAACTGCAATATGAGGCGGCAATTCTGTTGCATAACCAAATTACGCCGGCAGCCTATGTCAGCAAATCAGAAAGAGAAGCCAAAGAAAAGGCAGCTCAAGAGCAAACCTCATTTAACCTCACTCAAGAGCCGGTCAAATTGGCCTCATCAGGTGTTATTTCGCACCGTGAAACATTAATGTTTGGTCAATTAGGTTTTATCACGCAAGCCGATTTTAATCTCCAATCATCGCAAGCCTCAGCCAATACGGCCACACAAGAAGATGACGAAGAATATGTCTATAATCCCTCTCTTTACGGCAATGTCACTTTTGGCGAAGCCAACAAACCCAATATCGATTCGCCTTTTGCCGGTAATGAAGAAAAGATTCAAGAGTTAGATAAAATTGAACCGATTTATGAAAAAGCGCAGTCAGCATTGGATGTCCATAATCTAATGCAAGCACTGGACAGCTATCAGGAAATTTTCAAGAGCTATCAACAATATCAAAAATTGCACCAAAAAGCCATAGATGCCGTCAATTCGTCAGACCAATGTGTTATGCAGTATTTGGGGCGATACTATTCAACGCCGCAAACCGTTTGGAAAGGCACAATGCCCGATGCCGCCGTTAATGATTATGATGCGCGCCAAGGCCTGTCCGGCTGGGCAATTAAAGCATTTGAGTTAGCCAAATCCGAAGAAAGCACACCCATGGAGCCTGAAGATTTGGGCACCATCGAGATTGATACGGATGTTGATATTGACGATGCCAATGGTTTTCAATCTATTCAAAAGGAACTGGAGTCAAAAGGCAATAATGGCTTAACCGACGCCAGCAAAACCGAAGAAATAGAGCAATCCACGCGTGAATCACAAATGATTTCCTTTAACATTGGAGCCGAAGCCGCCCAGCTTTTGGTAGAAGACCAACACAAAACCACACCGCAATGGGGAACGCCGACTAAAAAATTCCCGATATGGAATGACCAAATCAGTTTTTATAATCAATATATAGGCGGTAAATACGGCAACATAAAAGACTATCTGCAACAATATGATGTGACGTCGATTATTGTTGAAATAGCCTATCCGCTTAATGATATCTTGACCGAAGATGCCGATGAAAGAGCCAACAATCGCGCCGGACTGGATAGCTTGTCGGCTCGTCTGGCACAAGAAGATGCCGCCTCCGATCCGGCCTCTGTCTTAGAAAGCCTTGAAAAGAATAAAGACGAACTCTTACAAAAGGCCCTAAACAGCAAACAATCACGCCTCCAAAGTCTGGAAAGCCGCAAAAAAAGCCTGCAAGACAAGCTAGACAGAGCCTCCGGTTTACTGGCGGATTACTCCGAACAACTCAACACCGCACAACAAAATAAATTAAAGGCTCAAGCCGGTGTAGATACTCAAGGAAAAATCCTCCAAGACCAAGAAGACCGCCAAGGAGACATTGAAGATAACATTACAAAGCAAAGTAGTGTTGAATATGCTGATGAAACCTATGAGGTCACACCGGAGACCACCAAAGAAGTACACTCAACCGAATACCAAGAAAATACCGAACAAAGGATGCTGTTTGACACCGGTGAAGCCATCTCCGAATATAAAGATAAGATGAATAAGCTGAACTATCAGGCAAAACAGCAACAAGTTTTGGAAAAACAAAATTTACAACCTAACAACATTACCAGTAATCCGGACGGTTCGGTCAGCCTCTATCCGGAAGATGATACATCGATTGAAGCCCCGGCCGCTAATGAGAAAAAGACCTTGTTCCGCCGTCGCCCGTTTAGCGAAAATGGTAATTTTGCACCCGGAAACGGCTCAAAATATGCACTCAGCCGTACACTGTATTTTGGCGCACAGTATAACACTTTTGACTATAATCAAGAAAAGGCCAAATTAGATGCCGAGCTAGATTCTAAGGCAGAAGCTACGATGGAATATACCACGTTGGAAACAACTGATAAGGTAGATGAAGAAACCCAAGAGGCACAAACGGCAGATTACACCGACTCAACCGAAAAAGAAAGCGAAGTTCTGAATTTGGAAGATACGGAAGGTATGTCGCTTGCCAAAGAAGAAATTAATCAATACCAAGCCGAAGTTGAACAAAATACCGAATTAGCCGCAAGTCTAAAAACTCAGGTTGATAGCAAAGACCAAGAGGTGGCTAATTTAAAGAAACAATTAGAGCAAGTAGAAGAACAAATTTCTGCCGAAGAACAGAATTATATTTCTCAAGTTCAGCAAATTGAACAGGCTTATAATCAAAAATTGGAAGAAGCCAAAAAATATATAGAAGAAAAGCGCAAAGCCAAAGAAACGCTCGATTTGGTTGCTTATTATCAAAACAAAATCGGACTTCCGGTTGCCGATGCAGACGGAATAATTCCGCCGTTTAGCCTGCTACGAATTTTGCAAACAGCCAGCGGTCTGACTTCTGATACCAAGAGTTATGCTGTTCAACTGGTTGATGATACTCAAAACGCAATTATGAATTTGGGAGAAGATGTCTATATCGGTGCCTATGGTGATGAGATTGTCAAATTGCACCAAGACCTAATGACCAAATTAAAGGACTTGCCGGTTGAAGGTCTGCAGAATTTTTCATCTGCCGTCGGGGCCTATGCCAAAACAGCATCAATTATCAAACCGCTGACCTCAATGTTCCAAAAAATGCTGATAGAACAAGCCTGCGTGGATGATGCTTGTATGCAAGCCGATGATGACTATTTTGTCGGCTCTTACGGCAAAGCGCGTGACTTTATGGCGCCTAAGAATTCACTTCAGGAATACTTGCCCCCGCTGAGAGAAGTTGTTCATTTTGACGATGTTGACCACGATAATGTCACCAAAACCAGCAATGGCGGCGTCAGCAAAGAAGGCTTGCTCAACAGCGGTGGAAAATTCCCCGAAATTTGGAAATTGATATTAAAGAACAAAGCCTTTGTTGATAAAGATATAGATTTAAAAACCTTGCTTTCCGAAGGCAACGAGGCGGCAAACTTTATGCGCGGCGGACGTTATCCTTGCATTTTGGATAATTACATCATTGATCTAACCAACACGGACGGCACTTTCCGCGTTTATAGCACAAAAGTTTCTGACGAGTGGGAAAATTGGCGCCAACTGCCGCAATGCCAAGAAATAAGTCTGGAAGGGGCATCAGGGCTCTTGGCACAGCTGAAAAGATATGTCACCATCAAAGACAAAGCAGAAGAGGTCACGGCATCAGCAAAAGTACTAACTGCTCAAGAGGTTGGAAATACTGGCTCAAACAGTGAACTTGGCACTTTGCTCAAAGCCACAGATTCCGGCTTGTTCTACAACGATGCGCCTGAAACGGTATTTGCACGCTTGGAAAAGATGGCCGAAGAAAAGCAAGAAGGCTCATCTTATACGGAAAATATGCAAGATATAGTCTATGAAAAAGCTATGCTTGACCATAACCAAATCGGTAATTTTTTAACCTTTGTTGAGCAAGAAATCAGCTATCGTCAAGCACTTGAAGAAATGAAATTAAGTGTAGATGAAGCCAAAGCCGAGCTGTTTGAAAAGTTTGAAGAAATCGGCTTTGTTCCGAGTGCGGATTATGATTTAGCCAAACAAGAAGACTATGACCTAACCAAAGAAACGCTGAATCGCTATAAAAACAGCCTCATTAATGAAGCCACGGAACAGCTGGATAGCGTAAATGTAATGGATAACGAAGTTGTTCAAGAAAGAGTAGATAAGATTAAGAATATATTTACTGCTTTGCGCAAAGATAAAGAGGCGTATATCTCACTCAGCGATACCACGGATTCCGGTTCGGAATTAGACGAGAGAATAAAAACGGAAGAAGTAAACCATCAAGTAACGTCGGAATACAAGAAAAAAGCCGATGAAGAATTTGAAAAACAACTAAACTCGTTCCCGATACCTTTCTGTGCAGCATACTAAGGACAAGAGGCAAAGATGAACAACATAAACCCGCAGTTGGAAGGAGCAAAGGTTCTGTCATTGACGGATTCCAACGGTCAAACGCACGAGTTCATCAGCGAAACAGAGCAAGAAAAAGAAGGCTTTAAGCTCAAATATTATATGTGGCTGTCTCGCTTGTTTATCTTTTTTGCCATACTTTCACTCTTGGTTTTTATGAGCTTTTCGTTAGCTTTGTTCAGGCTGGCCCCGCAGGTTTCGGTCGAGCCGTTTTTAATCATTAATCAAGATACGTCGGATGGCATTGTCAGAGCCGAAGCCATCACCAATCGAATGGCCTCCAAAAACAAATTAATGGAAATGTTTGTGGCGCAATTTGTTATTCTGCGCAATACCATAATTGATGATGAAAAGGAAATGCAGGTGCGCTGGTATGACGGCGGTATGATGAACTTTTTATCAGCTCCGAGGGTGTATAACGAGTTTTCGCAATACCGCGACAGCATTTGGGAAAAAATGCGCCATGACGGCGTGGTCAGAGAGGTTGAAATTATCTCTATCGGTAAGCAAGGCGGTGAGCGCAGTCCGGTCTGGAAAGTCGATTTTAAAACTTATGAGCTTTCCAAATACGCGGTTGATAAAAAGACGCGTGCTCGCATTATGACGGTAAAATATTGGACTGCTTCAGTTACGGCCTTTTTCATCCCCGGACGAGAATTTACGGGCTTAAGATTGATAAATCCGATAGGTTTTACGGTAACGCGCTATTCTCAAGCCGAAGTAGAAATATTATAGCTTGTTGATAAGTTGGGGATTTCCGCAATACGATATTAGACTTTTAATGAAAAAGAGTATAATTTCGTAATATCTATAAGAGTACTCGAACGATATAGACAAGGAAATAAGACATGTCAAAAAAGATAATTATGCTTTTTGTTCTAATGCTGCTGTCATCTTGCGGCATATTTGGGTCATATTACGAGGCAGAGCCGGTCGGCGTCGGTAAAGGTGTTGATGAGTTGAAGTTATCACCTTGCGCTTGCATGCAGGTCGAGTTGCCGAAAACACTTCCCGATTGGTTTGTTGAAACAATTTAGGAAAACCAATGGATAATCGCCTCGAAAATAATACACAGCAACGCCTTATAGGGCGGCAGGCACAGCCTCAACAAACTGTCAAATCACGCACGACGGAAGATGTCTTTGTCGCCAATGTCGGTGAAAAGAGGTATCTCTGGACCGCACGTGCCTTTGCCGTCATCACGGCAATTAGCCTATGCTGCAATGTTGTTTTGTTTCTGGCAATTATTCAAGTTATGCCGCTGTTTCGCATAGAGCCTTTTTTGCTGACATTTCAGGCCAAAGGGGAACAAGTTTACAATATTGTTCCGGTTAGAGGAAATTTGGCAGATGAAAAGGCAATTACCGAAGTGTTTGTCAGAGAATATGTTCTGCAAAGAAGTTCGTTTGACAGAGATATCCCCGAAATGGAAGCACGCTGGATGCCGGGTGGCCCGATACAAGAAATGTCCTCTCCTGCGGTATATCAAGAATTCTTGAACAAAACCGCTAAAAGGGCGCTTGATATTATCCGCACCAAGAGCTTACAGCGAAATGTTCGTATTCTGACGGTTAATGAGTTGGGCAGAGGCTTGTGGCAAGTTGAGTATGAAACACAAGATATGTATCCGGATTCGACCAAGCCGGAAATCAACTACTGGACAGCCTCTTTGCGGGTTGGCTATGTTCAAAAAAGCGTTAAATACGGCGAACGCTTAAACAATCCGGTTGGGTTTACGGTTGATAGATATTCATTGACACTAAACAGAGTTCAATAGGTAGATTAAGGTATTAAGAAATGATTTTGAAAGTTGGCAAAATTTTATTAATCGGAGCAATTACGCTGATGGTCAGCCGTAATGCTTTTTCGCAAGCCACGATGGGAAGTTTGGATCAAAATGCCGACCAAAGTCAGGGACAATATATGCCGATGAATCTGGGTTATGCCGGTTTTAACTCTCTTGGAATGACACAAGCCGCTTGGCTGGACCCGCTCCAAAATCTGGGCGAAGGACAAAGCAAGCCGGCATATTCAAAATATTATTGGTCGCCGGATTTAATCTTGCCGATACGCCTACGTGAAGGTATGATAACTTTGCTCAATTTTCCGGAGTGGGAGCTAATTGAGGACATGTATATTGGTGACAATGCCACGTTTGATGGCCAAATTTCCGGTCCGAATACAATTTTGCTCTATCCGCGTAAGGGAGCAAATGTCGGGGTCGATACCAATATTATTATCTTTGGCCGTTCAGGGAATAAATATGTATTTTATGTCAAAAGTGAAGGTGTCAACACAGAGCGCTTGACCAATTCAATTATTGATATTGATGTGATTGACGGTCCGGCAGGTTCAAGAGGAGCCGGCATTGCTGGCGGAAGTGTTGGCGGCGGTTCGGGTGTAAATGCCTCATCCTACAAGGCAAACAATGCCCATTCGGCAGATTCTCTTTTTACCAAACGCTTTCAAAGAAGTGATTGGATAAAAGAAATTCCAGTCGACCCGAGCAAATTCCGTTTTGATATTGAAGTCTATGTTCCAAATCCGGATGATGTTGTGATTGCGCCGGAAAGAGTATGGCGGGATGATATTTTCACTTATATTGATTTTGGTGAAAAGGCGCTCAATATGACCCAACGCCCGATTGTCACCTTGATTGTTGAAAGAATAGAAGTTCCGGTCGGATTTAGAACCAAAGGACCGAACAATCGCTTGATTGTTGTTGAAGGAATTGGTGATATGGTATTGCGCAACGGCAAGAGAATAGTTTGCCTCAAGATGCGTCGCTCTGATGATGCCGGATTGGAAAATGCCACTTATGCAACGGATTTTGAAGATTCTGCATGGGATGTTCCGCAACCAATTCCGGGTGGAACCATGCGTCCGACGGGCGGTACCGGCAGAGACAGTGAATTTAATTCTTCAGCCAACGGTATGCCGGGACAATATGACATTCAAGTCGGACAAAGCGAAATTGTTGTACCGCGCTACGGCAATAGCGGTGCTAACTCAGGCAATGGCAATGGGGTCAACATAGGTTTCCAACCGCCTAACGATGGCTACGATTACTCGAAAATGCAGCATATTAAAAATAATAATCAATATGCCGGCAATGTAGGCGGACAGGCCGGTTCAAAAGGTGGTTATGGCTTTGGTTCGGGTTTTGTCGGTGCCGATAGTTCCAATATCTCTATCGAATTAGGAACGGACGCCAATGTCTCGAATTTGGAGAATTTGTGGAGCGAGCTCTCTAAAAAGTATCCTGATGTCTTAAGTCGTTATGAGCCGTTTTTCTCGGTTGATGCCCCGGCTGACGGACAAGGCAAAGAGTTGTTCCACTTACGTGTTGGGCCAGTCAAGAGTTTGGAATCCGGCGACAATGTCTGCAGTCGCTTAGGTCGTAACGGGGTATTTTGCAGCGTAGTAAGGACGCAATGAGCAAAGAGGTATTAACACATTCGGAGAGTTATATAAAGAAAACCAACCGCATTATTTTTGTGGTTGGTATTACCTCGTTTGTCATCTTTGTTTTGGGCGTAATGTTGTTAATGCAGAGTGGTCCGGTTGAAAATGAATATACCGAGCCCGTCTTTACCACCAATGATGATGCCTTAAACATTACATCTGACAATACGCAGAGCAATAATATCGAATTCGGTATGATAGACGAGGCAGAGCCACCGATTACCACAACGCCTAATCCGGTTCAAATGGGGCAGGTTGTCTTAGGAACGGATGCCAAAAATGTGTTAACCATAGGGACCAATGCCAAAGCTGCCATCAAAATTGTCTCTGTCCAGTTAGCTGAGCCGCCTTTTGATGGATTTACGTTTAAGGACGATTGTACGGATAAAGAACTCCGCGGCCATGAGACTTGTGATATTACCATGAGTTGGACCCCGGTTGTCCCCGGAAATGTTCAAAACAACTTTATTATAACCTGGCATGAATCAAACTTAACAACCGCCAACGCCAAGTCTGAAAAAGTTCCGGTTGAAGGTAATGCCATCCGCAAAGAAGATTGCAACTTTTGTGAGCAAGTACCGACAGATAACATCGGTGCTAATGCAGATAACACAGCCAAAGGTTTGCGCACGCGCAATGCAATCGGCCCCAATGGCGAGGTAATCGGCACCATTGATGAAGACGGCTATGTTCGCGATTCTAACGGCAATGTCATCGGACGGGTGAATTCCGCCGGCATGGTCGTTGATGAAAACGGCAATGTCATAGGCGTTGGCGAAAACCGCCGCTTGGTTTATGATGCTAACGGCAACGTTATCGGCTATGTTAATCCTGACGGTACCGTGGTGGACAAAGACGGCAATATTATCGGTCGTATGTTGCCCGACGGCACGGTCGTTGATTTGAACGGTAATGTTATCGGTAAAGCGGTTGATGCCGGTTTTGTGTATGATAAAAATGGCAACATCATCGGCCGGGTTATGCCCGACGGCACGGTCGTCGATAAAAACGGTAATGTGACCGGTAGATTAAATGCCAACGGAGAAGCGGTTGATGCCAATGGTAACGTCATAGGCCGTGTCAGCAAGCAAGGCCGCGTTGCCGTTGATGAAAACGGCAATGTTTTGGGTGTTGTGATGCCCGATGGCTCGGTGGTAGATAAAAACGGCAATGTTGTCGGCTATGTAGATGAAAACGGCAAGGTTGTCGGCAAAAATGTTTTGGGAAACGCCGGCGGTTCTGTAAGATTAGCGCATGACAAAAACGGTAAAGTTATAGGTTTTGTAGATTCTAACGGCAATGTTATCGATTCCAACGGCAATGTTATCGGCAAAGTTGATGCTGCCGGCAATGTTATGGATGAAAACGGCAATGTTATCGGCAAGTCAACGACTATCCCGCAAAGACGGTTAGCATATGATAAAAATGGCAATGTTATCGGCTACGTTGATGAGAACGGAAATGTGGTTGACTTTAATGGCAATGTCATTGGTAAGGTTTTGCCCGATGGGACGATTGTGGATGCCAACGGCAATGTGATTGGACAAGTTGCCAATGTTCCGGGAAGACGTCTGGTTTATGATAAGGATGGCAATGTCATCGGCTATGTTGATGAAGACGGCAATGTCCGTGACGCCAACGGTAATATTATCGGGCGCGTCTTGCCTGACGGCACGGTTGTGGACAATAACGGTAACGTCATAGGAAAAGTTGCCGATATGAATATCGGCGCGCAAAGGCGTTTGGCTTATGATAAAGACGGCAATTTGATAGGCTACATTGATGAAAACGGTAATGTTGTTGATTTTAATGGCAACATCATAGGCAAAATGCTAGATGATGGCACTTTAGTTGACTTGGAAGGTAATGTTATCGGCAAAGCCGGCGAGATGGTCAATCTGGTTTTGGATAAAGATGGTAAGGTGGTTGGCTATGTTGATGCCAACGGCAAAGTATTTGACCTCAAAGGCAATGAAATCGGTTATGTCGATGCCAATGGCAATATCGTAAGCTCGCAAGACAAAACTTTGGGTGCTTTGGTTCAAACTCGTATGATACCGATAACTCCCAAAGGAACGGTTTTGGGAAAATTAAACAATGACGGTACGGTTGTTCAAAACAACAAAACGGTAGGTCGTGTACTGTCAAACGGTTTGGTACGCGATCCGTCCGGTTCGGAGGTTGTTGCCAAATTAATCCGAGGCGGACTGGTTGTGGGCTATGGTTGCAAAAATATCGGTTATTTGGATTCGGACGGCAAGATAAAAAAAGGCAATACGGAAACAAAACTCAAACCCATGCCTGATGGTGTAATTGTTGATGCAGAAAACAACTATGTCGGCGAAGTCATCCGCACCGGCAAAGTGTTTGACAATAATTGCACTTATATCGGAGATGTCGGCACAGACGGAATTGTTCGCTCTTCTGAAGGGGTCTATGTGGGCTGTGTTAACCCCGACGGTACGGTTCTGAGCGAAAAAGGTGAAGTTATCGGCAGTGTGGTTCGTAACGGCGTTGCTCTGTCTTATGATGGAGAATATTTGGGACAAGTTTCGGCCGATGGCTTGGTCATAGCACTTTCTCAACAACCAGTTGGCTGCGTTGGCCTCTATGGCGATGTCTTTAACAAAGACGGGGCCTATATCGGTCGAGTTCTGGAAAAAACAAATGCCTATGATTTGCACGGTAATTTCCTAAATCTGGTAGCCCCGAACGGACGTGTCGCCATTAGTGGCCAACCTGATGCCAAACTTTATGCCAATGATTTGGTTGCCAACGACCAAAACGAAATCTTGGGCGTTTTGATGGATGAAAAATCAACAATTATCTCACCCGAAGGAAATTTCAAGGGCCGCCTTTTCCCAAGTGGTGAGGTTTACGATTCTAAAGGCAACGTAATCGGAAAGCTCCACGGCGATGGCCTAAACTTTTATAATTCTCTCATCGGCAACACCGTCAAAAAAGGTTTTGTGGCAGATTTTGAAGGAAAGACGATTGGACAAGTCTCGCATGACGGACAAGTTATCACTCGTTTTGGTGAAAATTTAGGCCGAATAGATGCCAAAGGAAACTTTATTGACAGCAAAGGCGTTTATCGCGGCGGTGTTATTTCCAGAGGAAGTGCCATTGGCTATGACGGGTCATTTTTGGGCTATGCCACAACCGACGGCACGGTTATCAGTATGGAAGGCACGAGGGTCGGAACTACAACTTCTGACGGAAAAGTGATAGATTTGAAAGGAAAGCTCATCGGCGAAGTTATTCCTGAAAATATTGTGGTTGATATTTGGGGCAACTATAAAGGTCGCGTCAACTCGGTCGGTGACGTAATAGATTTGAAAAATGAAGTGATAACGGCAGTTCTTCCCGGCGGTTCTACTGACAAAAATCTTAGTCTGCTGCGTCGCGGCACGGTAATTGATTTTGGCGGTAACACCATAGGGGCAGTTTTACCGAACGGACAAGTCATCGACAGAGAAAATATAGTCATTGGTCGTGTCTTATCTGACGGCAATGTCATTAGTGCTGCTGGAAAATTAATCGGAGAAGTTGTCCACGGTGATATTGTTATTGATAACTCAGATAAAGTTGTAGGCTATGTTAATTTTGATGGTAAAATCAGAAACAAAGAAGGTAGTCTGATTGGTCGAGCCATTTCGGGTGATTTGGCCATTGACAATAATGATAGTATTATTGGAAAAATATACAAGATAGGAGCCACAATTTTAGGAAATGACGGCAACTATGTCGGCCGCCTCAATGCGGAAGGCGTTGTTGAAGACAGTGAAGGCAAAAATGTCGGTTATCTTAAAAATAACGGTTCTTACGTAAATTTAGATAAGAAGGTTGCAGGTTATGCATTGCAGGAAGTTGCAAAGAACCGGAGGAACTGAGTTGATAGGGGCAAGCACAAACAAAAAATGTTGCGTCAAAGCGCTGAAATTTGTCAATATTCTGTTTGGAATGTTGCTTTTTTGCGTTAATGCCCAAGCTCAGGAAATCACGGCGGTTGACTTTAACGGTGACTTAATCGGAAAAGTCATACCCGACGGTAAGGTTGTGAGCTTTGACAATCAACTAATCGGCAATGTAACCGCCGACAGCTTAATTCTAAATTTTGACGGGGAAATTATCGGTGGTGTCGTCCCTCAAGGAATTGCCATCGGCAATGATAACAAACCTTTGGGCAAAGTAAATAACGATGGCTCCGTTCGCTTACCTTCCGGTAAAATCATCGCCAAAGTACTGCCTAACGGATTGGTTTTGGATGATTTCTTTAATGTAGTTGGTTCGGTTCTTTTTCCGGGATTGGTTTATTCTGACGATGGCAAAACGGTAGGACGTCTAACCGGTGATGGTTTATATACCAACTTGCAAGGACAGGCAATCGGCTTTATTTCTCCTGATGGTTATGCCTATCGTAAGGTTGGCCAAGAATATATTTTGGACGGACGTCTCATTTCCTCTAAAATGGTTGTATCTCTGAGTGGCGAGTTTATCGGAAGTGTTGCCCCCGGCGGCAGTGTCACCAATTTTGATGCCATAACGATTGGCTATGTAAAGGCCAACGGTTTTGTTTATAATAACGACAATCAAATTATCGGCAGTATTGTTCGTTCAGGCTATGCTGTACATAATTCCGGCAAATACCTCGGTTTTGTTACATACAATGGTGAAGTCATTGACAAAAACATGATTATAGGACATGTTCAAGCCGACGAAACAATTGCCAATCTGCAAGGAGAAATTATTGGTTCTGTGGTTGATTTTTCAGCAACGGCCACAGACTTAAACGGCAAATATTTAGGACGCGTTGTTCCGCAAGGCAAAATTCGCAAAGGTAAAGATGAAGTCGGACAAGTCGGTCCGCGCGGGGCTGTATTGTCGGCAGACGGAACTTTGATTGGTCGCATTATCAATGCCGGTCCGGTTTTTGATTATCGAGGTACGCTAAGAGCCCATGCCCTGAAAAATGGCTCAATTATCACCATGGAGGGCACGCCTGCCGGCTATATTATGGATAACATGGCTTATGAAAATACCGGCCGAGCCATTGGCGCCACCATGCGGAACTTGTTAGCCATTAATTCCAACAATCAAGTTTTGGGACTGGTTGGCATTAGTGGAGCCGTAATGGACGGTGAAGAGAAAAAATTTATGTCTCCGTTTGGTTACCTCTTCTCAGCCGATGGCAAACCTTCGGGACGCGGCTTGCCTTTATCCGGAATTTACAATATTACGGGCACCCCAATTGCGCAAATTATGCCCAATGGACAATTAACCAACAACAATGTCCGGGCCTTAGGAAAATTAACCCAATCAGGCTATAATGTTGATGAGCGCAATTTAATCATCGGCAAAAATATCGATAATGGCTACTTTGTAAATTCAGAAGGCAATTCGATTGGCCTGCTTAACAATCGCAATCTCGTACAAAAGACAGACGGGAGCATTTTGGGCAAATATATTCCAGATGGTTCGGTTATTGCGGCCACAGATAACGCTTCGGTTAATATGATGCCGCAATTAGGGCGAGGCAGCTCAGCGCAACTGGCTCTGTTGTTTAACGGTCGGTTAGGTGGTTATGTTAATAATTTGGGAATAGCCACAGACTTTGGACGAGCTAATCTTGGCAAAATCACAGCCGAATCAATTTTGGTAGATAACACGGGATCTGCCATTGGTGGAGCGATAGATTATGCCACGGTTATTGATGATAAATGTTCGTTTTTGGGTGTTATTACGTCTCGCGGAGAAGTCCGCAACTATCGAGAAACCGTTATGGGGCGCCCTTTGTTAAACGGACAAGTCGTCTCCGAAAACGGAACATATATCGGCTACAGCGTAAATTCGACTGCAGTCATTGATTATAACGGCAACATCATTGGTACGGTTTCAAGCAACGGTCAAGTTTTGAATTACAATAATAATGTTTTGGGTTGTATTGATAAACGAGGCTTTCTCAAAAGTGATGACGGTGTTTCTTTGGCACACACCATTGAATATTATCCGGTTATGAGTTTTAACGGGGTTCTTTTGGGTCGAAGCGTTTTAGACGGTCAAATCGTTAATTCGGAGAACCAATTTATCGGCTATGCCCAAGCAAACGGCAATGTTAATTCCAAAACCGGAGCTCCCATCGGACATCTCTTTAAATATCGTTATGCATTCAGCCTGGCCAACAAATATATCGGACGCATCACCCAAGAAGGCAAAGTCTTAGACGCGCAAGGCAACACCATCGGTCAGGTTGACTTTGAAGGAAATGTCATTAACGACAACCGCAAAATCGGTTATGCACTTTATGATTTTTATATTTATGATAATGATTACGAAGTCATCGGCGTTATCCAAAAAGACGGAACGGTCTTATCTTTTGTAAATCAAAATTTGGGTCGTTTAAGCCGAGGATTTTTGATTGATAAAAATGATGAAGTAAAAGGCCGTGGCAATCGGGACTTTTACATCCGAGATGATTCTAACCGCATCTTAGGCGAACTGAATCTAAAAGGCGAGCTAAGAGACATTAATAATACAATCCTGGGAACAATCACCAAAAATGGCAGTATTATTGATACAAATGGTCGAATTGTCGCCGTTGCCAAACCGTTGCAGTATTACGGTGAAATTGTAGCCAGAGAAAAAGTTTTTGATGTTAATGGCAATTTACTTGGCTATGTTAACGCGGATGGAACCGTTACCGATGAAAACGGCAAAGTTATCGGAATGGTACAAAACGGCAAGGTTGTTGATAAAAATGGTAATTTGGTCGGAGAATTGGCCAGCACCAAAGTGGCTTATGATGCCAACGGTAACGTTATAGGAAAAGTTTTGCCTGACGGTAGTGTTGTTGACAATACGGGAAAAATAATTGGCAAATTGGGTGAAAACGGAACCATACTAGACGCTAATGGAAACACAATAGGTTCTATCATTGCACCAAAATCACCAACAGAGAGACCAGATTGGTACAATCGTCCAGGCGAAATACCCGAAATCGGCCTCTCACCGGAAGAAGAGAAAATGACCGAAAAATATCGCCGCTCTTTAGGGATTGCTCTAACGCCAGACGGTGAATATTTAGGGGATATTATGGAAGACGGCAGCGTTGTTAATAAGGAAGGAAAAGTCGTCGGACATCGTATGCCGGATGGTCTGGTCATTGATGATGACGGCGCATTAATCGGAATTGAAGAAACAGCGAAACCTTCCACCGGCGATATGTTTATTCCTGCCGGCACCTTTGGTCGCGGTGGCGCTTATGGTACCGGCACGGGTCCTGGAGGCAACCTAGGTCCGGGTGGCGGTTTTGGTCCGGGTGAAAGATATGACCCGCAAAGAGCTATGGCCTTAGATGCTGCACAACAAGAACGCCGGAGCAATATGCAAGTCGGAAAAATCAGCAGCAATATTAGCCCGGATACGTTTGACGGTATGCAAAAAGACTGGGATGAACAAGGAATCAAAAAAGCCATTTCATCATGGCGGGTTGACTTGAGTGAGATGATATTTGCCGATAAACCGATACCGGCCGTTATTGCTCGCTCCATTGACAGCAATAACCCAACACCGGTAACCGCTTTTGTTGAACGTAATGTCTATGCCGAAGAAGGTCGAAACATCATAATTCCGGCAGGTAGCCGAATTATGGGCACACTCGGCAGCTTAACGGGAACGACCGAAACCACATCGCAGTCGGCTAAAGTACAGATTACTTGGGAAAGACTAATTCGTCCGGACGGTTCGCTATTTGTCTTCAGCGGAATTACCGGCGACGCCCAAGGTCGCGGTGGTGCTCTTGGTTACTTAGACCAGCAGTTGTTTAAGAAATATACTTTGCCGATTATGACCACGGCACTCACCAGCTATACCTCATATATTATGGCAGATGATGATAATGAGAGCAGCGGTGTTAATGAAACCCCGAAACAACAAGCCGCCAATGATGCACGCCAAAATTTCTTGAACCAAATGAATCAAGTATTTGAGCAAATCCTGTCGGATAAAACCAATATTCGCCCATTGACCTATGTTCCGGCCGGTACGCGTATTATTGTTTATCCGAACGTAGATTTGTGGATGCGAACCAGAGATCGTAATCCGAAAGAATTGGGAGGCATGGGTAAGAAAGACGTCTTTATTGATGACCCGGTTGTCACCGGCAAACGTGAGCTCGAAAAGAACCGTCGGAGCTTAGGCAAGACCGAAGCCTCTCCGACCGGTACCGGCAACGTTATCTATGAATCCCAAGCCATAGATGTTGAGGCCAAAGGTGGCACGCCGGCTTTGATTGATGATACCAAAGGTGCAACCACCAACAAGCAGAGCAACAATCCGCCGGCCCTGATTTCAAATACCTCTACCGGCGCCACACCGCCGCCACCACCGTCGTTTGCAACTTCAAGCACGCCGGGCGCGGCCACCAGCAGCAGTACGCAAAATACGGATAGCAGTGTTCCGCAACTGTTTTAGGGAGTAAGAAGATGAGTTTTAAAGTTTTAGAGTCAGTTTTACGCCCTTTGGCATACTGGTATAATCAAGAAAACATAGAAGAAGTGGCAATTAACCGCTCCGGACAGGTTTGGCTGCGCCTCAGGGGCAAAAGAGCCTATCCTTGGGTAATGTACAAAGACGAAAAATTAACCAAAGAATACCTGACGGATTTACTCTATATTATTGCCAACACCTATGAACTACCGTTTGATCCGGTACAAGGCACGCCGGTTGTTTATGCCACAATTCCGGGAGATCACCGTTTTTCAGCCATTTGCGGGCGCAACGTAATGTATGACCAAGATGACCTCACCGGTGGCGTCGCCTTAACAATTCGTGTCCATAGCGATGATGTTGCCTTTGGTCTGCAAGATTACGGCTTAAAGCAAGGTGAAAGCCTGCATAAAATTAATCCTCTGAAAGATATTCAAGACCCGGAAGACCCTTATGAACGATTGCTGTTAAGTATCAAACGCGGTGACCATATTTTGGTATCCGGTGCAACCGCTACCGGTAAAACAACTTTTTTGAACAATCTTCTAAAAATTTTGGATATTCACAAAAGAATCATCACCATTGAAGATACGCGAGAACTAATTGTTCCGCATCCCAATCGTGTCCATATTGTAATGTCACGTACCGAACAAACCAATGAATTTGACTATTCAAAAATCATTGACTTGGTAGTGCGTTTCACGCCTGATGCCATTATCGGCGGTGAGATTTCAACTAACAATGCCGGCGCTTTGTGGGAGCTGATGGGGTCCGGACACGATAACTGCCTGGCAACCATCCACGCTGAGAGCTCAGAGGCCGCGTATGAAGCCTTTGTTGACCGTATTTTGCACAGCTATCCGACAATTGACCGCGAAAAAACCATTAAAGAAATGCACCGCAAATTAAGAGTAGTGCAAATCAACCGTGACGGCAACCTCCGTGCCGTAACCGAAGTAACATAAAAAAGAGGACCTTTGGTCCTCTTTTTTTTTAGTAATTATTGCAAAGGCGGAATATTGAGCTGTGCAATATCACCGGGACGAATTTTAACGTTAGAATAACGCATATTTCCGGTCTCAATCACAAACCTTTGACGGCTGGTTAATTGTGATGCCAAATCATAAAAATCTCTTCCCGTGAGCTCTTGGCGTTGCGGATTCATAATATATAGCACACAACCTTGTGTTCTTTCAGCCACACCGCAACGAGCGCGCCCTCTGGGCACTTCCGGATTAAAGACCACGCCTTGCAGCCCATCTCTGACAACGGTTTGTTGTGTGAAAAAGAGTTTAGCCGCAAACAAACCGAGCACAAAAACCAACAAGGCAATTAAAGACATTCCTTTCATGGTAAACATATTGCCTTGCATCAACTGTTCAGCCAAAGAAAGTTTAGGCGGCGTAACGTCGCTGTCGTTGATAAATTGGGGCTGAAAAGCAGAATCTTGACTAGAGACTTCCGTTTCTTGAGCCGATACCGGCAAATTAGTGTTTCCATCCAAAATATCATCAATATTAAAGCTGTTTGGTTGACTGATTTGCGAAGAATTCCCACCAACCGAAGCCTCATTTCCTGAAAAAGCGCTGGGAACGGCCGGCTGAGCGGCTTGTCCCGGAACAATACGCTTAATCGGACGCTTTACTTTTTTCAAACGTCTGGTCGGATCAAAATTTTGCGGCATATTAGTATTATTTTGTGTTATATCATCCATAATCAATCCTTACAAATTATTTTGTACTGGTTTTGACGATTTCATTGTTCTGATAATTCTGGGTACCATAAAGACTACGGTTTCCGACTTAGCCGAATTTTTATCAAAGATTTGGTTAGGAATACCGATAATCATAAAATTTTCACCGATACGGGTACGTACCTTAAATTGCGTAATTTGCCCGTTGGTTGCCTCAAGCGTAATATCTGAGAAGATACGATTATTGTGCTCCAAAGAAGCCTTGGCCAACACTGACAAATCGGTTTCAATCGAGTCTCTGGCACTGCATTTACCAATATCAAAACGAGCAAACCATAAGTTCGGCACCACAAATTTACCCTCAGCTACGGGAACGACCAATGCTTGTTGTCCCAAAAAACTTCTGAGCGTAGAAATATTGAGGTCGTTAGAGGTTGTTAAAGACCGTCCGATAACGCCGGTTTTAGTTGTTTTGATTGTGCCAAAGTCAAAAGTTTGTAACAAGTCTTGCCACTCAACATCTTGCTTGCCGTAAGGATAGATTCGAAACACCTTTACGTCAAAAGCAATCAATGTTGGATTATCCTCAAAAGAATTAACCAATTTATTTATTTTGTTTTTAAGCTCAAAATCGGCATCAAAGGTGACGGAATAATCGGACCAGTCAGTTGTCATATCGGTAATGCCGGAACCTCTGAGCACATCAAGCAAGGCCAAAATAATCGGCCGTGACTTTGGTACAAACAAACTAAAGTTTGCTTTGCGGCTAAGGGTCAGAGTTTTCCTGTCGGCATCATAAGCATAGTAAATTTCGGCCGCATCGGCTAACATGGCAATAACTTCGGAGAGCTCACCACGGAGATTTTCCGCCGAAATACTGGCATAAGGAGCATCTTTTGCCACCAATTTAATTCCGGCTTCTTTTGTTAATTTATAAATGGCTTTTTCTGCCGGCATGGTCGAAAAAGTAAAGCCTGTAACCTCAAATCTGGGCAACATGTCATTTTTGCCGTTTCTCACCAAATTAAAGGCTTTGATGTTATAAGGAATAGAGGTAATCATTTCCTGAGTATTCCAATTAACATAGCATCTCAATGGTGTTTCCAAATCGAGAGCACTGGCTCCTTTAGACGTCCTAATCATGTTAGGGTCTTGGGGAAAAATGGTGTCCGAGGCAATTTTTTCTTCTATAGAAAGTTCTCTTTGCGGCTGTTTAGGGGTACAAGCAACCACCCCTACCGCCATCACGGCAAGAGCAATCAAAAGACTTATATTCCCCAAATGGTATTTCATTTGTTTTCATTTCCTTCCGCTTTTTGAGGAACGGCCGCCTCTGCGGCTTGAGCCACGGGTTTTCTTATTTTAATCACTTTTTTGATGGTTTTTTTAGCTTGGTCTTCTGCCAATAATTTATCCATCAACTGGTCCATATTCATACCGGCACCAACGGTCGGGTCATCGGCCACGCTGGTAACGGCACCGAGAGCTTCTTTCATTTTTTCAATTTCGGATTCATCTTCTTTTATCATATCCGGAGAAGAGTTGCGGCGCAGTTCTTCTTGGTATTCTGACAAAGTTTTTTTCAGTTCGTTAATTCCGCCGGCAATTTTCTTTTCCACATAAGGGTAAAGCTCTTTGTGCTGAAGAATATAATCTCCCGTGTCGCTGATTTCTTCCAAAACATCCAAAATATAACCATAGAAAGGATATTCTTCCATGGCAATATTTCCCATCCGAACGCATCTGGCTGCGATTCTTGAAATTGTGCGGTCATAATAATCTTTGAGCAAGATATAATTATCAACATACCACAGGCTTTCCTTAGAAGGTGCGGGAGCTTGCTGTTGCGCACTTGTTGCCGATGGCGCACTTTGGGGAAATGCGCTTGCCTGAGGTTGTTCTTTGCTTTGTTGTTGCAAAGGGTTATGTTCGGTATTGGTATTTTGTTCCATATCAGCTCCTAATTCTTTAATCAATTTAATTTAGCTGTTAAGGTTTGTAAATTATTTTCTCTAACCTTTACCCAACTATATCGTTGTCTTGGGTTTATAAGGTTCATCTTTTTCATCCGTATCCGACAAAGGAAAGTTATCTGCAATATTTTCCGGCACATCAATGGCTGAAATTGCCTCGTCATTTTGCTGTTGATAGACTTTATCCTGAAAATATACTTCTCCGCCGTAAATCGAGCTCAGAGGAGAAGATTCTTCTGTGTCTGAGGTTGTTTCCGGATGATAAGGATCATTAAATTTGTCAGCAAATTTAAGTGCTTTGTCATTATTAGCATCTTGTAATTTCTCAGACACGGAAGGAGAAGTTTCTTCTTCGCCTTCAGGCACTTCTTCATAGTCCCACTCCCAATCTTGCCCCTCGGTCGCATTATCTTCAGCCGGAGCAGCCTGTTCGGGTGCGGCACTTTCCTCAGCGGGCACTTCTTCATAGTCCCACTCCCAGTCTTGCCCCTCGGTCGCATTATCTTCAGCCGGGGCAGCCTGTTCGGGTGCGGCACTTTCTTCAGCGGGCACTTCTTCATAGTCCCACTCCCAGTCTTGCCCTTCGGTTGAGGCGTCTTCAGCCGGAGCAGCCTGTTCGGGCGCGGCACTTTCTTCAGGGTCGGAAGCGCGTCGGGCCGGGTCAGAGTGTAGATCTCGGGTGGCGCCGTCT
>CALXOP010000112.1 GCA_944390035.1 uncultured Alphaproteobacteria bacterium | reverse complement strand
ATTTGATTGATAAAGCCTCAAGGCGTGCCTGATAGTAGTCAATGATGCTTTCTTCTTTTGCACTAACCGCCTCTTTTACCGATTTGCCGATAATCACATAGGCCTGAGGCACATAATCAAACAAAGTTGGCAAGGTTTCATCATAGAAAAATGGCAACCAGTTTTCCATACCGATATATTTTTGCCCGTTGGAAATCGTCTCATAGAGCTCATCGGTGGTTCCTTGAGAACCAAAAGCCTCACGATATTTGGCGCGGAAATTTTTAATGGTGTTATTATCAAGCGCCACCTCACCCATTACTTGGAAAGTATAACTTTTCAGTTCGCCGGTAGAGCGTTGGGTTAAAGGGTCAAAGGTGCGGATTTTTTCGACTTCGTCGCCAAACAAATCAATACGCAACGGCTGAGCACTGCTGACGGGGAAAATATCCAAAATATCACCGCGGACGGCATATTCTCCCGGTTCCATAACTTGTTCAACTCGATTATAGCCGTTGACTACCGCATAGTGCACAAAGTCATTAAAATTAAGAGTGGCGCCGGTTTTGACCTCACGCATTGAATTTAAGAATATCTTTCTTAACGGTAGACGCTGGAGAATCGCACCGCTACTGGTTATGATGATACGCGGGTTTTTAGGGTTCGGATTTTGTGCCAAGGCACTTAATGTGCCTACACGCGTGGCAACCACATTAACATTGGGCGATACACGGTCATAAGGCACCGTATCCCACGCCGGAAACTTTAAGACCTCTATTTGCGGGGCAATCGTGTTTAGAATTTGCGCCGTATGCTCCAAAGACACGCCATCACTTACGACATATATTATATCGTGTTTGGCTGAGAGCTGTAATTTGGCAAGCAAAAACGCATCATATCCATCGGGGACTGATGAAATCGTGCAATTTTGCAGAGTTGCGATATCTTCTAACATTTTCTTTAATCTTGTTATTTACTTTATTTTGAAAATATATACAATATCGCCTAGATGCAACTATTTTCTTTATTTTTAGAGGAAAAATGCGACCGCCGATTTTATTTCCGTTGTTTGCGCCGATTAACACGCTTAAAGGTATCGGGCTTAAGACGCAAGAGTTTTTAAACCGCTTGTGCGGTAATCGTGTGGTGGATTTGTTATGGCATTTACCTTCGGGTATTATTGACCGTACCTCATCTCCCAAACTCTGTATGGCAAAAGAAAACACTATTTGCACCCTTAAAGTAAAAGTCATAGAACATATTGCTCCAAAGACCAAAAAGCAACCTTACCGCGTGATTTGCTCAGACGGAACGGGTGATTTGGTTTTGAGTTTTTTCAAAGCTTATCCTGAGTCTATTCAAAAAAATCTTCCCGTCGGCGAAGTGCGTGTGGTCAGCGGCAAAGTGGAGCGTTTTCAAGGCTTATTACAAATGAGTCATCCCGATTATATCGTTAAGCCCGAAGATATGGGGACTATTTTGGGAATTGAGCCCGTCTATCCGCTTACAGCCGGTATTACCAACAAAATGCTCAACAAAATTATGAAGCAAGCCTTAGGCGTTGTGCCACAATTTAGTGAATGGCAGGATGAGCATTATTTGAAAGCAAACAACTGGCCAAGTTTTAATCAAGCGCTTAAGTTGGCTCACCAACCAAAGTCGTTGGCCGATTTGGAGCCTAATGCAATTGCACGTACCCGTTTGGCATACGATGAATTATTGGCCAACCAATTAGCGTTAGCAATTGTACGAGAGAGAGTTAAAAAGCAACAAGGGCGAGAAATTAAAGGTAATGGCTTGTTGCGAAAAAAAATTTTGCAGATTTTACCTTTTAAGCTCACTCAAGCTCAAGAAAAAGTTTTACAAGAAATCAGCGCAGACCAAGCCTCGCCTTATCGGATGCTTCGGCTCTTGCAAGGTGATGTCGGCAGCGGCAAAACCATTGTTGCCTTTTTTACCATGCTAAACGCCGTGGAATGCGGGGCACAAGCCGCCATTATGGCGCCGACCGAAATTTTGGCCAAGCAACATTTGGAAACAATACAACCTTTATGTGAGGAAATAGGCATTCGTGCCGAATTATTAACCGGGCGGGTTAAAGGCAAAACACGTACCAAAATCTTGCAAGACTTAGCAGATGGCAAAATTGATATTCTTATCGGAACGCATGCCTTGTTTGTGGAGGATGTTACGTTCAAGGATTTGGCTTGCGTGGTGATTGATGAGCAACATCGTTTCGGTGTACACCAAAGACTTGCCCTCTCCAATAAGGGCAACAAAGCCGATATTCTTGTTATGACGGCAACCCCAATTCCTCGGTCTTTGGTTTTGACCGCTTATGGGGATATGGAATATTCCAAAATCGACCAAGTGCCTGAGGGGCGGAAACCGGTTGATACACGCGTGATGCCGGTGGCAAAAATAGATGTGGTGGTTGATGCTTTGCGCCGTAAACTTGATGAAGGTTGCAGGGCTTATTGGGTTTGCCCTTTGGTGGAAGAATCCGAAAAGACCGACTTAGCCGCTGCCGAAGAGCGTTTTGCAACTTTGCAAAAAATATTTGGCGATAAGGTCGGCCTTGTACACGGCAAAATGAAAGAAAAAGATAAAGATGCCGTGATGGAAAAATTTAAGAAAGGCGAGCTATCTTTATTGGTTGCTACAACCGTGATTGAAGTCGGCGTTAACGTGCCTGAGGCAACAGTGATGATTATTGAACATGCCGAAAGATTTGGCTTGGCTCAACTTCACCAACTCAGAGGGCGGATTAAGCGCGGTTTTCAGGCCTCAACTTGCTTATTACTCTATTCTTATCCCTTGAGTGAAACCGCACATAGTCGCCTTAATATCATGAAAGAGACCGAAGACGGCTTTTTGATTGCCGAGAAAGATTTGGAACTCAGAGGCGGTGGTGAAATTTTGGGCACACGCCAATCCGGGTTTAACGAATTTAGGCTCGCCGATATGACGGTTCACAAAAACTTACTGCTCACCGCCAATAAAGATGCACGCATGATGTTGGAATTGGACCCGCAACTCACTTCCAACCGCGGCATGGCGTTACGCGTTTTGCTTTATCTCTTTGAGCGAGATGATGCTGTCAAAACCTATTTAGCCGGGTAACAAAAAGCCTCAGCATTTGACCTGAGGCTTTTGAATTTTTAAGCAAAAAGTTTGTCTTTAACCTGACGGGCTATGGCCTCATAGGCTCTGGCATAAGGACTGCCCGGCATGGATACAACAACCGGTGTTCCGGCATCGGAATTTGAGCGGATAGCCATGTGCAACGGGATTTCACCCAAGAAAGGAACGCCTAATTGAGCGGCGGTTTTTTGGGCCCCTTCGTGGCCGAAAATATCTGCTCTTGCACCGCAATGTTCACAAATATAATAGCTCATATTTTCAACAATACCCAAAATCTTGACATTGACTTTTTTGAACATATTCACGCCTTTGACAGCGTCTATCAAAGCAATGTCTTGCGGAGTGGAAACAATTACCGCACCGTCTAACTTCAACATTTGCGACAATGATATTTGAATATCTCCCGTGCCGGGGGGCATATCTATTACCATAACATCAATCTCGCCCCAGTTGACTTCGGTTAGAAGTTGTTGGATGGCACCGCAAGCCTTTGCGCCACGCCAAATTAAAGGTGTATCTTTATCTATCAATGTACCGATTGACATTGACTTTATACCTTGAACAGAGAAAGCCTCCATGGTTTGACCGTCATAAGAAACGGGAGGTTGTCCCTCATAGCCCAAAAGGGTTGGAACGGAAGGACCGTAAATGTCGGCATCAAACAACGCAACCTTTAGCCCTTGCTCAGCTAAAGCCAAGGCCAAATTAACCGCTGTGGTAGATTTGCCCACACCGCCTTTGCCTGAAGCGACGGCAATGATTTTTTTGACACCTTTGACGGTCCAGCCGTTTTGTTCGGGACGAAGCCCTTGCGGGGCCTTGGGTGCGGTGAAGATAATCGAAATCTTCTTATCTCCCGCAAGCTCAGAGATTTTTTGGCGCAGAGCCTCGGATTTGCCGGCATCTTCTGCTGAGGCTATTGTCACAATCACTCTCTTATCGGTTATTTGCAGACTTTCAATCTCTTCCTTATTAAAATATTCCAAACATAGCGCGCGAATTGCGTCTTCCATCGGATTTTCTCCCCTGTTGATAGCTTATATCATTAATTGTCATTAGCTGATATTTATATTATATGTAAAAAAAAGCAACGAAATAAATTATATGAGGTGCAAAATAATGGCAAAAAATCAAGGCCCATGGGGCAATAATGATAACTCAAGCCCTTGGGGCGACAGTGAGGAGACTCTCTCTAACCCTAAAGTTGTGGACTTTAGCGTGCTGGAAAGAGTGAAAAATGATGACGGATTTGACTTCAAATTCGGTTGGGCAGTTGCAATAATCGTCGCCTTGTGGCTGGCTTCGGGTTTTTATCAAATTCAGCCCAGCGACCAAGGCGTGGTTTTGCGCTTTGGGGCATATGCCTACACAACCGATGCCGGGCTGCATTATCATCTGCCCTACCCAATCGAAAAGGTTGAAAAAGTTAATATTACCCGTGAGCGCAGTATTAACATCGGTGAAGTAGAAACTTATCGCAATGCTGCAAACTCTTTCACCGAAAGCCATATGTTAACAGGGGATGAAAATATCGTTGATATTAACCTCACCGTGGTTTGGAAAATTAAAAATGCTAAAGATTACCTCTTTAACATGCGCAGTCCTGATGTGACCGTTCGTGTGGCCGCTCAATCCGTTTTGAGAGAAATCGTCGGTCAGTCGCAAATGCAACCGATTATTACCGGTGACCGCGGCAAAGTTGAAGATGAAACCAAGGCCGAACTACAAAAAGTTTTGGATGAATTCGGTTCGGGTGTGGAAATCGTTCGTGTTAAACTCCAAAAGGCTGACCCTCCGAAACAGGTGGTTGATGCTTTTAACGAAGTGCAACGTGCAAAAGCCGATATGGAACGTTTTAAAAACGAAGCTGAGGCTTATCGCAACGAGATTTTACCGAAAGCTCAAGGTGAAGCCGCTCAACGCTTGCAAAATGCTCAAGCCTATAAAGAAGCCGTTGTTAACAAGGCAAAAGGTGAAGCTGAGCGATTTATTTCAGTTTACAATGCCTACAAGCAAGGTAAAGACGTGACCGCCAAACGCTTGTATTTGGAAACTATGGAAGAGGTTTTGAACAAGTCAAACAAAGTGATTTTGGATCAATCCAGCAAAGGTAATGCCATTTTGCCCTTGCTGCCGATTAACCAAAACAATGTTGCCTCAACAGCCGTAAATAATAAAAATTAGGAGTATGAAAGATGTTTAATCGCTATAAATATTATTTTCTGGCTGTTTTGGCCGTCATTGTTTTTGTTGGGTTAAACTCACTTTATGTTGTGGCTCAGCCCGAACAAGCCATTGTGCTACAGTTTGGTGAACCTATCCGTTTGGTGAAAGAACCGGGCTTAAAGGTTAAAATGCCCTTTATTCAAAACGTGGTGATTTATGATACGCGTTTGCTCAACCTTGACCCGCCGGCGCAAGAAGTGGTTTTGAACGATAAAAAACGTTTGGATGTTGATAGCTTTACACGCTACAAAATCGTTGACCCGCTCAAGTTCTATCAAACTGTTAGAACCGAAGAGATTGCTCGCGGCAAACTGGCTGAAATTGTTAACTCATCGGTTCGTAAAATTTTGGGCCGTATTACCTTGCAAGAGCTATTGTCCCAACAACGTACCCAAATTATGGCCGACATCAGCAATGCGGTTAAAAAAGATGCCGAGCAAATCGGTGTGAGCGTGGCCGACGTGAGAATCAGACGTGCAGACTTGCCGTTACAAGTTTTGCAAGCCATTAATGCACGCATGAAAACAGAGCGTGAACGTGATGCAAAAGAATTCCGCGCCAAGGGACAACAACAAGCTCAACAAATCAGAGCCAAGGCTGAAAAAGAGCGCACAATCATTATTGCCGAAGCTGAAAAGCAAGCACAAATCACTCGTGGTCAAGGGGATGAGCAAGCTATTCAAATTTGGAATGATGCCGCTAATATCGATCCGAGCTTTTATGCCTTTTATCGCTCCTTAGAGGCTTATAAAAACTCTTTGGCCGATGGAAATGCCTCTTTGGTGTTGGCGCCGGATTCCGAGTTCTTTAAGTATTTCGGTACTTCCGATATAAGGACTAGATAAGTACAAATGATAAAACTGAAGGTTTTGTTTAGCGGTTTTGTGTTAAGCGTTGTTTGCCTGGCAAGCAACGCTTCGGCACAATATCCCTCTTTTGCCGATTTGGCTGAAAAACTCATGCCCAGCGTGGTTAACATTTCGAGCTTTACCGCACCCGAAAATACGGACACGAGTAGCACTAATGCGGAGACATCAGAATCTCTTGGCTCCGGTTTTATTATTGATAAGGACGGCTATATCATTACCAATAACCATGTGGTCGATAAGGCTGACAGTATTCAAGTTACCTTGTTTGACAACCAAAGGCTGGAGGCAAAACTCATCGGTAAAGATCCCAAAACCGATTTGGCTTTAATCAAAATTGATGCAAAGACGCAACTTCAACCGGTAACTTTCGGAGATTCCGATAAAATTCGGGTTGGAGATTGGATTTTGGCAATCGGTAATCCTTTTGGTTTGGGTGGAAGTGTTACGGCCGGAATCGTATCGGCTAAATCTAGAGATATCGAATCGGGGCCTTATGACAACTTTATTCAGACCGATGCGGCAATCAACCAAGGAAACTCCGGTGGCCCAATGTTTAATATGAACGGCGAAGTGATTGGCATCAGCAGTGCCATTTTTTCAACCACGGGTGCCAGCCAGGGTATCGGCTTTGCCATTCCGGTTAATTTGGCTGACTGGGTGATTACGCAATTAAAAAAATTCGGCACGGTTAAACGGGGTTGGATTGGCATTAAAATTCAGCCAAACTCACAAGAAATTGCTTCAAACCTCGGAATTTCCCAAAATCAAGGTGTGGTGGTTTCAGGCTTTACACCGAACGGGCCGGCGCAAAAAGCAGGTTTTGTGGCAGGCGATATTATCTTGAGTTTTAACGGGGAAGACATTGACAACACCAAAAATTTATCGCGTATGATTGCCGAAACACCAATCGGCACCCTTACCTCGTTTGAGGTTTGGCGCAACCAAAAGAAGATTAAATTAAACGCAAAAATTGAGCAAATGCCTGAAGAAGAACCGGCTCAAACTTCCTCCTCAGAAACAATTGAAGAAAATACGGATTTGCCTCCGATTGCCAATGAGGCAGAAACGACATCGCTCAATATTGCCGGAATAAAGGTCAAAGATTTAACGCCTGAGGTTTTGAGTGCCTTAAAAGCAAATATTAATGGTGTGGTGGTAGAAGATGTTTTACCAAATTCAGATGCCGCTCATAAGGGCGTGAAAATCGGAGATATTATTGTTAAGGTTGACCAACGCAATGTCTTAAACGCGCAAATGTTTGATGAATTTGTGAGTGACGCATATCGCGAAAACAAACGTCCGATTTTGCTTGCAATTCAAGGTGTTGATGCATTGCATTTTGTGGCTGTAAAGTTGGTGAAAAATGACTAGAGTAGATTTTTATCATTTGCAAAAACAAACCTTAGAGCAGGTTTTGCCCAAGCTCTTGGAAAAGGCTTATTCTTTGGGAAAAGCCATTAAAGTAAAAGTAGGAAATGAAGAGCGTGTGGAATTTATCAATTCGCAGCTCTGGACATTTGATGATACCTCATTTATTCCGCATGGCTCCAAAAAAGACGGTTTTGCCGAAGAGCAACCGATTTGGCTTAGTGCGGGAGATGATAACCCCAATCATGCTACTTTATTGTTTTTGGTAGATGGGGCTGATATTTCGCCAGATGATGCGCAAAAATTTGAGCGTATTTTCAATATTTTTGACGGCAACGATGAAAATGCTTTGGGGCTTGCGCGCGGACAATGGAAACAATTTAAGTCTAGCGGATTAGAAACCTATTATTGGCAACAAGAAAGCAGCGGAAAATGGATTCAGAAAGCCTAAAATCAGAGCTTGCCAAATTCGACTTAATCGAGCTTAAAGGTGAGCCTTTTATTATTGATTTGATGTATGCCGGCACACGCAATATTGCAAGTTTTGCCGCCTATGAGGAAATCGGGCTTGGCAACAGAGCCTTTGTGCATCACCAAGTCTTTGAAAACTTAACGAAAATTGTCCCGATATTAGAACAAAATCATCTCAAACTGTGCATTCGTGATGCTTATCGTCCGCCCCTGGCCCATATTCTGCTCCAAAAGAAGGTGGCAATTCCCGGCTTGTTTGCGGCAAATTATCAACTCTCCAATCATTGCCACGGCACCGCAGTTGATGTTTGTTTGGCTGATGCAAACGGCAAGCTCCTCACCTACCCGACCGAAACCGATGCTTATAGTGATGAAATTGCTCAAGCCGTGAGAAAAGGAAATTTTAAGCCTTTGCAAGAAAATTTACCTAAAGCCAGACATGATTATATGCAAGCCCCCTATGAGGCTTTGGCTAATCGGAGTTTTCTAAAAGAAATAATGGAAGATAACGGCTTTTTATCTATTCCGCATGAGTGGTGGCACTATAACCTCAAAGGGTTTGAAAAATATCCCGTGATTGAGACAGAATTATTCTAAAAAAAGACCGTGTCTTTGAGGCACGGTTTCTTTATCTTTCGCGGGAATTGCCGTCGTTGCTATATTCCAGATACCGGGTGATGCTTTGTTCAACCTGCCTATCAATTTGATTTTGCGGTTGAAGTTTGGGCGCATAAGTTCCGTTAGGCGCAAAAAGTTGGTTGAGCAAATCCATCGGGTTGCCGCCGGTGAGCATCTGCTGTTTGGTCATCTCGATGGCAACTTGTTGTACCATAGCGTTGCGGAAAGCATCTTGTGCGGCCAGACGACTTTGCTCTTGTTGACGGTGCTCTTTTTCGGTATATTTGCGGTGAAAACGGGCAAATTCATATATCGGGTCGCCGCCACGATTAAAGTCCGGCAGACCAACTAAATTGGTTTTGGCATCTATCAGGTTTTTAATACCCATACCGTTCGAATCACGATATATCATCCAATCATTAATGATTTCTGGATAAATTGCCTCTTGCACATTATAAGGCGAAATTTTGCCAAACTCTATTCTATCCCAATCTCTATCGGCGGTTGTGACTTGAATATTGTCAACAAAGTATTCCTTATTTTCAATATGGCGGCGTTGCGGATTGGTTAATGCTTGTGCCAAACAAATTGCCACCAGGGAGTATTTGAGTTCTTGGGCGGTTTTGTAACGCAATTTGCGAGGATCACGACGCACTTCGGCATCATCCAAGGCTTGATTGAGGCAATGCGCACGCAAAATTTGCAAGGCCTCAAGTTGGTCTTGGTTTAGCTCAACATTGGCAATTACCCGAACAGCGGCTATGCGATTGACTAAGGCTTCTAATTTTAACTCCAAGCTTTGATGTGGCATTTTTCCCTCTTTTGACTTTTGCTGAGGAGTATAGCATAATTTTGCATGACCAACAAGAGAAATGTTTTAGAAAAAAATTTATATTTTGTTAATTTTGTCTATTGCGTCATTATAAAAATTGTGGTATAGTCATTTCATACTAACCAATTAATTAGATTTATTATGAAGAGAATAGAATTGCCATCAGAGTTGATGGCGTACATGTGCGAGAGTGGAAAATTCGTTTTTGTAAATGACTTTGAGGGTTGGGGTCCAGAAGCCGACCTCAAACATTTCAAACGATTTGGATCTATGGAAGGTAACGGTCTGCAAGCTGAAAACGGTGAGCAATTTGCGTTTCAATACGTTTCTTTCCGCAGAGGTAACGGCCTCACCGTCCAGCTCCGCGACCGTGAAAAAAGAACAAGCGAGCACTTGTCTTTGGCAGACTTACCCTTGTTTAAGGATTTCGACGTCGTTATATGGACGTCGGGTGAGTCCTTGCAAGGATTTGCCCCTATTTGCGATAACGAGCTGGATCTTGCAATTTTTATCAGAAAATTGCAAGAGTGGGGAGAAGCCGGAGATTATGGATTACAAAGAAAATTGGAAGATATGATAAATCTTGCCATTTTCCTGTACAAAAACAATCCTGAAAAGACTTCATCCATTTTGGATGAAATTTAAGGGATTTCACAAAAAAATAAACCTCAGAGAAAAACTCTGAGGTTTTATTTTTTTACGGAATTACTTCTCCCAAAGAGAAATATAGGTTTCAAACTCTTCCTTAGAATTGCGGAAGAACAGCGCCGTTAAGGCGCGGTTAGACAATTTGCCTTGTTTGATTCGTTCCATGACTTCATCATGAGAGCCGTTTTTCATCAAGTCAATATCTGCTTGCTTTTCATTTTCAGAGGCAGATATACGCAGAAAACATTGGGTCATCACTTCATAGTCAAAAGGCGGAAACCTAAACATTGCCCACAAGAAGCCGTTGATATCACAGTTTGGTGTTGAGATATAAAACATCTTATCATCGTGTGAACTTTTTTTAGCCAGCCCTAACAATCCCTTATAAGTAAGATATGGATGGCGCTCCAAATAATACCTGACTTCCGACATCAGACGATATTCGAGCAAGTCATCATGCACCCACTCCCAAAGTCCGTATTTGTCAACATAGGCCTCAAACTCCGGCGTACGGACAATACGCAACATTTGTCTTTGGTATTTTTCGGGAAATTCACGATGCGAGATATACAGATAATAAAGTTGCACGCTCTCCGGCTTATTCTCTCGTAAGCCATCGAACATTTCATCTAACAGTTCATCTGCCAAACCATGTTTTGTGATTTGCAAGGCTATTTCTTCCTGATTATTTTCTGCCAACAATAATCTTTGATGGTAGGTATCAAACCCGTGTCTTTGCAAATAACGCATTTTTTCAAAATGGTCGTTGCGCTCCAAAATCACATCTTGTCCGGCATAGCAATATCCTTCAAAAGACAAAAAGGCATCGACTTCTTCAGGATTATTTCTGATAGCGAGTAATCTTTGGATGCTCGGTGGTAAATGTGCTTCATCGACTTCTGATTTATATCTTCTTTGTTCGGGAGAACAATTTGCCTGCTGATAGCGTCGTATCATATACATGATTTCATCATGACGACCTCTTTGCAAAATTTGTAACAAACGTGTTTCCGGGAGAAGTGTCACACGCCATGTATAGCAATTACCATTAATGAATACGTAACAGCCATCTTTTCCGGCTACTGTGTTCAAATCACTCATAATCTCATCATGGATTTCTTTTTCCTGCCAAGCCGCAGCTCCTTGAGCCACAAACTTGTTGTCATTTTTTGTGTTCATAATACTTAAATGTAATAATTGGTGAATTAGTCGTAGTCATACCACTCTTTTTTGTAAAAGCAAGCGAAAAATTTACATTGAATTTTAATTCTTATGCTCTATTATACTTTCGTTTGAGGAGATTTTGACATGATTAATCATTTGGAAAATATGAAAAAAGCCATTGCACTCAGCAATGATTCCGTTGACAAAGGGAGTTCGCCGTTCGGCTGCGTTATTGTTAATGCAAAAGGAGAAATCGTAGGTCTTGGTCACAATACCGTTGCCCTTGATAATGACCCTACCGCGCATGGCGAAGTTAATGCTATTCGTAATGCCTGCAAAAATTTAGGAACTTTTGATTTGAGCGGGTGTATCCTTTATACTTCTTGTGAGCCCTGCCCGATGTGTCTTAATGCTTGTAAATGGGCAAATATTACCGAAGTTTATTATGCCGCGGATCGGTATGATGCGGAGAATATCGGTTTTCGGGACCGTGTGTTTTATGATGATGACCCTCTTACCTTGCACCGTTTGGATTTAGAGGAAGCCGTACAAGTGATGCAAAAGTGGAAAAATAAGCCTGACAGAATTGAATATTAAAATACTCGAGCCGAATTTAGTTCGGCTCTTTTTGTTAGATTAGAGCTAACATTCCTGTCATCAGCAAAATGTATCTGAAGAGCTTTCCTATACACATGGACACCCACACGACATGGACATTGGCGCGCATATAGCCTAATAAAAAAGGTATCAAATCCCCTACTCCCGGCAAAAAGCTGAAAAATGCCGTCAGCGCCCCTTTTACACGCACCCAATCTTTAACCCTTTGTACTTTTTGCGGCGAGAGTTTACATATTCTAGTGAGCCAATCTTCTTTACCTAAATAGCCAAAGTAATAATTGGTAAGGCCGCCCAAAGTATTGCCTAATGATGCCCAAAACAAACACCAGTATGGATTAAAGCCGGCCGCCAGCATTCCAACAAATACGACTTCCGAGCTCAAGGGTAAAATTGTCGCCGCCCCAAAAGAAATGCCAAGTAAACTTAAATAGCCATATTCTACCATATTGATTCCTTCTCTTTGCATAACTCTTTAGCATAAAAATGACTGAAAGCAAATGACTTTTCAAAAATACAATAGACATAAATGTTGACAAATTTTCCAAAATAGAGTATTTTATTGAAAAACAAAAACGTATCGGAGGAGAAATTGTCAAAATATTACGTTGATAAAACAACACTTGAAATGATTTTGGGTGGTCAAAGAAGTTTGTTGGGAAGTGCAAAATTGCGTGAACAAGATATGGTATTTGTGCAACAAACTCAAAGTTTTTTAACTAACTTTTTGGCTGATGAGGCTGAAATTACCTCAGCTGATTTATCTTTGGTGGAGGATTTGGCTTATGCTTTAAGAAATACCTCTCACGGCTCGGCAAAAAAAGAAGCTGAAGTATTATTGAAAAAGGTTTTGCATAAAATCGAGCGCAAAAGAGATATCTTTAACAAGTTACAAAATATTAATTTTGTGGCCTTTGTTCTGAACAATAAAAAAATGGCAAGAGAGCTGTCGCCGGAAGAATTATTGACGGCGCAAAGAACCGTTCTACAAGATACATCCGCTTCACCTAAATTTAAGACAAGACTAACACAACAACTCCAAAGTTTTGCCTTACTTCAATATGCCGAAATAAAATCCTCTCGATTGGCTGTTATGTCTAACCAAGAGTTTATTGATGTGTTTAACCTGCGTCACAAAAATGTTTCGGCCCCGCAAAAAAATATTGTTTCTAAAAGCCCTTCTCAATTAAGCTCTCAGCCTGCTGAAAGAAAAAGAAGTTTATTTTCTTTTGTGAAAAGAGCTAAAGACAAAGTAGTTAAAACTTTTAGCAACCTTAAATCTAATATGAAAGCGTTCTTTTATCGGCATGAGGCGAAATTTGCAATCGGTTCTTTTGCTTTAGTCGGTTTGCTCGGATACAAACTTTATAAATACAGTGATAGCGGAAGTATGTATCAATCACAATATACATACAACAATTCTTATGGGGATTTTAAGTCTCAGTTCAGTAAAGATTCCGCACAAAGTGCCGATTTTGCGAAAGAGAGCAAAAAATTGGCCTCGCAACAGATTCAAGAAACATCTGTTAAAACGACTGCTGGAAATACCGCTACGTCTGCAAAAAAGACAATACTCACCGGTGATTATTTTGATACATCTTTGGAAATTCACCTCAAGTCAAAAGAAAAAGTCCAAAGTTTGTATGATACAATCGATGCTTTGGCTGAAGACGGAAAAATTAAATTTGCAGACGGAACAAATACTAAAAAATATGCTCACGCTTTCACGATGTATCAGCTCATCCGTCCAAATTCCGTTGAAAGCAAAAAAATCCAAAATTTGCTTAACGGTGGTCAAGAGAATCCTGAGCTTATCAATCATTTGGTTCTCAAGGCAAAAGATAACGGAACAGGTGTTAAACCTGATAACAAATCTATCAAAACCAGCAATTTTGATATGGCAAGTAAATCCTTGCAGCAACAACACCTTAAAAATCTTAAATCTTTAAGTTTGTAGGGCTATATCTGTTATTTGCAAAAGGTTTTACTTTTGCTCTTACTCAAAAAGCTGTTTCTTCCAAAGAAGAAACAGCTTTTTTTAATTACCGCGGTAGGTAGAATATCCGTTAGCCGACATGGTTATGGGGATATGGTAATGCGTGTTTTCTTTTATCTGAAACACAACTTCAACGTATGGATAGATTGATTGTTGCTTTTGAGCGGCAAAGTACTCTCCCGTTTCAAAAATAAGTTTGTAGATACCAAAATTGTTCGACGTTTGCGGCAAGAAATTGCCAACGCGACCATTGTTATCGGTTTTGCTTTGGGACAGCGTAATCCATTGTTGGTTTTGTTGCTTTTCCAGGCGAACGGTTACATCCGGTGCCGGTTTTCCGGTATTGATATCCAAGATATGGGTGCTTAATTGATAAGTTACGGGCTCTGCGGCAAAGGCAGTCGCTCCATAGCAAATAAGGGCTAGCAGAGGTAAATATAATTTAGTCATTATTCTATCTCCTTAGTCGTTTTTTGTTTATATTGCTTTTGGATTTTACGATATATTAACTTAATTTTATATAAAAATTTAAAATATTCCACATAACAACAGGAGGCTTAAATCATGAATTTTGATGAAGTTATTGCTAAAAGACGCAGTGTGCGCAATTTTGCACAAGAGCACAAAGTATCTAAAGAACAAATCTTAGACATGATTAAAGCGGCACAACTTGCTCCTTCGTGGAAAAACTCTCAAACCGGACGTTATTATGTGGTTATGGAGCCTAATAAACTCTCTCAAATCAGAGCTTGTTTGGCACCGCAAAATCAAATTGTGACACAAAATGTTAATGCCTTGATTATTACCACTTTTGTAAAAAATATTTCCGGTTTCAAATCAGATGGCACGCCCGATAACAAGTTAGGTAATGAGTGGGGAGCTTATGACCTCGGGTTACAAAATGCCCTTTTGCTCCTTAAAGCTGCCGATTTGGGAATAGACAGTATTGTTTTGGGCTTGCGTGATGCGGCGCAACTTCGCCAAGTTTTAGCAATTGCCGATGATGAAGAAGTGGGGGCCGTTATTGCGCTTGGCTATCGCAATGTTCAGAATATTCCACAACCCAAGCGCAAAGATTTGAGCGAAGTTGTACATTTGTTTGCGTAGGTTTTGAAATGGCTATTGTGCGCTGTCCTTGGGTTAATTTGAATAATCCCTTATATGTTAAATACCATGATGAAGAATGGGGAAAGCCCGTCTATGATGATGCAACTCTCTATGAATTGCTGATTTTGGAGTGTTTTCAGGCCGGGCTTTCTTGGCAATGTGTACTCAATAAAAGAGAAGATTTCAGAATTGCTTATGAGGGTTTTGACATTGAAAAAGTCATAAAGTTTGATGACAAGAAAATTAACGAACTTCTTCAAAATCCAAAGATAATTCGCAACCGCCAAAAGATAGAAGCTAGTATTAAAAACAGTCTTGTCTTCAAACAAATTCAGCAAGAGTATCACAGTTTCAGCGCCTATATTTGGGGATTTAGCAAGCAACAAATTATTCGTGAAGACTGTATGAAGCATACCACCTCGCCTCTTTCGGATGCTATTTCCAAAGACCTCAAAAAACGAGGTATGCGCTTTGTCGGCAGTACGACAATTTATTCTTATCTGCAGGCGGTCGGCATTATCAACGGGCACACGAGAGATTGTTTTTGTGCTTGAGGTTTAGGCTTGCAAGTTCCAGAGTTTGGCGTATTTTCCTTGGGTTTTGAGCAATTGTTGCGGGCTTCCCTCTTCAATGATTTTGCCATTTTCAAGCACGACTATTCTATCC
>CALXOP010000111.1 GCA_944390035.1 uncultured Alphaproteobacteria bacterium | reverse complement strand
CCCACAACTTCCTTCAGACTTTGCGGGCGCAACCTATCGGCCAAAGGTCTTTTCACCTTATTTGAAAACAGTGTCTCTTCCATCTCACATCGATTCGTTTGAATTTTTGCTTATAATAGCAGAATTTATGCCAAATTCCAGCCGAAAATCAGTTATTTTTAAATGGGTTCATATTAGGCTGTTCTTTAAGCTTAAAAGCATCTTCATCCATCCACCAATCGTCGCTCTTCTGACGCAAATTTTCCTCCACCTGATTTTGGTTTGAGGAGTAATTCCAGCGTGAAGAAACTTCTTCTGCCCACACGGTCTGAATATCCGAATCCGCATCCAACACTTCCGCCACTTCGTCATACTTATCTTCCAAATAAGCATCAATATCGTCTTCTGTTTCCACATTAATACCGCTTTTTCTGACCACATCGAGCAAATCCGGCACCTCAACATCTTGCAAATTTCTCTGAGTCACAATCTCTTGCTTCAACATATATCCGACACTGCAGGCTGCACGGCTTCTGAGCTTGTCATCGCGCAAAAAGTTAGCGGCACGAATATTCACCGGCAAATGATAAAATCCCTCCACCAACAACAAATAATGCTCTTTATCAAACTTAACCGAACGCGGATGATGCATCAAATCTTTGGCGATTCGATGATAGTAATTGGCATCGGCCAACCCTTTTTTAACCAAGGCAAACCCGCCGGCATCCACTGCCGGAATTTGCACGGATTTTGTGCCATACACCGCCAATTTGTTAAAATGTTCACTCATTCTTTTGGCATTATCCGCCATCATTAATTTGATTGAGCTGTTGCTTATAATATCTTCCAGTTCTTCCACGCCATAGCGTTTTTCCACCATATGCAAGCCGTCGGTCAACATCATAAAGGACAAATTTTCACTTTTGGCTTTGGTAAGTCCTTCCGTCAGCATAGAAAGTTTGGGCAATCTTTCAAAATCATCCAATACAAAACTAATCGGGAAATGCCCCTCACCTTTTTTATGGCTCAGATGATACGCAATCAACATATCAAACAAAAACCGGCTCATCACTGAAGAAGTTTTCACCGCGTCTGCCACACTGTAAACCGTTGTCACATGCCATTGTTCGTCATAATGAACTCCGCGCATTTGTGCCAAAGTAAAGTCACTCAAAGAGGTTCTCTCCCGAATATTACTTTTGCGAAAGACCATCAAAGGCGACAACATCATCGTAAAAATAATTCGTCTTTGCCGACGGGTTAAGTAGTAAAGCTGTTGCATAATCATCACAGCTCGCTTGTCATAGCCAAACAAGCGCGCCTCACGAATAAACTCGCCGAGCATAATTTTAAACCCGCCGACGGCTGCTTTTTCTTGGTCTTCTTGTGTAATGGCAAAATAGCGCAGCATCAAACAATCGGCAAACATCGGCAAGCAAAATTCCTTGCCCCGCCAAAGTTCGGGCACATTTTCCCAACTTCCGATTGGCAAATAGTTATCCAAAGTCAGTGTTCCGTCACGCAAATTTTTCAAAGCTTCGGCCGCCACATCGGGCTTCATACACAAATAATAGCTTTCTAAGAGTTCTCTGTCAGCTTTTGCAATTTTACCTTTTTCCAGCAATTCACTCAAAAAATAATCATTAGCCATGGCTTGCTCAATTTTTGAGGCGCAAAACAAAAGTAATCCTTCCAAAGCTGTCTGCGAGCTCACCTCCCAATAATTCCTCTTCTCTTCAGGAAACAAGCATTGCACCAACATTTTAATATATTTTACGCGGGCTTCTCCTCTTCCGGGCATTTCTTGAGAAGAAACCGGATTCCACCTTGGCCAATATTCACCCTTTTCCGGCACATCGGTCAGCGCCCAGTTAAAATAGAACACATCTCCCAACTTAGAGCGATAGCCGCTTGAATATTTGGCCAAGGCACCGCTGCTGTCCATCACTGCCAAGCAAGCCTCATCGGAATCCAACACCGTCGGCAACGACACACAACTGCTTTTGCCCAACCCTTCACCGCCCCACACAAAGGTTGACATTGGATTTTCAGGCCTTATTAATTGATTATGATACCGGCCCAGCACCCCGAAATGCCCCTCTAAAATATGCATTTTTTCCACATCTTGCGGCTTGGCAAAATGTTGTTTCAGTCGATACCACAACCGAAAAGAATTAGGTGTTTTCAAATAAGCCCAAATTGTCACCCCAATAACCAACAACGGCCCGAACAAAGGCACCACGCCTGCCCAGGAGAACTTAAAATTCGCAAAATATTTGTAATAAGATTCACAAAGAATTAGGGGATTTGAGAAAAAATTCCCCCAAAAACCATAAATTTTATCCAATGAATGTTCCGTAAATCCAAACTTGATAAAATAAGCCAGGCTCAAAAAAAACATTCCCGAAAAAACCAGCAACAACAAAGCCAAAAACGCTGCCAAAACAATCAAACATACCGTTTTTGCGATACTGTTTTCTTGTTCGAGATAAAGTTTGTCTTTCATTATCACTGCCTAGTCTCTGGAACGATTCTTAAACGCGCTTATTCTTTCTGCGACCATCTGGTCAACATGTTGTTTTTCGGGTTCTTTTACTTCCGGAGCCTTTTCTTTTTCTTGGCTTTGTTCAAGCGCCATTTCCAGCTCTAATTTTTTCTGACGTCTGGCCTCAAGTTCTTCTTGTTTGTGTTTTTCAATCAAAGCACGCTTATTGTCTTCCAAAACTTGGTGTAACTCGTCGGTTGAGGAGGAGAGTTGATTTTCTTTCTCTGCCTTAATTTTTTCAGCTTCTTTGTTTCCGTCCGGACGCTTGACCACCCGCCGATAAACCTTATGTCCGGCCTTAACCATATCCACCAATTTTTGTGCCGACATCCCCTTGTTTTTTAAGGTATCCCAAACACCTATCTCGCGACCATCATCAAGGAAAAAGCTGGAAACATCAAACCCGCCATGTTGTTTAGCTTTGTTTTTGGGTTTTGGGGCCATCAAGCGTTTAAGTTCTTCGGCATTAGGAACACGCCCCAAGGCTTGGGCAATTTGCGCCGGCGTAATAATACACTCGCTTAAGTCCAACTCCATGATATTAACACCGGTAAAATCGCAACCGGTAAAATCGACCCCGCGCAAATTCACATTTTTCAAATCAATTTTGGCCAAATTGAGCATAGTCAAATTCATTTTTGCCAAATTTAATTTATGCGGCGCATATTTTGCCAAATATTCCACCAGAGCCTGCAAATCTTCCAACCCGATTTCATCGATTCGAATATCAAGCAAAATGGCATTATCCAAATCGGCATCGGTCAGTACAACGCCGTTTAAGATTGCACCGGTAAAATTGGTATGTTTTAAAACTGCGTTAGACAGTACGGCACCGGTCAAATCCGCTCCCGATAAATCCGCATCCGTTAAATCTGCACCCGAAAAATCAACCCCTTTGAGATTAGCACCCGAAAAATCGACCCCTTTAAGATTTGCAACTGAAAAATTGGCATTTTCAAAATTTTCGTGTGCAAATTTACCGTTTTCCAGATTTTTGCCGCCAAACTCAATCCTGTTTGACATAAAATTATCTAAATCATGAGGAGCTTCGGTGTTTGATTGCGCAACGGCATGCCAAGAAAAAGCAGCATTTTCTTCACCGCTCAGATAAGTTTCTCTTTTTTTCCGCAACTCTTCCGCTTTTTTTTGATTATCGGATTTTGTTTGCGTTTCTAAGTTATTTTTCTCGTTTTCGGCCATTTAAATTACTAATCTCCGCCAAACAGACTAAAAAACATTTTAACTTATCCCGCGTTTTTTTACAACAAAAATTGCCTAGCGTAACAAACAATCAACTTTATCGGCACGCAGTTTGTTGCACATTTCCATCAAGCCGCCGTTTTTTTGCTGAATAATCAAACGATACATTGGCTTTCCGCGCACATTGGCTTGCTCGACAACGGGACTATACTTTCTTAAATCCGGATAAAGCTCTTTGAGCATTTTCCAGTCCAAATCGGCATTTTCTTTATAGCGATAAGAACCCAGCTGCATAATTGTCCGCTTATCAAACTCTTGTCCTCTGTAAGGATCAAAATTTCCCTTTGGTTGAGCCAAGGTAATAACCTTGTCCTTTTTTGGGTGCGGATTTTCCAACAAATCTTCCAACCAGTTTTCTTTTTTGGCCCAGTTATTGTCTTCTATTTCAATCGGCGTTTGCGGCATTTGAACCTTTGAGAGCATCTCCACGGCATCTTTATTAAACCCAACCTTCAAATTTGAGCTAATATCTTTAATTTTGCCGTCATACAATTTGCCGCTAAACGGATTAAATCCGGCATAAAAATACATTGCCCGAATAGCCACGGCCTTTTCGGCCAAAATCTGGCTGGCTTGTTGCTCCATATTCAACAAAGCAATTTTTTGTTCCCATAAATCAACTTTTTGCGTACTGGTTTGGTTACGTTTTTTTGCATCTTGGGCAATATTTTTCTTCAAGCCGCTAATTTGCTTGGTAATTTCCTCATAATCAATATCTGCGCGCATCACAATATTATAGGCCACTTCGTTTTGGGTCAAAATTGCGGCAGCCATTTCTTCAAAGGCCTGAAGTCTTAATTGATTTTTAGCGCTTTCATTTGGTGCATTTTTATATTGCCAAACCTTATCTACCAAATAATTTGCTTGAAAATCGGCACGTTGCTGCAATTCTTTAATATACATGGGCTTTTCGGCATCATACCCGTTAATTTCCAAGCGTTCCACTTGCGGATACTCGCTACGCAAAATTTGGCTGACTTGCTCATAAGAATATTTTTTACTCAATTCTTTTTGAATTTTAAATTCCGGACGATAATTAAAAGCGGTTTTTCTAAAATCTTCGACACCGAGTTTTGCATCTAAATGATCAAGCTCATAAAAATTGCGTCCTTCCAAATCGATTTTTTTCTCATCACTTTTAACCAGTTGACGATAAACAAGCAAACTCTCTTCCAAATTTTTCCTAATTTCGGAGAGTTTATAAACAATCACTTCCAATCCTTTTTTATAGGCTTCATCTTCAGAATTCAGCACTCCGATTCTATCTTGTTTGTCGTTTAGAATTTTAATATCACTCTGCAGCCGTCTGATTTGGCGGTCAATCTCTTTAATTTGTTTAGAGGCAAAAAGCGCATCTTTATGGGCTTTAATAGCGGCCAAAGCCAAAGATTGAGCAGACTTTGCCTTTAAGTTTTCGCTCACAAAGGCCTCATCATTGCTCACATTAGCCAGAGCATAAGCAATGGCAAAATCCAGAGCACGCAAAGAATCATACATGGGATTCTGCGAAGGGTCTTTCATTTTCAAAATAGAATTAACAACCTGCCTCGGATTTTCAGCTTGCTTAAAGAAAACTTTTTCTTTCAAAGCCGGATAAGTCACATTAATATTATATTTAACGCTTCTGGCCATTGAATCATAAACATCTGTCTTACCGGTAATTTTTTCAGGCTTAACCGACAAATCCGTTTTATCAATCACCGGTTGGGAAGTTTGTGTATCAGAATCTAAAGAGCAAGCACTCAAACAAGCAATTCCCAACACACCGACCAAGCGCCACACACATAATTTCATCATCTGCAACTCTCACAAGCCATTTTGATTCATTATTACAAGATTGTAACAATATGTAACATCTTTTTAAGAGCTTTTTATCAAGAAATTTGTTATTAGTAAACTAAATTATTCATGCATAAACTTAACTTTAGAGGAAAAATTCATGTCAAAGAACATTAGAGTTGCGGTTATTGGTGCCGGAATGATGGGTAAAAACCACCTTAAAACTTATAAGAGTTTACCGGGTTTTGACTTAGTCGGCGTTTATGATATTTTTTCTGACGCTGCCAATGCTGCCGCTGAAACATTTGGAATTAAAGCCTTTTCATCAATGGAAGAAGTTGCCGCCAACGTTGATGCCGTCAGCGTTGTAACCACATCTGTTACCCACTGCAACGTCGGACAATTTTTCTTAAACCACGGTATTCACTGCTTGATGGAAAAACCTTTGGCTTGCTCTGAAGAGGAATGCCAAATTTTGATTGATGCCGCCAAGAAAAACAATGTAACCCTTTTGGTTGGCCACATTGAACAATTCAATCCGGCAGTAGAACAAATGCACAAAATTTTATCAGACAGCTCACGGATTCGCTCCATCACGGCACAAAGAATGTCTGCCGCATCAGGTCGTATTACCGACGTTGATGTTTCAATGGACTTGATGATTCACGATATTGAAGTTGTTCAATCTTTGGTACAATCTCCTGTTGCCAAAGTTCA
>CALXOP010000110.1 GCA_944390035.1 uncultured Alphaproteobacteria bacterium | reverse complement strand
ACCGTTAATAACGGCTCTTTTATTATTTCTTTTAATTCTGGTTTTTGCCGATTTATGATTGGCCATAATATTAATCCTGTCTTAAAAAGTTAAACAATATTAAATTCTGATATGCTTTATAAACTCTCTGAAGGGTTTAAGTCAACACAAATTTTTGCAAAAAAGTCAGTTTTTTGGCTTTTTTTAAGCTCTTAGGAGTGTTTAGCAATAAAATCATTGAGAGCTGACTTAAATTCATCGCTGTTTAGGCACATTCTGCAGCTTTGAGCTTCGGCGACGAGTCCGGATTCTAAAGGTGCATTTGCCGCCGCTTGTTTAATGACTTGTTTGGCCACATCTACGGCCATTGGAGCCTGGTCGGCGATTCTTTTGGCTACCTTATAAGCCTCTGCGTCTAAATCCACCAAAGGAATAATTCGGCTGACGAGTCCGCATCTTTCGGCCTCTTCGGCATTAAGCGCGCGTCCGCTCAAAATCACTTCCATGGCTTTGGCTTTACCGATGGCTTTTGTGAGGAGTTGTGTGGCGCCAAAGCAAGGAATCATGGCCAAACTGAGTTCGGGTTGTCCGAATTTGGCATTATCCGCCGCCAATACAATATCGCAACTCAAAGCAATTTCGCACCCGATTCCCAAGGCAAAACCGGCCACTTCGGCAATAACGGGTTTGCGCGTCATTCTAAAAATGCTCATATACTTATGCATTTTCAAAAGTTCGGTATCTTTTGTGTTTACTTTTTCAACCAAATCTCTGACATCGATTCCCGTAGCAAAGGCTTTGTCACTGCCTTTAATAATAATTGCATTGATTCTTTCATCTTCATCAAACGCTTGAGTTTGAGATGTCAACTCTTGGAGCATTTCTTCGCTGACGGCGTTAAGGGCTTTGGGTCGGTTAAGCGTAATGATGCCGACATTTCCTCTGATTTCGCTGACGAGTGTATTTAATTCCATTTTTGCCTCTATAATTTATTTTTAACCGTAATTCTGACTTCCAAAGGTTTTGCGGATTCTCTGACAATTTCGAGCATTTCGTTTTCGCGGTAAAAGAGCAAGGTATTGCCGTTTTTGCCCTGAAAAGTCCAGCCAAGTTGCGGCAATGTTTTAACATAAAAATTCTCAATAGCCTTAAACCCGATTCTCGAACTGGTAAAATAAGCCTCCACAAAGCGAGATTCTTCGTTACCGAAACTAATGGTGTCTTTTTGAATTTGGGTCACGCCCTCCATCAACGGTACATCTTCCAAACCCTCAATAAAGGTTGTTGCCCAAACTTTTCCTGACATAAACAAGATACTTAAACCGCAAATTGTTATAATTTTGTAAATATGTTTTTTCATCGCTACTCACTTTTGTTTTTCGGGACAGAAAAAGGTGGAACGTCCGCCCAAAACAATTTTTTGTATGCCGCCGTTTTTCAGACCGCACGTACAATCGGGGCAAGGCATTCCGGTTTTATTATACACACAATGTTGATTTTGAAAATAGCCAAGACTTCCGTCAGGCTTTTTATAGTCTCTGAGTGTCGAACCGCCGGCTTTAATGGCTTGTTGCAAAACATCTCTGAGAGCCGCAATCAAAGTTTTGCACTCCTCCATGCTCAAAGAAGAGGATTCTCTCATCGGCAAAATTCTTGCCTTAAATAAGGCCTCCGAGGCATAAATATTGCCGATTCCGTTAATAATCCTTTGGTCAAGCAAAGCAATTTTGATGGCGGTTTTTTTGTTTTTTAATTTTTCATGCAAGAGTTGGGCGTTTAACTTTTCATCAAACGGGTCCAAACCGGAATTTTGAAAAATTTTGTTTTGCGCCAGTTCGTCTGTTTTGCAATAAGTGAGCAAACCAAACCGTCTGGGGTCATGGTAAATGACAATTCCGTTAGATGTTTCAAACACCACATGGTCATGCTTTTCGAGTTCAGGCATTGTGTCGCAAATTTTCACTCTGCCGCTCATCCCCAAATGCCAAATAATGCTGTAACCGTTATCAAGCGAAATCACAATATATTTAGCGATTCTTTGGTAGCGTGTAATTTTGGCCGAGGTAATTTTTTTTGCAAAATCGTCAGGAATAATTTGCCGAAAGCGATTGTCGTTTACGTGAACGTTGACTATATTAGCATAACCGATAGCTTTTTGGAGGGCATTTTTAATTGTTTCGACTTCGGGCAGTTCGGGCATATTAACCTCTGAGATGACGATTTGTTTTAAGATACAAAACCTTAAATTTAAGGGTATTATAAATGATAAATGGATTTTTACAATTCTTAAAAAAGCAAAAGTTAGCAATTCAACTGGCCAAAGAAGATATGTTGTTTTTGCTTTACCCCTTAGAGATGTTTCAAGCCACACTGCCGCTATCGCGATTCTTTATCAAAAAATCGGCCCAATCTCCGGCGCAACGGGTTGAGCGTTATATTGCCGCACATCATGATACTTTGCTCTCGCTTTATGCGACCACGCTTGCTTTGAGCTATAATGTTCAGCCGCCGCGCCACACCGCTGCAACGCTTAAAGGCGATATGGAAATCAAGCATGCTTTGTCGCCGCAGGATTATTCGCTGGGTGAAGAACTTTTGCCGGAGCTGGTAAGCTCTAACCCCAAGTTGGATGAAACTTATTTGCTGGATACCCTAACGCTCAATTCGGATATGCGGCTCTATGGGGCAGAGCTGTCCGAGGTGCAAAATTTTGCCTCGGAATGTGGCGGCAACCTGAGCTTGCCGATAGATTGGCAACATACCTCTTCAGATAAATTATTTGTTGTCTTTGCCGAAGAGACGACGGATTCTATGAACCTGCCTCAACCGGCACAACAAAATTTAGCCAAGATATTTTTTCATTTATTGTATCATCGCGCATATCTGGTCTTAGATTGGCAATCGATTCTCTATAATCATCACAACGAAATACTTTGGCGCGATTTTTCCGTGATACGCAATTTAACAAAAGAGCAACTCAAATATGCGTTGCAGTATGCCTTAAACAATTTATTGCCTAAAAATGCTGATGAATACAACATCAAGCGCGCTCTGGATTTATTGCGCTTTTATTGCCCGCAGGTTAATTTGGCGGAGCTTTCTAAACAAATGGGCGCTAGCCTTTTGGCAGACTTCAAAACCCACGATGAGGAGTGGAGTAAAAAGAACGCCCCGCACCTAAAAACTCTCAACGCCGGAGACGGTCACGCCCGCACACTTTTGCCAAACCAAAATCTCTATAATCGGCTAAAATCCAAACCGCTTCCTACACACTTGGGGAAATCGTCATTGTACTATTGGGGACCGTTGATTTTGGCAGCTTTTTTGCTCTACTATTTTCTTTAGTGTGGGGCAGATTTTCAATTTTTTCAAAGATTTTAACGGCTCTTCTGGGCAAACAATTTCCGTGCTTGCATAATACTTCGCGAGCCACATCTTGATAATACATCAACATAAAAAGTCTGGTCAAATAAGTTAAGCCCAAACCATAATCGGGCAAACTCTCTAATACTTCAAAAATTTGATTACGATTGATTTTTTCATATTTACAGATATTGTCCAAGGCGCCCCACTCTTCTTGGCACAGGCGCATGCTTGTACGTCTTTTGTTAATGATAATCACGCGGTTAAGTAATTTTGTCATCTAATCATCCGTTTCTTGAGAAAATAGATTTTAAGATATTGCATTAAATTCTTTATGCGCTAATAATATAACATAAAAAATTAAAATACAATTAAAAAGAGTAAATAAAATAAAAAACAAGTAAATGAGAAAAGTACAACGCACTAAAAAATATTTTGCGCCGCAAACAGATGACAAAGAGCGCAAATGTGATCATCCCGGATGCAACAAAGCGGGAGAGTATCGTGCGCCCAAAGACCGCTCGCTGAAGGACTACTACTGGTTTTGCCTCAAGCACGTTCAGGAATACAATGCTAAGTGGAATTATTATGCCGGCGAGATTCCCGATGAAGACGAAAGCGAAAAGGCCAGAATGCGGTTTAGTTTTCGTTCCAAAGTGCGTTACAAACATGGCTATACTTTTAAGGACGACTTTGGCTTTTTTGGTGAATACGGGATGGCATTTGGAGAGGCGCAAGAAGAAAAATATTTTAGTGCCGAAGAGCGAAAATGCCTTGAAATAATGGAGTTGAAAATCTCCGAAGTCAGCTTAGAGAGCCTCAAAAAACAATATAAAAAATTAGCAAAAAAATATCACCCTGACGCAAATCACGGTGATAAAGATGCCGAAGAAAAGTTCAAACAGCTCACCAACGCTTATAGTTTGCTGCTGGCAAAACTTTCATAAACTTTTATTTAATGCAAACATCAGGAGCGCGCAAATAAATCGGTTTGGGATAATCGGTTGCTTTTTTCTGAAATTTGCGAAGGGCGCACAAAGCCAAATCTTCAATATCCAAATGAGGCTCAATCAAAATTGCATGCAGGCTCAAGCCGGTCGGTGTAGCCAAAAAGCGTTCAACCCCATCGCCGATAAACGATACTTTTTTGCCTCTGAGTTCGGCAATAATATCATCACGATTGAGGGCATTCGGTTCTGTTATTTTGTTTAAATGTTCATCAAAAAGTTGAACATAAAAATCTTCTCTTTTGGTTTCAATAATCACGGCATTAACCGGGGCAATTTCTTCAGGATTCCACGACAAAGAATAAGCATAAGCATCAAAGGCCGAAACGCCCGTTACCACCATATCGGGGCAGGCAAAGGCAAATGCTCTGGCCGCCGAAATACTGGAGCGCACCCCCGTAAAAGAACCAGGCCCCGTGCACACCGCCATCAATCCCAAATCTTTGACTTGCAGATTGTGTTTTTGCAACAGATTTTGAATAGCAGGAATGAGTACTTCTGCCTGACCGAAATCCATTTCCTCCACAAATTTGTCGAGTAAAGTATCATCTTTCATCAAAGCAACCGAGCACCCGGCGGCGGTGGTATCAAAAGCAAGACTATACATAATTTTGTTCACTTATTTGTTTTTAATGTTTGAATAATTTGTTTTATATTATAAATTCACAACAGATACAATAATTTTATGGTATGTTTGCGTTAAAATGAACGAAGCCTTGCTGATAAATATGTTTTATGCCGCTCCCGAGCTCTGGTATACACTGGGTTTTGGATTGGTTATTTTGCTGGCATATTTGGGCTCGCGTGAAATCAAAATCTTAAAATTAAATCAACGCAATTATTTTTTAAACCGCGACCGCGAACGCTACGCCGAAACGCTCTATGCCTCCAAAGACGGCTATTTTGCATTTATCTATCCGGATGAAAAAGTAAACGACCCCAGAAAGACCATAAAAGAGCATTGTTCTCGCCGCCTGGCAGTTATTCTGAATTTGCCGGCCGGCACCAAATCCACTTTTGAAGATATCTTAAAAAATTTTTCCAAAGAAGACAGCCTCAAAATCCAAAAATATGTTAATTTTTTAAAAGAAGAAGGCATTTCTTTTGAAGATGAGTTTTTGCTCAAAAACACCAACAAACACCTCAATCTTTCCGGCTGTCGCATTAATGCTCTGGACGGTAATGTTTATTGCGATATGATATGGTTTCGCGACATCAGTCGCGATACCAATAAAATTTTGGATTTGGAAGAAGAAAAAAATAAAGCTCTCTCCAAAATCAACCGCCTTGAAGATTTGATAGATAACATCAACTTTCCGATATGGCTGAGAGATGAAAATCTCCGCCTGCAAGAGGTCAATAAAAAATATCTGGAATTCACCAAAGAAACGAGCAAAGACAATGTAATTGCCCACCAAACCGAAATATTAAACCTCAACAATGAGAGTGTTTCGGCCAACTTGGCCTTGCAGGCACAAGCCGCCAACAAAGAGCGCAAACAAACCATAAATTTGGTCAAAAACGGGGAACGCCGCAGTTTTGAAGTCATAGAAACACCGTTCCATAAGGAAGAATTAGATAAAATTCACACGGCCGGTGCTTTGATAGACGTAACGGTTTTAGATGAACTAAAACGCAATTTCAAACTCCACCAAAATGCTCACCTGGAGATTTTGGGTGCATTGGGAACAGCGTTTGCCGTATTTGACAATGCATATAAATTGTCTTTTTACAACAAATCTTTTGTGTCCTTTTGGGGGCTGGAAGACGTCTGGTTGGAAACCCACCCGAGCTATGCCTCGTTTTTGGACGTTATTCGTGAAAAACGAATGTTACCCGAAGTACCGGATTTCAGAAGTTACAAAACCGATGAGCAAAAAGATTTTTCAAGAATCATAGAGCCCAAAGAAGACTTGTTGCACCTTCCCAACGGAAACACGATTCGCCGCGTTCGGGCGCCATATCCTATGGGTGGATTGATTTTTGCGTTTGAGGATGTATCCGATCGTTTGGCCACGCGTCGGGCCTATAATTCTTTGCTTTCCGTACAGCAAGAATTGTTGGATAATTTATTTGACGGCGTGGTGATTTTTGGCTCCAACGGCAGACTTAAATTTTATAATCAATCCTACCTCAAACTTTGGAATCTGCCGGAAATCTTTTTGCAAAAGGAGCCGAACATATCAGAACTTTGGGAGGCACATCAAAGATATTTTACTTATGTTGATAATTGGCCGGAGCTCAAAAAAGACATTATCAATCACATCATGAGCACCACCACCAAAACCTTTAGCCTGACGCGCAATAACAATACCGTGGTCGAGGTGTTGTCTTCTTTGCTTTCCGACGGCTCAATTATGGTAACTTGCAAGAAGGAAATAGCAAGCTAGCCGGCGCTTTCGGAGTTTAATTTGACAAAAAAACATTTTTGTGGCAAATTATAGATGTTTGTTGCAAATAACTATAAAAACGGAGCAATAAATGACAGATAATTCTTCTAATCCCAATATCGAATGGAAGAAAACCGGTTTTGGCACCACAGAAAAGCTCAGCTTAAAGATAAACGCCCGCGAGGCTGTAAAATATAATGCCAAAAACAAAAATGCAATTCAAACCAACAATCCTCTCACACCGGCCGATTTACCTGCCGGACTAAAAAAAATCCGCAAAAAGATAAAAGATGTTTTTGATGAAGACGATGAAGATGAAGAAGAATTCATCGCCACGGCGCCGCTTCAGTCTTTGCAAGAGAGCAATTCTTTGTACAATGCGCTCAATGAGGAGGAGAAGAAAATTCTCAGACAACAAGAAACCTTGCAAAATATGAAAATGCAGCAAGATGCCGGCAAGTTAGAGGCCCTCACTTTAGCGGCACATGCTCTGCAAGAACAAGGTGTTGAAGGCCTGAGCCGACAAACGGTTGCCAAGGTTATGCAAGATGCCGCCCCGATGAACAAGTCACTTGAAAATATGGTCAAAAAAGACTTGGTCAAAGGTCTGAAGTTAAAAGATGAAAATTTAGCCGAAGGACGTTATATTCAGATTTTGCGCGGAATTAACAACATCAAACGCGCCGGTGGCATAAAAGCTGTTGAAGGCTTGAGCCTCCGAGAAGTTGAGCGCGCATCCGATGAAAAACAGGTTGCCAAAGTTTTGCTTGAAAAAACCGGTCGCAAAGAGCCCAAAAAGAAAAAACGCCAGCTTGAAAAACAAATTGATAAAAAATTGCAAAAAAGCGGAAAAAATCAGCAAATACAGGTATCTCGCAAAAACTTATCTTTCCATACTTTGGAAGAAAAATCCCGTCAAGAGCGAGGCAAATAGCCTAAGCATAGCTCAGCTGTCTGGCATCATAATTGGCCAGTATTTTGGCAATGGTTCCTTCCAAATCTGTCTTTTGCCGCGATTCGATAAGCTCAATAATTTCAATTTCTTTTTTATCTAAGCGACGATTAATTCCAATTGAGTCATAATATTGCTTACTCAAGGTAAAGAATTTTGCCGCTTGCAGGCTGTTTCCTTGGGCATAGTAGTATTGGGAAAGAATCTTTCTGGCATTGGCCACAAGTTGCGGCGAGAGTTCTTCATCTGCCATATCCAAAACCTTATTGTAAGCCCAAATAGCTTTTTGGTTATTTTCCAACAGATGATACATATCGGCCAGTCGGCCCCAAGCAATGAGGTTTTGCGGAGCCAGTTCAACCGCCAACTCAAAAGAGCCGGTTGCAAGGCTGACATCTGACAAAGCGGCCAACGAGCCGAAAGTCGATGAATAGCAAGACGTTTCCATAAAGATTTTATCCCGTCTTTCTCCCACCGGCATAGCCGAGGCAATTTCAATATTTTCATCCATAACGGCTTCAATCAACGCCAAAGCCAAGGAGGCATCGCCTTCCGCCAAATGATATAAGGCCTCGCCTTCATCGGGCAGGTTCTTTTCGGCCTTTACTTTTTTGAACTTTCCGCTCACGGCCAGAGCAATAAAATCCTTAATTGCGGTAATGGTTTGCAAAATATCGTCTTCGGAGTTTTCACCTTGATTCCGAAACATGATTGTCTGAGCAATTTTGAGCTCATCCACGCCGCGCCCGATCATATCAATAATCAAAGCCACCAAATCGTTTAGAGATTTCTTGGTTTGTTGATATTTGAGCAACGCCGGATCAAGTTGAGTATTATCATCTATTTGGTCGATTTTTTTGCCTTTTTTCCAATCCAAATCAATCATGTTGTTTTTGGCATTTTTATTTTCTTTTTCGAGGGGCTTTTCTTCTTTTGGCGTTTCGTTTTCTTTCGGAAGTTCTTTAATATCTGTTTTTTCGGATTCGTTTTCAAAGATAAAATCGTTGTTTTCTTTTGTCAGCTTCAGTTCATTTGCCAGCTCGCGTTCAAGCTCTCTTTCTTCATTTTGCTCAGCAGTCTCTTCGGTCTGATTTTCTTCTTCCGCATAATCGCTGTAATCGGTATATTCAAAGCCATCTTCTTCCGTGTCGGCATTTTTTTTGCTTTCACTCTTAAAAAAGGCGATGATTGACTTAACATACAAAGAAATAATGAGCAACAAAAACAGTGCCACGGCAATCAGCATTAAAACAATTGACGCAACGCGCAAGGTATTGGCGCCGTCCCAATAGCTGGAAAGAAAGGCCAAAACCGATTTTATGTCATGAGCGATAATGCCGAAATAATCTGAAGATGAAAGAGTTATTATCCGTTCAAGCATAATTTTACAAGGCACCATTTACAAATAAAAAATAAGTGATTAATATAACGACAAACAATAAAGAAACTTTAGCAGAAATAAATTAATAATGGGTTACCTAAGCCAAAAAAAACACCACGAACGGATAAATATGTTGCTTAATGTCTCATTAGGCATCATTGGTATCACCACCATCTTGGCTCTGATGGACAACACCACGGGGTTTAGTGCTTTTATCAATCAGTGGCAATTCCAAATTTATGTTTATTTGCTTTTAGTATTTGTTTGCGCGTTGTTTAACAAATTTTTTCTGCAAACTTTTTTTGCATTTTTATTGATAATTGTGAATTACACGCTTATTGCCTCCAGCGCCAATTTATTTAACAGCAGCCACAGCGACGGCACGGGACAGTTAACGATTCTCTATCAAAACCACACCAAATCGGGAACCGATTTAATGCACCAAGCAGCCCGTTCTCAGGCAGATGTTGTGGCACTCAATCACGCCCGAACCAAAAACTTCGGCCTGGAAGCAGAGCCGCAATATCACTTATACAACGAGGACCAAGAGCAAGGCTCCAGCTTTATCATTAGCAAGTTTACACCGCTTCGCTCCGGCAAATTGATTTTATCGGATAAATTCACGGGCTCATATATGGAATTTTTAGAAGGGACACAGCCTTTAGTTCTGGTCAATGTTGACTTTAGCGGCATCTCCGGACGCGAAGAAAAGAACGTCTATAAAAATTTGAGCAAATTTGTGGTCATGCAAGATAATCCGGTTGTCATTATTGGTAATTTCGGCATTCCCGCTTGGTCAAACACTTTTCAAAAGTTTTTGAACAAAACCGGACTTGAGGTCAAAAATCGCATTATCATGAGTGATGGCTCTGTGTGGTTTAATCCGTTTAGTGTTCCGAGCCTCAATGTTTTGGCCTATAAAAAATTCGGTGTTAAAGATGTGAGCTTCTTGCCCAAAGAGAAGAACAACTTCCACCCCTTGTTAATTGAGTTGAGCTTTTAGTTTTTGGAGCTCTTTTTCCAACAAATCTGACATTTCTTTGTCGCCTAATTCAAGAGCCAAATCTTGGGCAGCTTGAATATGTTTTTTTGCTTGCTCAAGCTGTCCGCTTCGCAGTTCCAAAAAGCCGATATTGGCATAGTCGCAAGCCTGCCCGCTGAGGCGGTTGTTTTTTTGCTCTTGCTCAAGTGATTGCTGGAACAAACCTTTGGCGCGCCGCAATTCGCCTTTTTGCAAAAAAATCAGCCCCAACAAGCTGTATGCATTGGCAATATGAAAGCAAGACGCCTCTTTTTTTGCTTGCAGAATAATATTTCTCAAAACGGATTCGGCATCTGTCAGCAAATTTTGCGCATACAGCGCCTCTGCCTGCAAATAAAGACAGTTTAGCCGAGCCGCCACATTTTCATCTTTTCTGTAAAGGCTTTCGGCCTCTTTTGCTTTTTCCAAAGATTTGTTGAAATTTTTTTGCGCCGCCCAAAAATAGCTAAACAACTCGGCGTTAAGAGCTTTACCCGCGTATTTGGGCGATTCCTTAAATATTTTTTGCGCCGCCGCAAGCGAGCTTTTTGCTTTTGCAAAATTTTTGTTCAACAAATGCATTAATCCGAGCTGATTCAAAATTTCAGCCATATCTTCCGTTGCCTGAGCGTTTGTGAGCAAATTTTTAGCTTCTTCAAAATATTTTTCAGCCACGTCAAAATGTTCTCCGGCAGTATTTTGCATGCCCAAATTAGCCAAGGCCAAGGCTTTTCCTTGCGGCAGATGAAGGGTGTCAAAAATTTTGCCGGCACTGCGAAACATCAACTCTGCCACATCATCAACAAAAGACACGCGGTAAATTGTCCCGAGCAACAAATAGGTTTTAGCAAGCAAAAAGGAAGCCCGAGATTTAATAAAATATTTTTCGGCTTTAACGCAAGATTGCGAGGCTGCGAGCAAATCTCCCTCTTGCAAGCAAAAATGCGTTTGCGTGTAATAATAAATTCCTCTGGCAAAGGTCGAGCATTTTTTCAAGTTTATATTTTCCAAAATCGCCCAAGCCTCAGCCAAATTATTTTGTGCCAAATAAAGTGCCGCTAACAAAGCCTTTGCTTCGGTGCTTTGCGGAAAGAGACTTAAGAATTTTTCTAAGCCCAAGATTGCCTGCCTGGGGTTAAAATGGGCTTTGAGTGCTATTGCGAGCAAGGTTTTGTGCTTTTTTTGTAAATACTTTTCGCTTAAAGAATATTTTCCCTCACACAAGGCATAAAGCGCCGGCTTGTTTTGGCTTAAGAGCTTAATTGCCCGATAGAGAAAGGGTTCGGCAAAAAACACTTCCAAATTAGAAAACTTGGCCTTTTTCCAAATAGCTTTTTGCACGAGTTTAAAAAAATGGTCATATTTCAAGCGCTGCCAAAAAAGCCCCACCCACAGCAAAGACGCTAAAATCAAAAAAATTATGATAAATTCTAAAAACGACATCAAAATCTTTACGCTAAATTAGTTATTTTCGATTTATGGTAAGAATAGTATTTCTAAAATTATATGTATAGGGATTTTTTCAAAATGACAATCTCGAAATTAAGCAGAAACGACCTTTATCGGGTATGCGACCCCAAAAAGTTTAGTTTTACCAGCACGGCCGATTTGGAAGAAAGGCTTTCAGCCTTAGGGCAAGACCGAGCCATTAGTGCGGTTGAATTAGGTATCAACATCAAATCCAAAGGCTACAACTTGTTTTGCCTAGGGCCTGAAGGCACGGGCAAAACCAGCTTGGTCAAAAGAATATTGGAAAAAGAGGCCAAGAGCCGTCCGACACCTGATGATTGGGCTTATGTTTACAATTTTGAAGAACCTTATCGTCCGAAGGCAATCAATTTTCCGGCAGGCGAGGCCACGGAATTTGCCAAAGATATTGATAAATTAATTGAGGAATTAAACACCTCCATCGGCGCAATATTGGATAGTGAAGAATACAAAGCCGCCGAAAACATCATCAAGGAAAAATACAAGCAAAAGAAGGAAGAATATGTCCGCATTTTGCAAAAGAAAGCCAAAGGCAAGAGCGTGTCTTTGCTGCACATGCCGGTTGGCTTGGTTGTTGCCCCGGTCAAAAACGGTGAGGTGTTAAGCCCTGATGCGTTTGATGAACTTCCCGAAGAAGAGAAAAAGTCATTAATTGAAGACTTAAACTACATGCAGGCTGAAATTGAGAACACGGCACAAGACCTCCCCAACTGGGAAGAAAAGCAACGCAAAGAATCTCAACAACTGCGTGAGAAGTTTATCAAAGCCGCGGTAAAAAATCCGGTTGACGTTCTCCGTCATAAATATAAAGCCCACAAAGGCGCAGTTGAGTTTTTGAAAAACGTTCAAAAACACATCGTTGATAATATTGATGAATTTTTACCGGCCCAAGAGCAAGCTCAATCCGGTTCCGGAGAGGAAGATCCGCTCTCTGCACTTTTGAACCGTATGAACAAGTCAGATGATGACAAGTTTGCCAAATTAAAAGTAAACGTCATTGTCAAAAATGAGAAAGATTCCGGCGCGCCGATAGTTTTGCTTGACCACCCGACCCAAGCCAATTTGGTGGGCAGAGTAGAGAGAATACAACAATACGGTGCCTTGGTAACAGACTTTACTTTGATTAAAGCCGGAGCATTACACCGCGCCAACGGCGGTTTCTTGTTGATGGATGCAAGAAAGTTGTTACTCCAACCCTATTCTTGGGATTCGCTGAAACGCGCTCTTTCTTCCAAGACGGTTAAAATAGAAACCCCGAGCGATGAAAGCTGCTTCACCACAATTTCGCTTGACCCGTGCCCGATTCCCTTAGATGTCAAAGTCATTTTGACCGGTGATGAGGAATTATACGAAGTCTTGAGCGAACGCGACCCTGACTTTAGAGACTATTTCAAAGTCGAGGCGGACTTTGGTGTCTTGATGGATAGAACTTATGACAACGAGATTGAATATGCCAAGTTGATTGGTTCGCTTTCAAAGAAGAAAAAAATTCGTTCTCTGAACAAACAAGCCGTTGCCAGAGTAATTGAATATTCTTCACGCTTGGCAGAAGATTCCGAGAAATTGACCGCACATATTGCCTCAATCGGCGACTTATTGCGAGAGGCGGACTATTGGGCGCGCAAGTCCAAGGCCAACCAAATCGGCAAAAACCATATTGAACAAGCAATATTTGAGCAAATCTATCGAAGCGACCGCATCAAACAAGCTATGCTTGAACAAATTGACAAAGGTACGATATTGATAGATGTTGAGGGCAAAAAAGTCGGCCAAATTAACGGCTTGGTTGTCTATAATTTCTCAAGTATGTCCTTTGGCAAACCCTCACGCATCACGGCACAGGTTCGTTTGGGTAAAGGCGAGTTTATCAATATCGAACGCGAAGTAGAAATGAGCGGCCCGATACACAATAAAGGCGTTTTGATACTGTCATCGTTAATTGCCAACCGCTTTGCCAAAGAATCTCCATTGTCTTTGTCGGCCTCAATAGTTTTTGAGCAATCATACGGCGGGGTTGACGGCGATAGTGCGTCTTCAACCGAATATTATTGTTTGTTGTCGGCAATTTCCAATATTCCGATAAAACAAAACATTGCGGTAACGGGCTCAATCAACCAGTTTGGGGAGATTCAACCAATCGGCGGTGCCAACGAAAAAATTGAGGGCTTCTTTGATGTCTGCAATCATCGAGGTTTAACCGGCGACCAAGGTGTTATTATCCCTCGCACCAACGTCAGTAGCCTGATGTTGAGAGAAGATGTGCTTCAGGCGGTGGATGAAGGCAAATTCCACATTTGGGCGATTGATACGGTTGATGACGGAATAGAGATATTAACCGGCATTCCGGCAGGCAAGCCCAATAAACACGGCGAATTCCCGAAAGGCACGGTTAACTATGAAGTTAGCAAAGGCTTAGAGCATTACTATAAATGCTATGTCAAATATGCCAAAGAAACGCACGGCTGCCTATAAAGCAAAACTCCCCTTTTGTAAAAACAAAGGGGAGTTTTTTTATCTCATTATGCTCGTATGTCAGATTACAACTTTTTCAAAATCCCCAACCCAAGGGCAAAAATCAATACACATACCGCAAAGTAAATATTTGGGTGTTTGAGCAAAGGACTGATTAATTCAGGATTTTTCTCCTTTTTTCCCGGCATAAATTGTAAAAACAAAAACACTAAAAGGTACAAAACAAGAACTACGCCAAATCCTTTCTGAATATAAAAATTTACCGGAAGGTTAATGCTTTTCATCGTTTGTAAATATATGTTCATCGGGTCAGCTAATGAAAATATTAAAATAAAGAATGTTCCTTTCATATTTAAATCACGGCTTCTTTTTTGTATTACGGCAAGCGTAGAATAAAAAACAATTCCTAAAGCGAGAAGATGAATTATAAAGTTTTCAGTTGATGACATAAGGTTAAGAAAAAAATTAAGCGTTATAAGCGCGCCAAAAAACTGAAGACGATTAAAAAATCCATTAAAAGAAAAATAAAAGCTTAAAGGACTTTCTCCCCAAATATCATTATTAACGGAATTTATGATTTTAGAAATTTTAGTCATAGACACTCTCGCAGATAATTTTTAGCATATTTGAATTACGTTGACGATACCACTAGTGAATTACAAATTTTTCAAAATCCCCAACCCAAGGGCAAAAATCAATACACATACCGCAAAGTAAATATTTGGGTGTTTGAGCAAAGGGCTGATTAATTCAGGATTTTTCTCCTTTTTTCCCGGCATAAACTGAGCGTAAAAATATACCCCTAAATATATCAAAAATATAATTTTAGAAATAGAAAATAAAATATCAGTTCTTGCAATATTTAGAAAATGCGATAGAGCATATATTATAAAAAACAAGGATGTAATTAAAATAATCCATGTCCCTTTAATATTCAAATCACGGCACCTTTTTTGGTAGCAGCATAAGGCTATATAAAAATAGCAAAACCAACCCAAAATATTCAAATAAGGAATTTCTGTTAGCTCCAACAGGCTATAAAACAGACTTCCAAAAAGCATAAAATCAAAAAAGAGCATTCTGCCTAAAGAACCATTAAACGAAAAGCATTCATTTAATGCCGTTTTTACCACTTGAAAATCGCTAGGTGTCTTTTGCATATTCTTCATATCCATCATGGGCTATATCATAAAAAATTTAGATAGGTATTACTTATGCTAAGTAATACCTATCTAAATGTCAAGTCAGTCAAATTACTTGTGGCGTTTAATATAATTTAATAATTTTGTTTTACCTCCAAGTTCAATGGCATAATTAGCTAATTTATTTGCAGTACCTAAACCGACATCTTCAGCTTTCTTTTGCATTTTTTCTTGTTTTTTAGCATAAATGTCATCCATAAATATGTTACTTGCTACATCAAACAAACCGCCTGTTTTAGCATTAAATAGTGCAAGAGAACCATTTTCTATCCCTTCACCAAACCCCTTAAGCCCGGCCAGAACAATATCGCTTGTCGTTGGGCGATTTAATTTGACGGAAGGATTATCAAATCTTTTAGGGCTTGCCTCCAAATTCTTTGAAGCTTGCTTTTTAGCCCAAGGCGTAGGGGTTTGCTGTTTCGTCAAATAAGAAAAATCATTTTCCTATTTCGTTTTTTTAAGCCACAAACAAGTCTTTTATTCTATCAAAAAAGCCTTTTGCCTCAGGCTGGCAACTCTCATCTTTGCTGATTGAGCGAAATTCTTCGAGTAACTCTTTTTGCCTTGCTGAGAGATTGACCGGCGTTTCAACGCGGAATTTCACGAACAAATCGCCTCTGCGTTTTGAACGCAAGATAGACATACCCTTGTCAGCCACTTTAACTTGTTGGTCAGACTGTGTTCCCGGCTTAATTTCAATTTCGATACTGTCACCCTCAATTCCCGGAATTTCAATTTTTCCGCCCAAGGCCGCACAAGCCATCGAAATAGGCACTTTGGTGTAAAGGTTTGCGCCATCGCGAACATAGAGTTTATGGCTTTTAACCGTAATAAAGACATATAAATCGCCGTTTCTGCCGCCTCTTAATCCCGGCTCGCCTTCGCCCGGAACTCTCATACGGGTATCGGTTTCAACGCCGGCCGGAACTTTAATCTTGAGGAGTTTTTCTTTATGAATAACGCCTTCGCCGGAACATTTTTTGCACTTGTCTTTAATAATTCTGCCTGTTCCTTTACAGGTCGGGCAAGTTTGCTCAACAATGAAAAAACCGCCTTGACGCATTTGAACTTTACCGTGTCCATGGCAAGTCGTACAAATCGGTGGTTCTTTACCATCAGCCGTGCCGAAACCATTACAGTCCTCACACACCTGAGAAGAGGGGATAGAAATCTCTTTTTCAACGCCGGTAAAGGCCTCTTCCAAAGAAATCTCCAAATTATAGCGAACATCGGCTCCGTCTCTTGCATAAGAGCGAGAATTTGCATTGCGTTGTTGCCCACCGCTCATAAAATCAGAAAAAATATCTGAGAAAATATCGGAGAAACCGCCGCTGCCAAAGTTAAACTCAAATCCGCCGAACGGATTTCCACCGCCCATACCCGAAGTAAAGGCCTGATGACCATAACGGTCGTATGCGGCACGTTTTTGCTCATCTTTGAGGACATCATAAGCCTCATTGATTTCCTTAAATTTTGCCTCAGCCTCTTTATCTCCCGGATTGCGGTCTGGGTGATATTTCATTGCCAAGCGTCGATAAGATTTTTTAATTTCGTCACCGCTGGCATCACGGCTGACTTCCAATAGTTCGTAATAGTCTTTTTCAGTCATTTTTTACAGCTGTCTAAAAATTCAATTTTCCAAAAGTTTACCTTTATTTAGGGACTTTATTTCCAAAAGGCAAGAGCAAAGCGCATTTGTAAATAAAAATTAAACTAATTTTTGATATATTTTCAGTATGTTTGAACAATTTAGACAAAATATGTTGTAAAACGACAAAAAATATGTTATTTTATTATAAAATAACCTTTGCGGAGAATAAATATGGCGGATAAAAACACAACACACAATATGGAGCTTTTGGAGAAATATTTTGAACTAAACCCGGAAGTAAAAAAGCAGTTCGACGCAATGACGCCGGCGGAAAAAAGCGCCTTTCAGGAAAAATTTTTTAACGAGATAAAGACCGAACGGTTGCAAGAACTTCACCGTGGTCGCAACAGCGATGAGTGGCAACTGACCATTGATAATTTAAATATCCAAGTTCTACAAGCCATGGGCAAGGCGCCGGCCAATTTAGCAAAAATGCCGCCCAAAAAGCGTCGTGAAACGATTGAAAAAACACTTAATTCTTTTTCGGTAGATGAAAATGCGCAATTTATTCAATTAAGCAATCAAGCCAAAAAGCAACTTCTTGAAAATTTTCCGCCCAAGAAATTGTTGGCAACGGCTGAAAAATTGGAAGAATTGATTGCTCAAACACAAAATGCCGCCACCAAGCAGGCCTTAAGCTCTCAATTGAGTATGGTAAACGAAGAGATTCTGCAAACCGTTCAAGAAATGGCCAAAGGAACCAACAAGGAAAAACCTGAAGGCATAATCATTGACCAAACCAACATTGCCGATATTTATGAAGGGGCAAGTATGTTGTTGGATTATGCCGAAAAGAAATTTTTCCAAAACAAAGCAACGCGTGAAACCACCGCTGTTCGCCAACACCTTGAAACGCAAATTGACATTTATGATGAGGCTCATGGTCTTAAAGGCTTAACCCCTGACGACTTGGCAAGAGTAGAGGCCAATTATAAGAAAGCCGAAAAACTTACCGCCAAACTCCCCGTAGATGCTAATATTCAAACAGTTCTCTCCAATTTGGAGTTTATGGATGAAAAGGGTAATCCCGAAAAAGACCAAGAAGCACAAAGAAAACTGCTTTATGAAACCATAAGAGAAGAAGCCGCTCGCAATCTTGCCGGTACAAAAGGTGATATTACCGAAGATATGGTAAAACAAGAAATCGGTAAAGTCGCCGCAACAAAAATTGCTGCTTTGGTTATGGGAAGTGAATTTAGTATGGCTCAAGACCCAAATCAAGCCAATGCCGCCTTGCAAGATTTGCTGAGTGGCAAAAAATATCAAGTCAGCAATCCGGCCTTTATTGGCTACAATGCGGAATATACCAATAACTCGCTGAGTTATTTGGATAGATTAGCCCACAAAATCGGTAATACGGCACCGGTATTAGGCCAAATGTATCGTAAAGTTCAAAAGTTTGATAAAACTTGTATTGACCGTTTTGGCCCGGCTTATGTTCAAGCCAAAAAGCTGATTCATGTTATGCGCAACAATGCGTTGCGTTCTGTTCCTATGGCCGCACTCGGCATGGCCTTAACCCACGTTCAGCCGTTAGGTGCTTCAATAATGGCAGGTGTCTGCGTTGGTTATGCGGCAATTCGCTTGGCAAAGAGCTATAAAGAATCGAAAAAAGAAGCCAAAGCCAAAGGCGAAAAATTTGGACCTTTAACATTTTTGAAAAAACACGGTATAGATATTGCCATTACAGCCATTTCCGCTACCGGAACGGCACTTGGTATCCCGATGTTAGGCAAAGTATCCATGGGCATCAACGCCGCCCGTACCGGTATCAAGACCTTTAAGGAAAAATACAAAGAAGGCAACAAATTCTGGACTGCCTTTGGCAAGGCCGCAGCCGCAGCCTCAACGACGGCAGTAACAACTTATTTAACCGCCGCCGGAACCAGTAGTATTTTACAAGCCTCAGGTTTTGGCTCGTGGTTAGACAATCAATTTGGTCGCACGATAGAAACCGGCGAATGGGTTAAAGATTCCGAAGCACACAAAAGCTATGACTACAGCGATAAAGATATTCAAGCAGCTGAAAAGTTCAACGAAACGCCGTCGCGCCATTTTGAATATGTCGGTAAAGGCCACACCGTAGCCGATTACAACAACCCCGATAACTATGAAAATCGCGCATGGTATAGTGAGGAGCAACACGAGGCCGCCACCAAGAGCATTCAAGAAGGGATGAGCAAGCTGGGTTGGGAAGAAGGCTCAGAAGAAGTAATGCTCAAAAAATTAGCCTCTTTCACTCGAGAATATGCAAATCTTGATCATCCGGTCAATGATGGCTCAGGTCGTACGGTAGGCGAAGTATTTACCTGCAAAGATGGTGATTACTCCGTAAATCCGCAACAATTATTGGATAAAGTGTTAGCCGGAGAGCCGATGAATGCCACCGACAGTCGCTTGCTCCATAATCTGCAGTTTGCCTCCAGCACCCAAGGTCATGGTTTGGTTGATGTCGGTATTAAACCCGAAGAATTATATTCTTACGATACCGGCAAACCGAACGGTGTTATTATCAATGAAACCGAGGGCGGTGGACATTGGCAACCGGGCGAAACCAAAATTCCGTCTGAACCGGGAATTTTTGTTCCGGCTATTCCTTATGATGAGCAATATCAAGGTCAATTAATGAAGTTAAACGAGCGTGTCGGCGCCAGAGGACATTTCTGGGCCACAATGAATAAGATAATTTTGCCGACCCCTCCGCAACAAGGCAAGACGCCGACCCCTCCGCAACAAGGAAAGACACCAACTCCGCCGCAACAAGGCAAGACGCCGACCCCGCCACAGCAAGGAAAGACACCAACTCCGCCGCAGCAAGGAACACAACCAAATTTACTCAACCTAAATCGCGGAATAGGTGAGCCGGTGATAGATGCGATGAATCCCGAGCATTCGGATAGTGCCAATACGGTTGAATTTGGCCCGTCTTATGAAAATAAGAAATCTCAAAAACCCGTAAAAGGCTTTATCACCCGAATGTTTGAGAGAATAAACGGGAAAAGTAACTAAAACAAAAACCGGAGGCATTCCCTCCGGTTTTTTTTAATATAAAATATGTTTTTCAACCGTTTTAATAAAAGGTATCTTGAATATATTTAATTTGAAACAATTCTCAGATTTTTTTGTTTTAATTTTCATAAACGGAATCAATCCAAACAAATAAAAAGTTTTAGATTTATCTGTTGTCAGAGATTTTATAAACGGAATTTTTCCAAAGAGATAAGAAGTGCGTAAAGTTTCTTTTATATAAGAAGAATTAACAATATTTTTTTGTAACCAAGAAACAACATAAGGATTAAATTCTAACACTTCAGGATGACGCATTTCGGTCAATTCATAGGTCGGGGTACACAAATAAGGATTTTGGGTGCAGTCAAAATGCAATCCACCAACGCCAATATTAGAAACGAGGTTTCTGGTGGGCAAAATGCAAGCACCTCTATTTTTCATAATGGTTAAATTCCATTGAGTATCCCAAGTTGAAACATTTTCATTGTATTGAAAACCTTTTAAGATTTTATTGTAATAGTGAGTGACTTCGGGAACATTTGTGAAACCGTCAAAAATATGATCATAACTATCATCAACAACAAATTTATAATTAGGTAACCACCTGTCAGCCCAAGTAGCCCATCCCCAAGCCCATGCTTCATAAAGAAAGAAATAGCTATAAAAACTGGGAATAGCGTTTAATGGGTTATAGCCGGAGATATTCCAAACGCGCTTGTCGTCTCTGTATTTTTCCAACAATTCAGAACAATAGGTAAAGAAAGAGTCATTAGGAATACAGTCATCTTCCAAAATAATACCCTCTTTTTCGTTTTCAAAAAACCAAGTAATAAAACGATGAATATGTTTTGCGCCTTGATTTTTATCCAAGAATTTTGTTGTGACTTTGCAATCCCAGTCCACTTGAGATAAGACATAATCTCTGACAGCAAAAACTTTTTCTTTTTCCCCGTCAACATTTTCTCTAGGGGCATCACATGCCACATACAATCTTTTTGGAGCCGCTTTCCTTAATTGCGGTAACATTTTTTCCACCGTATCTTTGCGATTAAATATAATTAATAAGACAGGAGTTTCCATAATATAGCATCCTTACAATAAAGGTTATAATTAAGCTAAGTATAAGAAACTTATAGAAAAAAGAAATTGCTATTAGTTTTTATAAACAAAAAACTATATTGCAACAAAGCTAAAAGATAAAAAGTTTGAATTTTAATTTACTTTAAATTCAAAGCTAATATAATTTAGAGAAACAGCGCGAAAAGGAAATCAACATGTTGAGCTTAAAGCATCTTCCGATAAGTTCTTTTAATGAAAATTTGGCTTACCTTCACAAAGATTGTACGGCTTATCGGGTTGATGAAATCAAATCTCTCACCAAAATAGAGATTCATGGCGGCGTCAAAACCGTATATGCTTTTTTGCAAATTGTGGATGATACCAAACTGGTTAAGCCTAATGAAATCGCCCTCAATGATGAGGCCTTCAATCAAATCAATTTGCCCGAAGGAGCTAATATTTCCATTTCATTATCCACACCGCCGCCGTCTTTGGCTTCGGTCAAAAGAAAAATCGCCGGCAACATTTTGAGCTCCGGCGAATATAGCTCAATCATCAATGACATCACGTCTCGCCGCTATTCCAATATGGATATAGCCTCATTTTTGGTTGCCAGTGGCTCTTTTATGAGTGCGCCGGAAGTCTTGTCGTTAACCGAGGCCTTGGTTGGCGACAATGTTTTTCATTGGGATAATGAGGCAATAGTTGTGGACCACCACTGTTTAGGCGGCGTTCCCGGTAATAAAACCGACATTATAATCAGTGCCATTGTCGGGGCCTATGGCTTACCCATGCCCAAAACGGCATCGCACTCTCTGACATCTTGTGCCGGTGTGGCAGATACATTTGCGGTTTTGGCCAATGTGGATATAGATGATAAAACCTTCAAAAGGCTGGTGCAAGAAAACCGCGCCGCAATCGCGAGTTATGATAGCTTAAACATTGCCCAAGCCAGCAAACAAATTGCGGCTGTAGAGCGCCAAATAGGCCTAACCCAGCAAGAACACATTGCCGCCTCTATTTTGGCAATAAAACTAGCGGCCGGAGTAACGCATTTGTTAATTGATATTCCGGTTGGCCCCAAAGCGCGTATCAAAAGCACAACCGAGGCTATGCGCCTAAGAAAATTAATCGAATATGTCGGCGATATGCTCTCAATGGAAATAGATGTTGTCATCACCGACGGCAGTGAGCCGATAGGCAACGGCGTTGGCGCCGTGCTTGAGGCTCGCGATGTGATGAAAGTTTTGCGCAATAAAGATGATGCCCCGCAAGATTTGCTTGAAAAATCACTTTTCTTGGCCGGAAGGTTGCTTGAGTTTGACCCTAAACTCAGAGGCGGACAAGGTTACCACGTTGCTAAAGAAATATTAACCTCCGGCAGAGCCTTAGAGGTCATCAACAAGATGATACATGCCCAAGGCAAGGCCCCACAGCCCCAACTCGGACATTTAACACGTGATATTGTTTCCAATGTCAGCGGCGTTGTCGAGGCGATAGATACGGCCAGAATCAACAAAATCGGTGTATGGGCAGGCGCCGGACAATACGCCGGAGCCGGATTGGATTTGTTGAAAAAAGTGGGCGATAAAGTTGAACAAGGCGAAACCCTGTACCGTATCCACTCTTGCAATTCTACCGATTTTGCCTATGCCAATTCTGTTGTGGAAGGCTATACGGGATATGAAATCTCCGGCCATAACAGCAATTACTAAATAAAGTAAAAATTTTTTCAAAAAAAATTGTGAAAGTCTTGCTTAACCATAAAGTGCTACCTATATAAGTTGGTAGAAAGATTAAATTTGAGTTTTTTTATAAACGAAAAGGAAAACAAAATGAGCAATAAAGTAATAGGTATTGACTTAGGTACAACCAACTCCTGCTTTGCAGTAATGGAAGGTGGAGAAGCCAAAGT
>CALXOP010000109.1 GCA_944390035.1 uncultured Alphaproteobacteria bacterium | reverse complement strand
TCTGCAGCGAAAACACCATCCAACTATTGGTAAGCGCCTGTGTGATAGATGTGTTGGGTTTTTATATTATCAATGAGAGTGCCGCGCGCCGCAAATATATCTTTTATAATCTGATGGCCGATATGGGGCTGTTTATGCTGTTTGCCTTAATCTGGGGCTATACGGAATCAATCCGCCTGAGTGACTTCGGCAAATATTTTGAGCAAGGCGAACACCGTGATTTGGTTTGCATTTTATTGCTATTGTGTTTGTTTATTAAATCGGGATTATTTTTATTTCAAACCCCGTTGCAAAATTGGAATATTCTAAATATGCGCACCATCATGGTGTTGTCGTTTTTATCCACGCCGATAAGCGGTTATATTTTATTTGCCAAAACCTTGCCTTTGTTGCCGTTGTCCAAATATTCCGAACCGCTTGTATTGTTTTTTGCTTATGCTTCTATGGTTTGGGGCGGAATAGGTGCCGTCATTATGGATAATTTGCGCTCCAAACTCATCTACATCAACATGCTGTTTTCGGGCTTGATTTATGCCTTGTTAAATGCCGGCTTAATGCTGGATACGCCGCAGTTTACCGCCCTTCTCTTGGGCGGCTTTGTCCTTGCCGGCAGCTTACTCTTGGTGGCGCTTGGCAGTTCAAACGAAGTTTATGTTTCATCCATGGGTGGATTTATCGGCAATTTAAAACTCACTTTTGTGGTCACGTTATTTTGCTTGCTGGCGGATATTCAAATTTTGTTGCAGCTTTCCCAAACCTATTATTTTATACCAATCATTGCCTTAGGGTTGATAGTGGTGAGTGTTGCCTCAATTTGGTCGCACATCTATTTTGGCCAATCAAATGCCGATGAACGCGTTTTGGCCTTACTCAAAAATCCGCCGTTTATTTATTGGGGAATTTTGCTGGGCTTAGCCATCTATGTCCTGACCCAAGAAGGCGAGCCGCAAGGAAAGGCATTTATCATCTTAGGCGGTATGGTCTGTCTGGCCATAAGCGGACTGTTTAATAAAATCCTTCCCATATATGAAAACGAGCAAGTTCAAGAAAGTGATTGGTTTTCAGACTTTTATCACTATTTTGTAATTGGCCCGGTTAAGGTTTTGGGACGTGTCTTGTGGCTGACGATAGATTTTTTAATCATTGAGCGCACCGTTATCTATACTTCCCGAAACACGGTAAATTTGCTGATAGGCTTTTTTCAAAAAATTCATACTCAAGCCAAATGGGCCTATCCGTTTTTTCTGATTTTGGGTTGCGGAATGATATATGGCTCATATATTTTGGCAGTAGGGAGATAACAGATGAATACGATTCTCACCCCACTATCGGTTTTAATTGCCGTTCCGCTCATCGGTTTTTTGTTTACCTTGTTGGCCAAAGATGATGACACCACCGCCGGGCGCAACGTTTTTAGCGTAGCAATTTTGACCTTGGTGTCCAATTTGTTCTTATTGTGGCGGATTGCGCTGAATTTAGAGCCCGATCAAAGAGGCCTTCAGTTATTAGAAACCTATAATTGGCTCTCTTATCCCAAGATTGATTTGGTTTTTGGCATAGATATGTTTTCGCTTTTGTTAATTGCGGCCATCCATATTTCGCTCATCATCAGTCTGGCCGGAATTCGCCGTCGCGACCATACCAAAAAATCGCTCTATGCCTTATGTTTGTTATTTTTGGCCATGGTAAACGGGTTGTTAATCTCGGCCGATATTTACTCCTTTTATATCTTTTTTGAGGCCATGCTCTTGCCGTTGTTTTTGCTGATAGGCATTTTCGGTGACATCAAACGCCAAGTCATTGTTTCTCGCTTTTTCATCTATAACTTTTTAGGTGCTGTTTTCTTGTTCATTGCCACGGCGGTGTTATATAATCATGAAGGCCACAGCATTTCACTTTCCGCCGTCAGCAGACTTGATTTAAGTCCAAAATTGGAGCTATGCGTTTGGGGCGCAATCTTTGTTTCTTTTTTATCTCGTATCCCGATATGGCCGTTTCATTATTGGATATCCTCCATTAACTCGGCGGTACGCAGCCCGTTGGTGTTTAACATTGTTAATCTGATACCCTTAACCGGCGTTTATGGATTTATTCGTTATTGTCCCGAAGCCGCGCCCGATAACGTTAGCTATTATTTTTATATTTTGGAAATCATTGCCATCATCAGTATGTTGTTTATTGCGCTCATCGGGCTGATAAATAAGGATGTGCAGTATAAAATTTTCTCATTTATGACGATTTATTACATTATGTATATGTTGGGGGCTTTGCTGCCGATTGATAAAATTTTGATAAATATCGGTTTTTCATTGTTTGCTTTTATCATCATCACCGCCACGCTTGAGATGTTGACCGCCTATTTGGAAGATGAGCAAGATGACAAATCCATCGGCGCGCACGGTATATTGTGCCGCGTTCCGAAACTGTCGTTTGTTTATTCATTTTTGGTTTTAGCGGCGGTGGGCATGCCTGTATCCTCTCTGTTTTTGAATAATTTTGTGATTTTGTCGCATCTGTTTGGCTACAATATTCGCTTAGGTATTTTAATAATGTTTGCTTTGTTATTGGTTGCAGGCACTCTCATCCAAGAACTTTACATTTTCAAAGACAATTCCAAAATCACGGAAGACACGGTTTGCATTATGGATATCTCCACCAAAATGTTTGGTTGGTTAGTGTTTTTACTGGGGGCATTAATGATAACTTTCATTAATCCTTTGTGGTTTATAGGAGGATAAAATGAAAACTTATTACATTAGTCTGTTGCCTGAAATATCATTATTTTTAGGAAGTCTGGTAATGATATTGACCAATCATTTTCGGAGCACCACAACGCCCAAAACCTATTTCACCATTGCCAAAGTTTCTATATTTTTGAGCTTGGTATTAAGCGTAATTTTTTACAATCAAAGTTTTTGGCCCGAATATTTTAAAAATACGCCTTATACCACGGCGAGCAAGGTATTGATGGAAATTTTGGCCCTGGTTTCATGCTATCTGGGGTGTAAGTGGTTTTTAACTAAAAACCGGTCAAGCCTGAGTTTTTATCTTTCCGTCACCATTTCGGTTTTGTTGTTGTCGCTGGGCATTTCGGCGCAAAATTTGCTGGTGATGTTGGGGTGCTTGGACATTGCTTTCTTGCTCAATATTGTATTTATCAAGCTCTATCCGGACGCAGAAGAAGTTTCTCCGATAATGCATCGGTATATTATGGGTTTTTTTATAATGAACATCTTCTGCATTATGGGGCTATATTTAATGCACGCACACGGCATTGCATATGACTTTGCCGCGGCCAAAAAAGCCTATGCCCAAATCACCAATCCGAGTTTTAAGGAATATTTGTCGGTTGTCCTCATCATTATCACTTTGTTTTATATGCTGGGTATTGCGCCGTTTCACTTTTGGTTTGCCAATGTTCAGGCGGTATCAATTTTGCCGGTGAGCATGTTTTTGAGCTTTATCCCGCCGGTTGCATATTTATCCATATTAATCAATGTGTTGTATAATGTTTTTTATCCGTTGTTTGGCACGCTGCACTTATTTATTATCGGTTGTGCGGTCTTGTCTGTCATTTTGGGCGCCGTCGGAGCCAATAGTGAAAACAACCTCAAAAAGCTCTTTGCTTATGTTTCGCTCTATAATTTAGGCGCCGTATTACTCTGCCTTGCCGATTTTAATGCCAAAGGCATTTTTACGGGCTTTGTCTGCCTGATAGTATATATTTTGGCGCTGTTGGGAATATATACGGTGTTGTATGCTTTTAAGCGCAAAGGTGACTATGTGGCCGAAATCGGCAATCTCTCGGGCAGCTCAACTGTTTTGCCCTATGCTTCGGCCTCGTTCCTGATTTTTTTGGTCTCCTTATTGGGAACACCGCCGATGTTGGGCTTTTTAGGCAAACTTTCCATAATTAATTACTTGATTGTTCAGGGAAGTTATGCTTTTATAGGCATAATACTAATGGCAACGCTCCTTTTGGCTTATGCTTTTTTGAAGATTATCAAAACCATATATTTTGATAAAAATGAGAGTGGATTTGACCGCGTTGATAAAGGTGTATATATATGCCTGACCATTAATTTGTTTTTGGTTTTGATGTCAATCCTAAATCCGAGCTATCTCTTGCATGATGCGGAGCCGTTGCTAACAACCGTCTTATAAGGAATAAAAATGGAATATATCGGCGAGTGGATGTTGCATGATATGGAAGAAGTCGGCAGCACCAATGACGAAGTAAAAAAACTAAGTGCCAACATTACCGGTGAAAAGGTCATTATTTCAGCCCAGCGGCAAATAAACGGTCGAGGACGCCGCGGCCGCAGCTGGATAGGCTTGGACGGCAACTTGTTTTTTTCACAAGGTCTGGAGTGTAACTTAAATGCCATCGGAGCCATGGTTTTTATCTCCACCCTAAGCCTATGGCGCACGATACAAGATTTTAATCCTTTATTAAAAGTGGAACTCAAATGGCCCAATGACGTATTGGTTAATAATAAAAAAGTTTCAGGTATGTTGCTTGAAAAAGGTGAAGGAGACTATTTAATCATTGGTATTGGCGTCAACATAAAAATTTCTCCCAAACTGGTGAGCATGCTTTATCCATGCACCAGCTTGGCAGAGGAGGGCGTTGATACGGACCGAATATCCTTTTTGCAAAGCTATATCGAAAATTTCAATTCTTATTATGCCATATGGGAGCAAAAGGGCTTTGAGCAGATAAAAACGGAATGGCTTTCTCATGCCAAAGGGCTGAAAAGTGAAATTATTGTTCATTTAGACAATGAGGATATAAGCGGCATTTTCACCGGCATCGATGAAAATGGCTCACTTTTGCTCACGACCGAACATGGGATCAAAAAAATATATGCGGGAGATGTTTTTTATCCCCAAAGGAAGCAAGTAGTCAATGAGTGAAGAAGTATTAAACCAAACCCAAGAACAAAACATAGAGCAAAGAAGCACAGAGCTGCCGCCTTTTTTGCAAAAAGAAGGATTTTACTTTATTGCTCTGGGCGGCGCCGAAAAAGTCGGAATGAATATGTATGCCTATATTTGCGAAGGCAAAATCATTGTCGTTGATGCCGGCTATGACTTTTTAAATGATGATTTCCCCGGCATGGAATTAGGCTTGGCCGACCCGAGCTGGCTTGAAAATTACAAAGATTGCATTGAAGCAATGTTTATCACGCACTCGCACGAGGACCACTTCGGCGCGATTGCACATATCTGGCCCAAGCTAAGATGCCCGGTCTATGCAACGGATTTCACCATTGGGCATATTGTGCCGCGCTTAAGAGAGTTTAAGCTAGACGGCGAGGTCGAACTCATTTCAGTAAATGAGAACCCGATAGTAAAACTGGCAAATTTTGAGGTTGAGTATGTGCCGGTTGTTCACTCTTTGCCCGAAAATTCGGCCTTGCGTATCAAGACCAAATACGGCACGATTTTTCATGCCACCGATTGGCGTTTCGATGATGGTAATATTGAGTTTTTGCAAACCGCCTATAAGCGTTTGCAAGAGATTGGAAATCAAGGAATTGACTTATATGTCGGCGATTCAATTCCGATGGCCCATGGTGCAACTCAACCATCCGAAATGGAAATTCGCCAAAACTTGATAGAGTTGATGCCCAAATTCAAAAATACCTTGGTTGCCACCTGCTTTGCTTCCAATATTGCGCGGATGGAGAGCCTGATTTTGGCCGCCCATGCTTGTGGACGTACGCCAGTTATTGCCGGAATGAGCTTAATCCAAAATATGAACATAGCCAAAGAATGCGGTATATTAAAAGATGTTCCTTACTATGTTGAGGCCAAACAGGCCATGGATATTCCGCTGGATAAAATGCTCTATATCTGTGCCGGTTCGCAAGGCAATTATCGCAGTGGGCTGACCCGAATTGTCAATGGCGAAAACAAAGACATCAAGTTAGGCAAAGGTGATGCGATAATCTTTTCATCGCAAATTATCCCCGGCAACGAAGAAAAAATTGAACGTATGCAAGAAAAGTTGCGCGATGCCGGCGTTGAGGTTATTTCGTCTGAAGAATATATGGTGCATACTTCGGGACACGGCACCAAAGAAGACATCAAAAAAATGTTTTCGTTCCTGCATCCGAAGATCGTTATTCCGGTCCACGGTGATAAGCGGGCTATTCGCCAACAAAAACGCTATACCGAAGAATTAGATTGCGGCGTACAACAAGTGTTGATTGTTCGCGACGGTGATGTCGTGTTGATAAACTCCGGCAAAGCGGAAATTGTAGGGCTTGTTCCCACCGATGAACTTGGTTTTGATAGGAAAAAACTCATTAGTCTGGGCTCTCAACTTGTCAAAAACAGACGCCGTATTGCCTATAATTGCAGCTTGTTTATCACGGCAGTTTTGAGCGAGGATTGGCAGGTTGAAGATTTAGAGATAACCTCGATTGATATTTTGGAAGAAGATGATTTTAAGGCTCTGGCCGAAGACATCAAACAAGAGATGCTGCAGACAATCCCGCAAGAGGTGGTAAAGCTCAACTATCGTCCTCAGGCGGTTAAAGAATATATTGCTGCCAAAATCCGCAAAAAAGTCTTTAATGCAACGGGCATCAAGCCGGTAACATTTATTCATTTTTATAAAAAGCCCTCGGCGGAAGAGGAAATAACCTTTACCCACGAAACAGACGTTGCAGAAGACCAACCAGAGATTTTATATACGCCGGATTAAAAAAATAACGGGGTGATGTTTCACCCCGTTTTCTTAATCAAAACTAATTGGGAGATAGATGGTAAAAGTTGTCCCGTTATAAGAGGTGGAAGTAACGGTCAGGTTTCCCTTGTGGCGAAGAATAATATGCTTGGCAATGGCCAAACCAAGTCCCGTCCCTTTGATATTGAGGTCTTTATGCTCTTGCATACGATAGAAACGTTCCGTTAAGCGTGCTAAATTTTCGGGAGCAATTTTCGGTCCTTTGTTATTAACCGAAATGGCCAAGGCTTTACCCTGTGCCACCTTAAAACTTTTTGATGGCGGAATTTTTTCCACCACTTTGGCCTTAATCAACAAGTCGCTCTTAGCCACACCGTATTTAACGGCATTGTCGGTCAAATTTTGAATCACTTGTTTAACCTGATGCCCGTCAGCGGTAATAATTGGCAAGTTATCTTCCAAGAAGGTGTGAATCGAAATTTCTCTGGCTTTAGCTTTCATCTCTAATGCCTGAGCAACTTCTTCAATAATTTTTTTCACATCAACTTTTTCTTCCGGCAAGGTGTCTTGGCTCATTTCAATTTTTGACAGCGAGAGCAAATTCTCAATCAAAGAGGACATATATTCGGCTTGCTCTTGCATAATTTTCAAAAATTTATCTCTGGCCTCGGCATCGTCTTTTGCGGTTGTTTGTAAAGTTTCAATAAAGCCAGAAATAATTGCCAAAGGTGTTCTGAGCTCATGGCTGGCGTTGGCCACAAAGTCTGATTGCATTTTTTCAATCTTCATGGCTTTGGTCATATCATAAAGCGAAATCACCGCCACGGCACGTCCTTTGGATTGATAGGGAAGTTGCTTAATATGGGCATAGAGTTTTTGCTCGATAGGTTTTTTGATATAAAAAATCAAATTCTCCGATTCGCTTTCTTTTTTTAAGACTTTTGAGACCGCCTCAATAAAGTTGTTAGACGAGATGAGCTGTTCAATGTTTTTGGATGTAATATTTTTGCCAAACAACACGCGAGAGGACAAATTTGCCCCGATAATATTTCCGGACCTGTCAATCATCATAATTGGATCGGGCAGGGTGTCCAAAACGGCGGTATCGGAAATGGCCTGAGCTTCCAGATTATCGGTTTTAGCCGCCCAAAAACGATGCATCGAATTTACGGCTTCGACAATTTCTTTTGCGTCTTTTTCGGAGACATCAACCTCATCGCGGGGCATTTCACCTTTTGCCACACCTTTCACATAGTTTTTGAGCTGTTGCATTTCAAAGGACAGCGGGAGCAAGAACACAATGTTAAACACAATGATTGTGGCATAAGAGATAATGGCCATTGACGGGGCGAGCATTTTGAGTGCCACCAGCATAATAAATACCAAAGCCGGCGGAAATGAAAGCACCAAGACACGGTCGGCAAATTTGTTGTTTTTTTCAAATTGATAAGCAGTAGAACTTTTCTTAAACATCTTCTTGTCCCATAAATGCTAAAAAAATCTGGACGAACTCTTAAATTATACTATTATACAGATAGTTTAAATTTACTAAATAATTGCAAAAATAATGACTGAAAATACATCTTCTTCCATAACGCCGATGATGGCGCAATATCTTGAGATAAAGGCCCAACATAAAGATTATTTATTGTTTTACCGCATGGGTGACTTTTATGAAATGTTTTTTGATGATGCGCTGACAGCTTCAAAAGCATTAGACATTGCCTTGACCAAACGCGGCAAATATGAAGGAGAAGATGTGCCGATGTGCGGTGTTCCTTTCCATGCCTATGAGAGTTATTTGGCCAAATTAATTCGTCAAGGGTATAAGGTTGCAATTTGTGAGCAAACCGAAGACCCGAAAGAAGCCAAAAAGCGGGGCTACAAATCCGTTGTCCGCCGCGAGGTCATTCGTCTGGTCACCCCCGGAACCCTAACCGAAGATAACCTCCTTGAATCCAAACGTAACAATTTTATTTTAAGCCTTGCCAAATTAAATGACACTTTGGGGCTTTCTTGGTTGGATTTATCTACGGGTGATTTTTATACGCAAGAACTCAACCTCAAAGATAAAGAAGAAGCGGTTGTCTTGAGTTCTACCTTAGCGCGCTTAAGCCCGGTCGAAATTTTGGTCGCGGACAGTTATTTGCAAAATCAACGTGTCTTTAATATCTTAAATGAATATCGCGAAAAGCTCTCGGTTTTGCCGCAAGCCAGATTTAATAGTGAAAATGCTAAAAAACGCTTGCAGGAAATCTTCAAGGTTGAGACTTTGGATGCCTTTGGCAATTTCAGTCGGGCGGAAACAACCGCCGCCGGCATTTTGCTTGACTATGTCGAAAACACTCAAAAGGGGCAAATGCCAAGGATAGAAAAACCGATAAAGGTTTATGAAAACAAGGTGATGGAGATTGACGGTGCCACCCGTAAAAATTTGGAACTTCTGGAATCTCTGACCGGAGATAAGGGGGCCACACTCTTATCGGTTATGGATAGAACGGTCACGGCTTGCGGCGGACGTTTGCTGGCCGGACGAGTTGCCAGCCCGTTGGTCGATTTGGCGGAGATTAACCAGCGATTGGATGTAATTGAATTTTTCATTAATTATCCGCGCTTAAGAGATGATATTCGCGAAATTTTGAAATCTTGCCCCGATATGGAGCGCGCCGTCTCCAGGTTGAGCGTCGGTCGCGGCGGCCCGAGAGATATGGCCAATATCAATACCACTTTAACGGCACTGCCCAAGCTCAAAAATCTGTTGGCAAATTTTAATAAGCAAACAGATTCCCTTGATGAAAGTCTGCCTCAAGCCGTAAAAGAAATAGTTGAAAGATTAGGTGTATATGACAACTTGGTCAATATGCTCACCAATGCTCTGGCAGAAGACTTGCCCTTGCTGGCTCGTGATGGCGGTTTTATTAAAGAGGGCTATTATCCACCCTTAGATTCCATTAAAGCGCTAAAAGAAGATAGCCATAAGCTGATTTTGGACTTGCAGAATAAATATGCCCAAGCTGTCAATATTCCGAATTTGAAGATTAAATACAACAATGTTATCGGCTATTTTATTGAGGTTCAAAGCAAATATGCCACCGAGTTGCTTGAGAATAAGGACTTTATCCATCGTCAGTCGGTGTTAAATGCCGCTCGCTTTACCACGGTTGAGTTAACTGAGCTTGAGAATAATATCAGAGGTGCCGCCGAAAAATCCTTAGCCATGGAATTAGAGCTCTATGATGAGCTGGTCAAAGAAATCATTATCGCTTCGGACAATATTTCGCATACGGCTAAAGCCTTGGCTGAGTTAGATGTCGGAGCCGCTTTGGCTGATCTCGCGGTTGAAAATGATTATACGCGTCCCAAGTTAGATGGTTCTTTAGCCTTTGAGGTGGAGGAGGGCCGACATCCCGTAGTGGAATATGCCATTAAAAAGGAGCATAACGGCACGTTTGTCGGCAATAACTGTACCTTGGATGAAAATAATCGAATATGGCTTTTAACCGGACCGAATATGGCCGGTAAATCAACTTTCCTGCGCCAAAATGCCATTATCGCCATTATGGCGCAAATGGGCTCTTATGTTCCGTGCAAATCGGCGCATATCGGTATTATCGATAAAATCTTTTCACGTGTCGGTGCCAGTGATGACTTGGCCAGAGGCCGCTCAACCTTTATGGTTGAAATGGTGGAAACCGCCAGCATTTTGAATCAGGCCGATGAGCGTTCTTTTGTCATTTTGGATGAAATCGGCCGCGGCACAGCCACCTTTGATGGCTTGTCAATCGCTTGGGCAGTAATTGAACATCTGCATGAGGTCAATCGGTGCCGGGCTTTGTTTGCCACCCACTATCATGAGCTCACCACTTTGGTGTCAAAACTCAATAAGATGAGCTTGCATTGTATGAAAATCAAAGAGTTCAATGATGAAGTTATCTTTTTACATGAGGTAATCGAAGGGGCAGCTGATAGGTCGTATGGTATCCACGTTGCCAAATTGGCAGGATTACCGAAAGTGGTGATTAAACGTGCCGAACAGGTTTTGAACTCATTAGAGCACACCGGCAAACAAAAAAACATTTCGGCTCTGGCAGATGACTTACCTTTATTTGCTACGCTCAAACCCAAAGAAGAGGTGGTTAAGGTCAAACCCGAAGTCACCCGCTTCATTGATGAGTTAAACCCGGACGAACTTACCCCGCGTGAGGCATTAGAAAAACTCTATGAGTTGAAATCTCTAAACCAAACGCCCAATTAAGGAAAGCAAAATGCCTTTAACAAAAGTACAATGTAATCTAATAATATTAAGCGTGATTGTTCTGGGCATAATAGATTATTTTGCAATAAGGCATTATGATGCAAACATATTGGAGCTTTCACCACGTAGTTGGTGTGATGAAAAGTCATCTTTGCCTGATGTTATAAAATGCGTTGATGCAATTTATAAAAGTTCAAAGATGCAACAAATTTGGCAACAAAAAATTCGTCAGCAAGAAATTCGTTTAAATGTGAATGTTCCTCAGGCGACCCCACTTAATACCTCGTATCAAGAAATCCATAAATTTTCCCCCATAAAAGAAAAACAATACAGGGTAGGGATATATAACAACCACTCAGAACTCGCTGTCTATGACAAATTTGCCGATTTGGAAGTTATCTATCCGCAGATAAATACACCAGGTGTTATTTTACAATCAATTAAATATCTCGATAAAGAAAATAAATGCAAAATAGAAACCCCAAATCTTCTCCCTTTTGAAATTTTTCATAATTGGACTTACCCCGGAGATAGGCCCTTTCTTTCAAAAGATGTTCTAATAACTCAAACCCAAAACACCTATAAAATATATACGGCATCTTACGAGGCTGTGCGTCTTAGAAAGAATAAGGCATTATATGTAATAGGCATCTCAGCATTTGGAGAAGCTAAAAATGGATTTGATTATGAAGGAACGCATTATATTTACTTTATTGATGATTATAATCCCCAAAAAGATTACTTGTCTGAGACCTCTTTACCTGCAAAATACAAGCAAGATAAAAACTTATTTCTCAACTGCCCACCATATACTCGAACGATTAATTATATTCCCAATCCCAACCAACCAGAAAAAGAGATTGTGTTAAGCGCAGACAAAAGAAAAAATCCGCAAATCTTATTTGTGAACGTCAATAATCACTCGTTTTCAATAGATATCAGCCATATAGGAGAAAACAAATGATAGAACTTTCTCCCCAAACTTTATTGCCCAAAGAGTATGAAAAATTTAAGCAACAAATTCCCAATTTAAAATTGGCGGAAACTTTATCTCCCCGGAATCCATTAAAAAATCTATTATCAAAAATAGAAAATTATCACAATCACGGAAACTTCTATAATTTCATTTTATGTTTGATAGTTTTTTATTTTATACTAATGGTCGTAAAGGCATTTTTGCAAGAGCATCCAACCTCATGGGGAATGTTGATGTTGTTGCTCCCGATTCTAGGTGTTACTTATTTTTCCAGAAAAGGTTCACCTTTCAAAATTTATAGCCTAATGCAAATTGTTTTGTTGCGAGGGTTTGGTATTTTGAATAAAGCATTTCGAAAACTCCCCGCAAAAGAAGCCAAATGGCATACGAGCAAGCAAGGAACAATCCAGATATCCTCTTCTTACGAGCTAAAATTTGATTTAAGACATTTGCACCCGACGTTAACACCTAAACAAAAGCAGTTAAAACAAATTCAAAAACATCTTATTCAAATTTTGAAAGATAGATGCATCTTACTGTTTGGAAGTATATTGGGGGGTATTTTTTACTATCAATTAGCCTTTTTTGTCGCAGGCGATGTCATAAGTCAAAATGATAAATTGCATAGCGCATTATCTGATATTTTTATGCTAAACGCCGAGCTAGGTCCTTATGCTTTTCAAAATATGTTTTTGCTTTCTTTGGTGGCAATCAATTTTATATTGTATTCGGGGAATGTTTTTTTACCGTATGAATATTGTCAAGTTAAGCACTATCTCAAGTCAGACAATAAGAATTTTTTTGAAAAATGGATATATACGCCTCTGATAAACTTAAGCCTGCTAGGTATTGGTATGGTAGCATTAATGTTTATCTGCGCATTTGTTACTATTATTTATACCTCTATATATGCGATTCCTTCAATGGTTGTAATTTGTATCTTAATGATAACGCCGCATATAATTTTTTATTACTTGTTTCTAATTTTTGTGATTGTATTTCGGTATATATGTAGGTTCATAAATAAAGATTGACAAACAGCAAAATTGCATTACTCTGCCCGCAGAGTGATTAGTAATTTTGTTGTATCATTTTAAACTATATTTTTATGGAACCGAAAAATCAAATTAAACGCTATCTTTATTGGGATAAGAACACTCATGAGGTCGTGAAGTTGACTTATGGGCAGGGAACAGAACAAAAGGAAGTTAATGCAATTAGCATTGTTCCGAAGTTTTATTTGCTCTTACATCATGCATTTTGTCAAAAACTGAGCTATGATGAAGCTCAATCAATTTGCAAAGAGTATGATTTGTGTTTTCCGAGCCAAGCTGAATTGACAATATGCCAAGTAACCCAAAGAAGATTGAAGGAAGTTGTATCATCGTTAGAAATTGACGAGCAAGCCCTATGCGAGCAGGATATCTTATCAAGCTGTTGGAGCGCAGAAGATGAGCCAAACAGCTCAGATAAAAAATATCTGTTGTTAGTTGCTCGCGAGACGCAAGATTTCGTGCTGGTTAATGATAAATATCTTTTGGTAGATAAACAATATCTGTATCAGTCTTTTTTGAACACATGGAGTAGTGTGATTTTGGAATTGTTTTTAGGGAATAATGTTTCAACGCTCTACTTGGTTGATAAAGAGTTATTCTTACTGAAACACACGGAACTATACTACATCGGGAAGTATATTAAACATCAAGATGACGTTATTCTCTGCGATAACGGTTTGTATCAATATTATGACGATGAGATGCGGTGCTTGGTAAAAGCAGATACCAGCTCTGAAAAATGGAATAATTCCAATTCAGGACATCAGGAATGGGTCACTTTGGAAGAAATTACACCTGAAGGCGAAATCATCAGCCATTTTGGAGTGTATGACTGGTGCGATGAAGGTGAGCAAACTTATGAAAATGAGTCTGAACGGCGCTTTCGTAAGGATGAGCAAGGCTTATACCAACTCTGTGAGTAAAATTTAGATTTAAGAAAACCGCCGAAAGTAAAACTCTCGGCGGTTTTCTTTTGTAGTAGCCAATTAGTCTTTGGCAAGTTTTTCGTAAAGCTTTTTGTCGCGCATAAGTTTTGTAACTTTGGCAGCACTTTCTTTTGTCATTGGCTTGCCGGTTTGATTTGGATTTTCAATATCCGGTTTTTCAAAAACACCGCGTTCTTCCATTTCTTTGCGTGCAGCAGATTTAATTTTTGAACGCAATCCTTCTGCATGTGCTTTATAGCTGGCTTTTGCACGTTTTTCATGTTCAGCCAACATTGGCTCGCCACCAAATTCCTGACCTTTGAAAGTAAAGCTCAAAGCCTCTCTGGCTTTTGCTTGAAGAGCAGTACGACGAGTTTCATAGTTTTGTGTTAAATTCTGTAAACGATGAGCAAGATTATCTTGTCCATAGTCAGCTATAGCTTGAGAGAGATAAGTAGTATCAAAAACAGCTGCACTTCTATCCCTTTGAGCAGATTGAAGATTTTTATAGGCAGTTTCAGCCATTTGATAATATGTATTACGGTTGAAAGATGTTTTCATTTGAGCAAAGACATCTTTATGATTTTTTACCTCTAAGATTGCAGCATTAAATTTGCTAATTGCGTCATCTAATTTTTGCTGACGTTCTTTTTCTTTTGAGCTCATAAATAGCGAAGCCAACTTACCTTGTTTCTGATAGTCAAGCTTATTTGGTTCTTTTCCTTCTAAGGAGTTAACTACCAGAGTCTCCAAACTTTCTTTTGTGAAAGAATCTTTGTCGTCAGATTTATGTTTAAGCACCTCATCAATTACCGCCAACACACTCATTACGGAATCTTGAGCGTTATTGGTTTGATTATAAGTTTGTTGAGCTTCATCAAGTTTCTTTTGAGCTTCATTTGCTTTTTCTAAATCAGCGATATTTCGTTTGTTAATCTCATCTTCTTGTTTCACAAAAGGTGCAACTTCGTGTAAAAATTTGTTCATTTCAGGAGAGACTGTTTTCATTTTTTCAGCTTCGGTTAAAAGAAATGAAATGTCTTCTTTTTTCAAAGCCCCTTTATCCCAAACTTTAATGTCTTTGTTCGTAGCTAAAACATCGTTCATAATTTGTAAGCGTTTATTATCTGAGATTTTTAAGTTAGCATCTTTTAAGAGGGCTATTTTGTTTTCGGTTGATAAATCTTTTTTCGCCAACAAAAATTCAGGGCGATATTGAGCCAATAAGGTTAATTCCCCTTTGGAAATTCCTCTTTTATATTTAACAACATCATCAACAATTCTTTGTGCATCTAATTCATTCTTGGCATGAGTATAGGCTGAATTGTTCCAAGAGTTTGTTGAGAAGCGGGAAGGGGTTGGAGCTTTCATATAATACATCATATTATAGAAGAGCTTTTGAGATCCTTCGCAGGCAGGAATTTTTTCTGCCCAGTTAGAAGGGAAATTGTGATTTTCATATTGAAACAAATGAGCTGCATTTTGAGCAATCTCGGACAAGAGAGCAACTCTTTCCTCACGGTTGGCATCGCCGGCTGTATTGAGTAAATTTTGATAAATCTCCATAAAAGGGAGGTTATTTGCATTCAGAGTCGCAACATTCAAAGCTTGAGCTTTAATTTCCCAAGGAATTTGCTCAAGATGTTTATATTGCATGGCATTTGTCAAAAGTTTTTTAGCCGCGTCGCCGGCAGCATATCTATTTGCATCGTCAATTTGAGAGAATGTTCTATAATTAAAATCACGCAACTTGTATGGATTCTTTTCCATATAGATATCGGCGATTGTAAATTTGGCTTGTGGTTCAAGTTTGTCAATCCAATCAGGATTTTTTCGGAGCTGTTCTGAAACAACACTTTCAATCATCTCTCTGTGAGGTGTTGAGGAAGAAGCATGAGATTGATTTTCTTGCCCTAAATAAGTAATAAGTTTGCTAACAGCCTTCATATTACCGGCTTTAATGGTTTGCATGATTGTGTTTCTGACAAAAAAGGCATTAAATCTTGCATCTTCACGCTTGTCATTCAATATATATAACAAATCGGGATTTGCATTTTCCCCAATCGGTAAAAAAGAAATCTCTTCACCTTTATTATATTTTTCTTTTGCCTGCTGATAATAAGCATTTCTCTCAAAGTAGTCATTAATTTCAGAGAGTTCGCTATCATTATAAGAATAGGTTGTCATTTACAAAGCTCCGTTAATTCTAAACATCTAAAACAAATAATACGCCAAGTTTGATTAAAAATCAATTAAATTTTCAGAAAAATAGACAAAACAAAATAAAATAGCTAAAATTATGCAAAAACAAGCAGTTAATAAACGGTATTATAATACCATTAGTTAATGTATTGAAAAATAATGAAATTTTGTTGTTGACATTGCAAATATTTCCTGTATATTCAACACGAATTTAATAACCATCTTTTTGTAAAGAGAGAGAATATGAACACTTATGTAACAAAACCCTCTGACATTCAGAGAAAATGGTATGTCGTTGACGCTGAAGGTGTAGTATTGGGTCGTCTTTCTGCTGAGATTGCAAAGATTCTCCGCGGCAAACACAAACCTTGCTATGTTCCTAACTTGGACTGCGGCGACTATGTAATTGTCATCAATGCAGACAAAGTCAAATTGACCGGTCACAAATTGACACACAAAAAATATTTCAAGCACACCGGTTGGATTGGCGGTATTAAAGAAACCACTCCGGCAAAGATTTTGGCAGGTCGTTTCCCTGAAAGAGTCATTGAAAAAGCCGTTGAACGTATGATTTCCCGTAATCCTCTGGGACGTCAACAAATGACCAAATTGAAAGTATATGCTGGTTCAAATCATCCGCACACAGCTCAAAATCCGGAAGTTTTGGACATTGCAGCCAAGAACCCGAAAAATAAAAGGAGCGCATTATAATGGCTGAAACCCTCGATTCTTTGAAAGAAATTAAATCTTCAGTTGCTGCTTCTGCTGAAGTTCGTAAACCCAAACGCGACAGACAAGGTCGTTCTTATGCAACCGGTAAAAGAAAAGATGCTGTTGCACGTGTATGGATTAAACCAGGTAAAGGTAATGTTACCATTAACGACAAATCAATTGATCAATACTTTGCTCGTCCGGTATTGAAAATGATTATCAATCAACCGTTTGAAGTTGCAAATCGCGAAAACGAGTTTGATGTAATCTGCACCGTAAAAGGTGGTGGCTTGTCTGGACAAGCCGGCGCTATCAAACACGGTATTGCCAAAGCCTTGAACGAATATGAGCCGGAATTGAGAGCCGTATTGAAGAAAGCTGGCTTCTTGACTCGTGATGACCGTGTTGTTGAACGTAAGAAATTCGGTCGTGCGAAAGCTCGTCGTTCTTACCAATTCTCTAAACGTTAATCGTTTGAGTTTAAGGATAAGTTACAAAAAGGGGTGCAACTTGCACCTCTTTTTTTTTGCGCCTCAAAAGGGAAAATGCAAATTGTAACAAAAACGTAACAAAATTGACAAAATTTCCGTATTGACAGAATTTCCAAAAAATGGTATAGTCCTCTCATTGCTGACATAAGGAGAAACGAAATGCAAAACACCAACACCGCAAAAGCTATTGAGATTGAAGGATTATGCAACGCCATGGCTAAGAGCTATAATATTTCATTTCAAAAAGCATTTGGATTTTTGAGTGAAGAGCAACAAGCCATTTATGATGAATATTTGACCCGTCAATATAAAAACAAACTCAATATGTTGTTTGGTAACAACTGGGTCAAACGTGCCACTCCGGTTATGTTATATGCCACATCTATGAAAAACTATCAAAAACATATGTACAGTTTATAATCCAGTTTCCGGGTATTCCCTCCCTGTTAGCCCGGACCAAATAAAGCCTCTTCCCCAAGAGGCTTTATTTTTGTAACAAGAAAACCACGCGTTAGACGCGTGGTTCAGTAAAGCTTATAGCGGTGAGGATGACAAAGCGCTCCAAATAGGTTAGACTTTTGCGGTCTGCCAAGACGCAAAATAACCTATTTGGA
>CALXOP010000108.1 GCA_944390035.1 uncultured Alphaproteobacteria bacterium | reverse complement strand
TTTATCAAAAACAATATACCCAAACGCTCCCTCTTTATTGTCAAAAAAACAACTATGACTTGAGCCGTCTAAAACAAGAATTTGAATCATTACACCAAAAACAAATCGCTCAGGCGCAAAACTTTCTGGCAAAATTTACGCCGCAAGAACGTTTGTCCTTTTATGCTGAGTTTAATAAAACTTATAGCGAAATGGAACCGATGATTATAGAAAATATAAGGGCTGATTTTCAGAAAAATAAAGATATACATTGGTCTGCTCAGCGAGAATTTACCCCCTATGATTATTGTGCTTGGTTGGATGCGCATGCCGTTGAAGTTTTAACCAAGTACCAAAAATAAAAGGTGCTTACCAAAGCAAGCACCTTTTTGTTAATCTTCATCGGAGGTTTTGTTTTCAACGGCTTCTTGCAACTGAGCAATCTCCGTATCGTCCAACTCCACTGCCGGAATATGATAACTCTCGTTAAACCAATTTCCCAAATCAATATCGGCACATCTTTTAGAGCAAAAGGGTTTATATTTATTTGCCGGTACTAATTTGTGGCAAATTGGGCAGCGATATGTCTTGATAACTTCGCTCATCTCATAACGCGTCCCGTACCTTGGCAAGTTTCGCATTCGTCAGTTAAAATATCTTGCAAAGTCGGACGTCTGCGAACGCGCAAAATCTCCACATTTCCGGCACGGCTCAAACCAAGTACCCGACCACGATTGCTGTCTTTATTGAGTTCTTCTTCCAAAGTTTCCAACACCGGTTTCATAAACTTATAGTCCGAAGACCCGGCAAAATCGATAATGATTTTGCCTGACAAGTTGCGCAAGCGAATTTGTTTGGCAATCTCAACCGCCGCTTCTTGATTGAGGGCGGAAATAGAGCCTTTGCCACTGTCGTTTCCGCTGTCAACATCAATACAAACGCAAGCTCTCGTTTCTTCAATGCAGATTCTGCCTCCCGATGGAAGTTTAACTTCTTTAAGCAAAGCATCGGAAATTGCATCTTCCAAACCATGTTCTTCAAACGGATTAACCTCATAGGCAATCTCAAATTTGTCACCGAATTGTTCTTTGAGCTCAGCTTCCACATTGTGATTATTAACAATTACCGTATGCAAAGAATTTTGGTAACGTCTGATTTCATCAAATAAAGGAGCTGTCTTGGCATAGAGCAAAGCCGGGGCTTTTGCCGAGCGAGCTTTAATGCGCACATCATCATACAAATTGCGCAATTCAACCATTTCTTTGGCAATTTCCTCAAACGGAACCTCCACCGCCGAGGTTCTTAAAATCCAACCTTCTTGGCCGGTGGTGTTTTCCAAAACTTTTTCTTTGTATTCGGCTAATTTTTCCTTGTCTTCGATTCGAGGAGAGGCCTCAACCGTCATGCGATAGGGGCAATACACGATTCTCTCGCCGACAAATTGAATCGCCCTAACCACTCTGGCGCCTTTTTCGGCTCTTTTTTCTTGAGCAACTTGCACAACAATGCTCTGACCTTCGGTGTAATTAACTTCTTTCAAACCATATTCATCGGCGTTCAAAAAAGCATCATGCCCGTCGTTAATATCAATAAAGAAACCGACTTTATCATGAGCTAATTCAATTTTTTTGGTAATTTTGCCAAGATAAATGTTTCCCTCTGAGGCACTGTTTTCGTTAGCAAAAATCAATTCCTTAAGGTCTGCATTTTCCAATTCGGCCAAACGAACCGCCGCATTATATTTTTCAAAGATGATTGTATCAATACTCATTTTACACCTGCCCCCTCTAACAAATTTCTGGCTTCCCACAACGGCAAGCCAACCACGCCCGAATACGAGCCGACAATTTTTTTCACATAGGCTGCAAGCCTTCCCTCAATTTTGTAGCCGCAACATCCGACCCATTCATTGCTATCCACATAATCTTTAATTTCAGCCTCAGTCATTTTTTTCATCAACAATCTGGTTGCCACGCATCTCAAAGCGAGCTTTCCGTCCCGATTGACCACGCATACCGCGCTCAACACTTTGTGCGCTTTGCCCGACAATGCTTTCATGACTAAAGTTTGTTCTTCGGGATTTTTTGACTTATGCAAAACTCTGTTGCCGACAACCACCACCGTATCGCAAGCCAAAACAACTTCGCCCGGGTGCCTTTTGGCAACTGCCAAAGCCTTTTCTTTTGCCATGCGTTTGACATAAGCTGTCGGTGTTTCAAATTTGAGAGCCGTTTCGTCAATATCAGCCGGATCTATGAGTTTGGGTTCATAGTCAATTTGTTGCAGCAACATTTTTCTGGGTTGCGAGCCAGAGGCCAAAATAAAGTTACGTACTGTCATAAAAAGAGCCTAAGCTTCGTCGTCGTAGGTCTTTTCCATACGTTCGTGGCGTTCTTGTGCTTCAATGGACAAGGTTGCCACCGGACGAGCTTCCAAGCGTTCCAAACCGATAGGCTCACCGGTTTCTTCGCAGTATCCGTAAGTGCCGTCTTCAATTCTTTTTAAGGCTTCATCAATCTTAGAGATGAGCTTGCGCGCTCTGTCTTTGGTGCGCAAGTCAAGCGCTTTGTCTGTTTCCAAAGATGCACGATCAATATCATCAGGTTGGTTTAACCCACCCTGACGCAAATCTTCCAAAGTATCCTGAGATTGGTTAAGAAGAGATTTTTTCCAGTTTAAGAGCTTCTGGCGAAAATATTCAACCTGCATATCGTTCATGTATTCTTCATCTGCGGACGGAACATAATCCGGCGGAAGAATTGTAGCGCTTTCCATATCCATTTTCGTTCTCCTTATGGATAGTTAACAATAAAAAATCTATAGCAAGCAAAATACAAATTTAAGGCGCAAACTTCAAGCAAAAAAACGTTTGATAACAGCTATTTCATCAATTTTGCCAGTTCAACTTCCACTCTTAATTCGATTTCGCTTAAAATCTCTTGCAGCTTAGGGTCGCTTGATTGAAATTTATTGTCTTTCACAAAGCGAGAGATTTCAATCAAACGGTCGCGTGAAATATAGCCCATGAGCAACCCGTCTCTGATTTCTTCTAATTTTTCAAGCAAGGTCTGCCCGCGTTTCACAAGTTTTTTGCGAATTTCTTTTTCTTCTTCTCCGTCCACCATCTGCGTGGCAAAAATGGCATCGGCAACATTTATCCCGCCCGCGGCATTAACCGGATTCGACTGCGATTTCATCGTTTCTTTGAGCAAAATCGAAAAGCTCTCATCACCGCTGGAGGATG
>CALXOP010000107.1 GCA_944390035.1 uncultured Alphaproteobacteria bacterium | reverse complement strand
TGGCGTCTAAGTCTTCTAGCTTGATGCCGGCTTTGTTAACGCAATGTTCAATAATTTCATCTATATGGTCTAAGTGAGAGCGAGCTGCAATTTCCGGAACAACGCCGCCATAAGCTTTGTGTTCTTCCTGTGAAAGAAGGCTTTGTCCCAAAATTTCTCTCTTCTCATTGACTATGGCAGCCGCGGTCTCGTCGCAACTGCTTTCTATACCAAGTACTAACATGTTGTTTATCCGTTTTTGTATTGCAGTTTTTTTTAAATTATATACACTATAAAAAAATTGTTGCCAAGAATTATCACATAAGGATTTTAAGATGGTCAAAAATACTGAAAAAAAACAAGAAACAGATGCTGTTCAACCCGTATCAACTCAATCTAAGCATCTGGTTTTTAAGACTTTTTCTTTAGTTGTGGTTTTAGCGATTGTTTATGGTTTGTGGCAGAATCCGGCATGGGTGCAAAATTTTAGTGCTTGGGTGAAAAATGCGTCTGCTCAAAAAGAAGAGGCTTCTCAAAAAGAAAATATGCTTTACCAACAAATTTCTTTGTTGCAAAGCCAAATCTCACAACTGCAAATGCAAATAAATTCTTTGCCGCAACAGGCCGGTTCTGAGGTGGATTTGTCTCAGGTGGAAGATAAAATTTCTGCCATTGAGCAACAAAATTTGAATGTGATTAATTCTAAGGCAGATGTTGCTACCGTGTTGGGTATTGTTACGCGTTTGGATAAAATTGAAGACAAACTCGATACTTTGGCAAAAATCAGTGATGACGGTGCTTTGGTGTTAACAGCGACCATGATGGTGCGCGAATGTGCAGATAACGGCGTTAATTTTGTGTATGAGGCCGAAATTTTAAATCAACTGGCAAAAGGTGATAAAGATATTGAAAATGATGTGGCTACAATCGTTCGTGCGGCTCATGAGGGTGTGATGTCGCAAAATGAACTGAGAGTTCAATTCCAAAAAATTTATAAAAATTTGGAAAAAGTCAGCGAAAAACAAAATTTGGAAGGAAAAAGCTGGAAAGAAAAACTCAATATTAAACTCAGTGAAGTGGTTAAGGTTAAAAGGGTTAATGATTTGGCGGTTCCACAGAGTGAACAACAAGATAAAAATATGCTTAAACAAGTGAAAAACTTGGTCGATGAGGGAAATTTGCGTCAGGCATTGGATGTTTTGCACAAAATGAATAATGTGGTTGTTACCGATAACGAAATTTTAAAAGTTTGGATGGATAAAGCTCAAACAAAGGTTAATTTTAATCAAGCTATTGCCAATATTTCAGCTCATTCTTTGGCTTTGATGAAAGTTAACAACTTGAAAAATAACTAGTTTAGAGGATTGATAAAATGGATAAGTCTGGTTTGAAAAAAGTTTGGGCTGATAAATTTAATCAAGTTCCGCAAATTTTGCAAAATGTTCAAAAAGTTAATTCGGCGGCAACAGCTTTTAACGCAAATATTGATGCCGTGCTCAAAATTAAAGGAGCGCAAATTGCCGAATTGGCTCAAGCCTCAGGTTTGAGTTTAAAGAGCCTGACAGAAAACGGACATAATACTTTGATGTTCGGCAGTGATGTGATTAAAGGAATTTTTAAGTGCTTTACCAGAGGTATTGCCGAAGAGTGGTTGACCGAAGATAAAATTGTATTTGATTGGATGGTTAAGCACTTGGGATATAATCGCTTGCAGATGGGCGGACAAGGCGGAATCGTTGCCAATGTTTTGGCTGTGGTCGGCGTGAAAAAAGTGTTTGCTCATGCCAATTCTTTGCCAAAACTCCAAGCTGAACAATTTTTGAAGTTGGATAATTTGGTATCTTTTGATGAAGACGGAAATGAAAAGCCGGCCTACCAGATAAACCGCGAAGAAGATATTCCTCTGATTCACTGGATTATTGAATTTGATAAAGGAGATAGTTTTACTTTTGAAGGTGAGACTTTTGTTTGTCCGAAGTCTAATCGCTTTATTGCGACATACGACCCCATGAATTTGCATTTGGTGATGGATAAAAGTTTTGTTGAAGCTACCACAAGCCAAAAAATGGATTATGTGATTTTGTCTGGTTTTCATGCTTTAACCAAGCAAAATGACGGCGTTAACCTTATTAAGAAGTCTTTGCCGATTATTGAAAATTGGAAAGAAAACGGTGATATTGTGCATTTGGAAATTGCTTCAACCCAAGATGTAGCCGTGCGCAAAGCCATTGTGGAAGAAGTGGCACCAAAGGTTGATTCGGTCGGAATTAATGAGCGAGAAGCCATTGATATTTTGGAAGTTATCGGTTGTGAGAGTTTGGCTAAAAAGTGTAACGAAGATACACATAGCAAAAATTTGTTTGAGGCTTTGTTGGCGATTAAAAACAAACTTAAAACACCTCGAATCCAACTCCATATGTTTGGTTTGTATATGACCTTGCAAGATAAAGGATTTAAAATTACGCCTGAGGCTAATTTAAGAGGGATGATGTTGGCCGCAACCATTGCTGCCAGTAAGGCCGGAACCGGAAATATTCATAATAAAGAAAACCTTTTATGGGCTTATGGGCAAAAAGTTTCAGATGTTGGATTAGATGAGTTGGCCGAATTGGCCGAATTGGTTAAGGCTCCGGCTTTGCTTGAAACAGGTATGGCCGAAGTTGATGGTTATGATTTGATTGCATTGCCGACAATTTTGGTGGAAAAACCTTTAACCTTAGTGGGTATGGGAGATACCATCTCTTCTTTATCGCTTATTGGTGCCAGATAAAACTTAATAAAAAAGGCTGCAAACTGCAGCCTTTTTTATTTGCTTAGGAATTGGTTGATAGCCTCAATGACGCGTTGAACAGTATTGTCCACTTGTTCTTCCTTGGTTTCAACGACAATGTCGGCTTCAGAGTAATACGGGTATTCTTCGGAGATATATTTTTCCAGTTTGTTTTTGAGGTGCGAATCGTCGCCTTCCAAAAACGGGCGATGTTTGCGTCCGGCCGTGCGGTTATACAAAACATCAATATCGGCCTTGAGCCAAATTGTAATGGCGTGAAGTTTTGCCAAGGCACGGGTTTGATCGGCTACAAAAGAACCGCCACCAGAGGCCAAAACGCAAGGGCTGCCTTGCAGAAGGCGCTTCATTACTCTTTTTTCACCGGCGCGATATTCTTCTTCGCCAAAACATTTGAGTACATCTACCAAAGATAATCCTGCGGCTTTTTCAATCTCTTGGTCACCGTCAACAAAGGGCAAATTTAATTTTTTGGCCAATCTTTTACCGACGCTGGTTTTGCCGCTGCCCATTAATCCGACGAGCAATATTATTTTATCAATTTTTTTGGTCATGGTTTGTTTTTTTAATTCTTCTTTCAAGTTTATTATGCTAGATAATATAAAGACTTGTTTTTTTATCAACATTTTTTTTAAGGTTATAGCTTATGAGACAGAAAAAATCAAATTTTATCTACTATGTTATCGGAATTGCTTTGATTGC
>CALXOP010000106.1 GCA_944390035.1 uncultured Alphaproteobacteria bacterium | reverse complement strand
CCGACCCTGATGTTCACCAACTCCGGAATGGTTCAATTCAAAAACATTTTCACCGGCAACGAAAAGCGCGACTATACGCGAGCGACGACTTCCCAAAAATCCGTTCGAGCCGGTGGCAAACACAATGACTTGGATTCTGTCGGATACGATGTCAGACACCACACATTTTTTGAAATGTTGGGTAACTTTTCTTTCGGTGACTATTTTAAAGAAGAAGCCATTGCCTGGGCATGGGAATTGGTCACCAAAGAGTTTTGTATTCCGAAAGACCGCTTAGCCGTAACCGTATATTACACCGATGATGTTTCACGCAACATCTGGCGTAAAGTCTCAGGCTTACCTGAAGACCGCATTATCGGCATTGCCACCAAAGACAACTTCTGGCAAATGGGTGATACCGGCCCTTGCGGTTATTGCTCTGAGATTTTCTATGACCATGGTCCCGAAGTTTGGGGCGGCCTCCCCGGCACACCTGAAGAAGACGGCGACCGCTGGATTGAAATTTGGAACTTGGTTTTCGATGAGTTTGAAGACTTACCCGACGGCAGCCGAATTCCATTAAAACAACGTTGTATTGATACCGGCATGGGTTTGGAGAGAATGTCTGCCATTTTGCAAGGCGTTCACTCTAACTATGAAATTGACTTGTTCAAAAACCTGATAAACGATATTTCTAAACTCACCGGTGCTGACCCAGAAGGTCCGCTGAAATCTTCTTTCAACGTCATTGCCGACCACTTGCGCGCCATGTGCTTTTTGATTGCCGACGGTGTTTTACCGACCAATGAAGGTCGCGGCTATGTTTTGCGTCGTATTATGCGCAGAGCCATGCGCCACGTTCAACTGCTTGGCATCCATGAACCGATGATTTATAAACTTCTGCCCTCTCTGCAAAGAGAAATGGGCGAAGCTTATCCTGAACTCTATCGTGCGCAAGCCCTCATCAGCGAAACGATTAAGACCGAGGAAAGCCGCTTTATCAAAACTCTTGATAAAGGTCTTCGTATTTTGGATGAAGAAACGGCAAACCTCAAATCCGGTGATGAATTAAGCGGTTCGGTTGCTTTTAAGCTCTATGATACTTATGGTTTCCCGCTTGACCTCACCCAAGATGCTTTGCGCACCAAAAACATCTCGGTTGATACCAAAGGTTTTGATGATGCCATGGCCAAACAAAAAGCCGAAGCCCGTAAAAATTGGGCTGGCTCGGGTGATACCGGCACTGAAAAAGTTTGGTTTGAGATTCAAGAAAAAGTCGGCTCAACCGAATTCTTGGGCTACAACACTTTGAAAGCCGACGGCCAAGTTACGGCCTTGGTTGTCAATAATGAGTCACTTAATGTCGTCAGCCATGGTGAATTTTGGTTAATTGCCAATCAAACACCTTTTTATGCCGAAATGGGCGGCCAAGTCGGTGATATTGGTTTAATCAGCAGTGATGATGTCACCATCCAAGTTTTGGATGTTAAAAAGAAATTGGATGGCATTTCCGCTCACTTATGCAAACTCATCAAAGGCAGTGTCAAAGTCGGAGATGTGTTAACTTTCCAAGTAGCTGAAGAAAATCGCAAAAACATTTGTGCCAACCACTCGGTTACGCACCTACTCCACCGTGCTTTGCGAGATGTCTTAGGCAATCACGTAGCCCAAAAAGGCTCATACGTTTCTGCCGATAGAATGCGTTTTGACTTATCTCACCCCAAACAAATCACGGCTGAAGAAATTCGCCAAGTTGAAAATATTGTCAACAACGCCATCCGTCACAACTATCATGTCACCACTGCTTTAATGTCGCAAGAAGACGCGATTAAATCAGGGGCTATGGCTCTGTTTGGCGAAAAATACGGCGAAGAAGTCCGCGTTGTTTCCATGGGCGATGACAAAGAAGTCTTCTCTAAAGAGCTGTGCGGCGGTACACACGTTAAAGAAACCGGCGACATCGGCTATTTCAATATTGTATCTGAAAGTGCCGTTTCAGCTGGTGTTCGACGCTTAGAATGCTTAACCGGACATGGTGCTGAAAAATTCGTTCAAGAGATGGAAGATAAACTCCACGCCGTTGGCAGTTTGCTCAAAACCAGCCCCAACGATTTGGAAAAGAGAGTAAAACAGCTCTTAGAAGAAAAGAAAAAACTTGAAAACGATATGTTTGAACTCAAAAAACGTTTTGCCAGCAACAAAGCTGCCGACAATCGTGAGAATTTTGAACTCATCAACGGCATTAAATTTGTGGGTCGTGCCATCCCTAATGTCCACCCCAAAGAACTAAAAGCCTTTATTGATGAGATTACGCCCGAACTCGGCTCCGGCATTGTGGTATTGGCCTCCAATAAAGATGACAAAGCCTCGATTGTGGTTGGCGTCACCAAAGATTTGACCGCTAAATATTCGGCAATCGATTTGGTCAAGAAAGCCTCTCAGGCGGTTGGCGGACAAGGTGGCGGCGGACGCCCCGATATGGCTCAGGCCGGTGGCCCGAACGGTGCCAAAATTGCCGAGGCCATTGAAGCCGTCAAACAAGCAATCTAAAGAAAGAGGCTCCCCCAAGGAGCCTCTTTCTAAATTTATACTGTATAACTTGCCTTTCATATTGCCAATTAATTGAAACTTCTATACATTGAGGTCAACAATAATCATCATCTGGAGTAAAGAGAAGATATGAACACATACCTCGTTCGACGCCTACTACCATTTTTAGTATTCACCCTAATTGCCGGAGGCATATATCTACTCTGCCAAACCGTTAACAATTTTAATGTGTTGGATTTTTCCTTCACCGCCATTATCAAAACACTGGGGGTTTTATTACTGACCAGTTTAGTGGCTTTTTTGTTCAGTATGACGCCTTTTGTGCTCTATTTGCTGATTTTGCCGCAATCTTGGGTCAATCAGAAATTCGATAAATTCTTTACGATTTTCTCATATAGTTTATTTGTTTTCTCCACCTATTTTGAGTTAGCGGCAGCATGGATATTCTGGGACGAATTTCAATCTGCCTTTAATTTCATTGCAGTTGATTATTTGGTTTACACCAATGAGGTCATTGCCAACATCACGGAATCTTATCCCGTTTGGAGCATTATTGGCACGCTTATTGCCCTCACCTTTGTGACGGTATATTTCACCAAACGGTGGTTATTCATTGCCGCGCCGGCTCCAAAATTCTTCCGCCGCTTATTTTACACTCTCATTTATGCCCTCATCTGCGTCTTGGCTTACCACAATATTGATATGAGCAATCTGGAAGTCAACACCAACCGCTTCAACAATGAGCTCTCCAAAAACGGCCGTTACAGCTTATTTAGCGCTTATCTCAAGAATGAAATTTCTTATTCAGATTTTTATATCACCCATGACCCGCAAACAAACATTGATATTTTGCAAAACAAATTCCAAGGCAACAATGTTACGTTTAAGAATAAGACTGACATTACACGTCATATCACCTCAGCCCGACCGGAGCAAAAACACAATGTCATTATTGTGTTAATGGAAAGTATGAGCTCCAAATTTTTAACCGAAAATCGTTACCCCGGGCTCTACAAAGTAACCCCAAACCTGGACCGTCTCAGTCAAGAAGGTTTATTTTTCAGCAATACTTACGCCTCCGGCACACGTTCGGTTCGTGGAATTGAGGCTGTCACTTTGAGTGTTCCGCCGCTTCCGGGCCAATCCATCGTTCGTCGTCCCGAAAACGAAAATCTCCACAGCTTAGGCTCTGTTTTTGCCTCTAAAGGCTATGACAACAAGTGGATATATGGCGGCTATGGTTATTTTGATAATATGAATTACTTCTTAGGCAACAACGGTTTTCAGGTTATTGACCGCGGCACGTGGAACAAAGACGAAATCACCTTTGCCAATGCTTGGGGAGCCTCTGATGAAGACACCTTTGCCAAGGTCATCAAAGAAGCTGACAAATCTTATGACTCGGGCAAACCGTTTTTAACCTTTTTGCTCACAATCTCCAATCACCGTCCCTACACCTATCCTGATGGCAAGATAGACCTTAAAGGCGGACGCGAAGGCGGTGTAAAATATGCCGACTACGCCATTGGCGAATTCATTGCCCAAGCCAAGACAAAACCTTGGTTTGACAATACCTTATTTGTATTTGTTGCCGACCACACGGCCGGAGCCGCCGGTGATGAGGAAATTAATCTCGAAGACCACCATATTCCTTGGATTATCTATGCTCCCAAATTGGTCAAGGCCCAAAGAATAGACACGCCTGTCAGCCAGTTAGATGTTTTACCGACCCTATTAGGCTTACTTAACTTTGACTATGAGAGCCATTTTTATGGACAAGACGCACTGGCTTCCAACTACGAAAGTCGCTTTTTCGTCAGCAATTTCCAAAAAATCGGCTATGTCAAAGACGGCATTGACGTCATCCTAAAACCCATTAAAGAACATTCCTTCCACCCGCAAGACGTCTCCTCTCAGGAGCAAAGCGAGTTACTCAACGAAGCAGTTGCCTTCTATCAAACCGCATCGGATTGGAAGCAAAATCTCAAGGACTAAATAAATGAAAAGACTTCTCATCGGCTTAAGTATTGGTGCACTCTTACTTTTAGGGGTTTTAGCTCTGGAATATTACACCGACTGGGATGTGCTGTTGCAGGAGCATTTTTTTGACCGAGCCAACAATCGCTGGTTAATCTATCCGGCTTTGCACAAAAAATTGAGTTTTATTTTTTATTCCGGATTAAAGAACGTCTTAATCGCCACGGCGGTCTTTTGTTTAATTCGCTTGCTCTACTCCATTAAGCACCAAAACTTAAGAGCCGGTAACCAACCTTACCTGATAATGTTGTTGAGTATTATTTTTGTGCCGTTAATCGTTGCCAGTGCCAAATATTTTACCAACGTCTATTGCCCCTATCAGCTCAACATCTACAACGGGCTGTACCCTTTTGTCAGAATATTGGAAGACTACCCTGCTGACTTCATCCAGCCTAAACCGGGACGTTGTTTTCCGGCTGGCCACGCCACGGCAGGTTTTGCCTTTATGGCACTCTATTATTGTTTTAAGAGCCAAAAGAATCGCATTTTAGGATTATGTTTAGGCCTCACCTTAGGCTGGAGTGCCGCCATTTATCAAATGTATCGCGGCCAACATTTTCTGTCACATTCGGTATTTAGTATGATATCTGCCTTTATGGTTATCATGATAATTAATTATGTAGTTAAAAGAATTTATTCTCAAAGATATTGACTTTTATCAAAGAGTTATTAAATTCACTGCATTAGGCTTTACTTAACAAGCAAATAATGATATCAAACAAGAAAATTATCAAATATTGAGAAATAACATGAAAATAAGACATTATGGACTGCGCCTAAACATAGACACCTACAAAGCCAATATTGAAAAATATCGCAACCGACTCCGCAATTCGGCGCTCAATCCAAGTGTTTTAGCGGCAGACTTGCATATTGATGTCAACAAATCCTTCAAAAAAGAATGCTTGCGCAAGTTAATTCACTTGAGCTCACTTTGGATTCCGGCCTTAATATATTTTGTTGAACCGGCAATTTGCATCATCATTTTTGCCACCATTTTCATTGGCGACGTCATATTGGAATATGGCAATTACAAAAAATGGCGTTGGGCCAGAAGAACCTTTGGTCTGCTTTTTTACAAGGCACTTCGCAACAAAGAGCTCAAACGCAATGAACTGCAACTAAGCGGCGGAGCTTATGTTATGTTGGCGGCCATTGCCTGCACCCTACTCTTTCCGGCCAACGTTGCAGTTGTCGCCTTAAGCGTAATGCTTGTTTCTGATACTTGTGCCGCTATTTTTGGCAAAGCCTATGGCACGAGAAAGCTCTACAAGTACAAATCCTTAGAAGGAACTGTTGCCTTTTTCCTCAGTGCATTAGTCATTATGATTTTATGCAACATGATTTTGCCGGTCACTTATGCCAGCATCATTGCCGCTTTTGCCGCAACTATGGCCGAGATGTATGAAGACAAACTCGAAATTGATGATAATTTATCAATTCCTTTAAGCATTGGTGCAATCATCACCCTTCTTCCTTAAAATAAACTATCAACATCATAGAATAAGACTTGCCAAAACTAACTGCTTGTGCTTATATCCAACACAAGCAGTTATCATTATGTCTAACCAAATTTTATTATCATGAAAGAAGTAATGAATTTAAACAGCCATGATGCTTATACAGCATTGGGCTATGCTGCCGGAAAATTCAAAGTTCATGTTGAATCATCACAAGTCCACACCCGCTTGGCCACTTTTCAAAAGAAATGTTCCCAATTTGGTAAAGGACAAAAGGTTGCCGTCTGGTATATCCGCTGTCAAGATGAACAAGAACAACAAAAATATCTGTTGCTTGCGGTTGGCGAAACTTTGCACAATGCGGTTTTGACCAATCCAGAAGATGTGAAGTTTGCAGAAATAAGCGAGGCCAAAATCGCCGGACAAACTTTCAAACTCGACAAGCAAGACGGTTTTGCAAAATATGAACCGGTCAGCAAAAAGTAAATACTTCAATTCCAATGGCTTAAGTCTTTTGGCTTAAGCCATTTTGTATATTTTCTGAAATTTTTGTCATTTTTCACTTGCTTTTTTATTTTATTTGTGCTTTTATTCTTTTCAGTGATTTATAATTATATGTTTAACCGCCCCCACAAGGGGCATAAAAATTTACAATTATGTGTAAAAAAATTTTGAACCAGGAGTACTTGAACGCAGCCACTACAAAATCAGCTATGGTAGCTGCAACCGGAAGAAACATTAAAGAAGTTGGGGCCTTTACCCTTGTCATCTCAAAACAAAGTGGCAAGGAAAAAAGAAAAGACTTGATACAGCCCAACATTCCAGTCAAGGTCTGGGCAGAAATAACATCCGGCGCTGACTTTGCGGTTCGCCCGCTCATCAAGGAAGCCGGGAAAAAAGCCAAGATTGAAGTTATTGATACCGCCAATGTGGTGTCTATGACGCCACTCACGGAGTTTGAATACGATGGTGTTCATTACCTCCGTCAGCGTGTAGAAAATGTTCAGCGTTTTGCTGACATCAGAAAGAAATAATCTCCAATCTTGAAAACCTAAACAGTTGCATGCAGCTATCGTGAGGATACCTCCCCGCAACTTGAAAAACACACTATTGAAAAAACACAAAAAAAAGCGCCCCAATCATAACTGATCAGGGCGTTTTTTCTTGAAAAATAAAAAATTTCCATTATAACAACGTCAATAACACTATTTTTCTATATTTATTAACCCTTAAAAATTTTGACATATGAAACCTAAAGGATTTCAAAACAAAAATGTTGAGGCCGACAAAATCATCCCTCAACTTCAGGCGGCACAAGAGCGTTTTAACATTACCATTGCGCCAGACACGCCGCTGGAGAGATTAAAAATCTCACCCAATCGCAAAACTTACTTTTTAAGTGCCAATCACACTTATTGCTGCGCCGGTTACAAAAGTTCTGACGGCAAAAGTTATCTCGTTTTTGACATGGGCTCTGGCAACATCTGCACCATTGAAACCAGCCACGCCACAATCAAACCGCTGGAAGATAACATCTGCTTAAACGGCATTCAGCTGGAACTAAAAAATACCGAAAAAGGCTGGAAATATGCAAGAAAGTAAGATTGCTCATCACTAAAAAACCCCGATACATCAGAATATCGGGGTTTTCATTTACCTATTTTCGAGTAAGAGCAATAATCGTTTCAATACTGATTGCTCAACAAAATCACCTTTTTTTACCCAAAGTGCAGCACGCACACCATCTTTTTCAAAATCATCCGTAATCTTAAAATATTTTTTGCGCATGGTTTCCACACATGGCGTAATGGTAATTTTTTCGCCCTCAGGCTTAGAATTTATCTCGCCAGAATAAACGCAATCAACAATAATATCCGGCATTAATTTCGGCGCACCGTTCACAAAAGCATTATAAATTTGCGCTCCGCCGCCGATATATAAATCTTCTTCAAATTCCTTAAAAAAGCGAATATCTGAAAGCCAATGCTCATTTTGAGCCACCTGTTCATCTTCCGGCTGAAGAGAAGACAGCACCCAAACATTGCACCTCTCCAAAACTTGTTTAGGAATAGTCTCAAATGTTTTACGCCCAAACACCACATTTTGTTCAGCAATCACATCTGCAAAAAAGCGACTGTCAGAAGGAACTTTCCAAGGAATTTCTTGGCCTACTCCAATCAGATTTTCTGTTTTTTCTCGACACCAAATGGCAACTTTCGTCATAGTGTATCCTCCGTTATATTAAGATGAGTATAAACCTATTTCTCCAAAAGCCAATAAAAAAGCCAAAGATACCCTTTGGCTTTTTTATTTTAAACATCAGAATGTTAGCCAAATGATTTCCACCACCACTTAAACTCTCCGATTCTAAACAACAACGCATGTTGTTGGTGCTTTGCCAGAAAAGCCCAATTTTTTGCCTCAACGGCTTCTTTGTACACATCTTCCTTTTTGCTCGCAATGACTTGGCCAAGATAATCTTCCCAGTCTATCTCGTCATAGAAACCATAGGCAGCTAAAGTGCCCCATTTTTTATTTGCCACATAAGGCTTGGTGTATTTTTTTTCTTTCAGCAAGAACTCATCATAACACTTTGCAAACAACAGCTTTTGCATACCATTATTCCACAACACTTCCAAAATTTCAGATACAGAAAAACCATTATATGGGGCTAAAGAAATTCCCACAAAAAATTCTTTCCATTTCTTGAGTTGGATAAGCTTTTCCATTCCGGCTTGTGTAAGAATAAGAAATTTATACAATCCCTTATGGCACACATAGTCCAATTGCCCACGATTCACCAAAAGTTGATATTGCTTATACGCCGCCAAAACATCAAATTGTCCGTTTTCGGCCAAGGCTTCAAATTCTTCTCTTTGTGCCAAAATATCCCATAATTGATACTCAACCAAAGAATCTACAGGAAAATTTTGCTTAATGTAATTGAAGTATTTTTGTTCCACCAAAAAATCTTCGGTTTTTTTCTTTCCCCAATAGACACACAAGAATTGATAGCAATCATTTGCCAAACGAACACTTGACTGCAAGGCTTTTTGAATCACCTTTTCATAACCGAAATCAATCAGAGCATTCAAAATAAATGGTGTGAGACCATAACCTTTTGCAACCATATCCAAAAAAGTGTTGATTTGACCATTTTTAATTTTGCAAAACAAAATTTGGTCAATCTGTTCCGGTGTTAGAAAATCTAACCTTTTTTCATAATCTTCCATAATAAGATAAATTTTAAGTTTGACATAAGAATAAAAAATTGAGCTCAATACTAGCATCAATTTTCCTTTTGTCAATAAAACCTCTGCTCGCTTCAACTAATTCTCTTGAAATCTCATAAGATTATGGCTATACTAATTCCCGCTGAGCAATCAGCTACGACACTAGAGGCTGTATAAAATAGGCTTTTAGGACCCGGGGGCAGTACCCGGCACCTCCACCAATTAAGACTCTTCGGGGGTGAAACAGGATTGACTGGGAGCAGTAAAGATATGAGCTGTGTCCGGTGAGATACCACCGTTATCGGTTCAAATTAAAATGAATGCTAACGATAATAACGTAGCTCCAGTTGCTTTGGCTGCTTAGTCTAAAGCGACAAATCTAAATTCTTATGACTTTGGATAGTCGTAAGTGGGGTTTGGGCCACCCAGCAACAGAACGGCCCTTATTCAAACAGAAAGGGAAACGGATGAGTGAGTATTTAACAGAAATCAATTATGATAAATTAATCGAAAAATCGCTCAAACATGTTGTGATTGAAGCATTAAAGATAGCTGAAAGACAAGGTCTTCCCGGCGAAAATCATTTTTATATTACATTTAAGACCTCTCACCCGCAAGTTGTCATGACCGATGCCCTCAAACAACAATATCCCAACGAAATGACAATAGTCATCCAACACCAATATTCCAATTTAATTGTATCATCCACATCTTTTTCCATTGATTTAAGTTTTAACGGTGTACCGCAAACCTTAACCATTCCGTTTGATGCCATCACCTACTTTGGTGACCCTT
>CALXOP010000105.1 GCA_944390035.1 uncultured Alphaproteobacteria bacterium | reverse complement strand
GTGAAAACAACGTGTCAACCAACTTGCAAGGTGCAAGTCCACAATACACGCACTTCGTAAGAACCAGTCTAAACCAAACCTTTGAACCTTTGTCACGGGCAGGTTTTGACTTAAGCCTGCCCAATCGTCATACTTTTCAGACAGCAGGGGTGCACTTTATTGTTGGCGACCAAGGAACCGACTTTGGTAATGATGATGCCAAGAACAATGATTTCTCAGATCCAACTGGAAATTACTGTAAAAATTTAGGCTATACGGTAACGTCTTGCGCATCTGGCTTATTTAACAGCGCTTGCCCGTATAATGATGCCATTTATGACAGATGTTGCGACGTGACTTATAAATACTCCCCGTCACAATGTTCCAGCCCAAAAAAACTCAGTTCAGATACTTGTGGCGGTAAATATAGATGCTATTGCGATACTTCAACGTATCCTTACGCTTCTTGTAATGATCCGCAAATAAAGGGGAGTTCGTGTAGCGATGATACCGGTACACGTTATGCAACTTGTTCCTGCCCAAGCGGTGTAGCAACTCCATATGGATGTGAAACGTATTATGCGTCTCCTTGCAATAGTGTTTGTCAAAAAGCCTATGCTGATAACTGCCGTAACCGCACAGCCGTGCAAACGCCTTATGGTTGTGAGACGTATTTTTCAGATTGTAAGTCTAAATGCCAAAAGGCCTATGCTGATAACTGTCGCAATCAAACAGCCGTTATCTCATCTTGTCCGGCAAATGCAAATTGTACCTATTTTGCGGATTGTAAGTCAAAGGTTCAATCGTGGAGCTGTAATTCTGGGTATGAAAAATCTGGTAATTCTTGTGTACAAGCAATTAAAGTTGGTTCGATTGTTTATGGAGACGGTACTATTTCAAGCGAAGTGCTTTCTTCAAAAACGCCGGTAGGTGTAGTTTTTGATGTTGAAAATCGTTTGGCAGTAGCGTTAACAGATGTGAAACAAGATGGAAGTGCCGGAAGTAAGAAAATGAAGTGGTCGAGTAGTTATTGTGATATACCGAATTTGGAAAATTGTGGCAATAGTGAAGGCACTAGTGATATGTTGAATGTATGTGGAACCGATGGACGAGCAAATACAAATGCCATATTAGCCGCGAACGGTGGCTGTAGTGGAACAACATACGCAGCCAATGCGGTAAATGCATATAATCCAAATGGTTGCAGTAAAGATTTTTGCCGACAAGGTAAATGGTTTTTGCCAAGTATGAGAGATTTAATAACAATATATAGTAATAAAAGTGCTATAAATAGCTCATTGTCATTATTAAGCTCAAAAGGAGCTAGTAAGTTGACGACGGACGATTATTATTGGTCTTCTACCGAGTACTTCTATACTATCAGTGTGTGGCTTTTTCGTATGCGTGATGGTTATAGGAGCTACACTAATAAGGGCGACGACAGCACTGGCTACAAAGCTGACTATGTTCTTCGCCCGGTTGTGAAATTTTAATTCATATTGGAACAGCAAAAAAACAAAACCCCGTACAAGATTTGTGCGGGGTTTTTTGAGTTTTAAATAACTTGTTCGCGGGTGGTGCTCAAGACGAGTTTGGGGAAATCCTCTTTTATCTTGCCTAAGTGCCATGCGTTGCGCGCCAAAAAGACCAATTCCTTGTCGTGGTCTTCGGCAATGTTGGCTTGGTTGGTATCCAAGAATTTCTTTAACTCGTTTTTATCGGGACAGCTTACCCAGCGTGCCGTATAATATGAGGTCGGTTCAAAAATAACCGGAATATTAAATTCAGTACGGATACGGTCGGCCATAACCTCAAACTGCAAAGCGCCGACAACGCCGACGATATATTCCGAGCCAATGATTGGCTTAAAAATGCTGGCGCCGCCTTCTTCGGCAATTTGTTGCAGAGCGGCACCTAAGTGTTTGGATTTTAACGGATCGAGGGCGCGGACGCTCTTTAAGAGTTCGGGCGCAAAGGATGGAATACCCGTAAAGTGGATTTTTTCGCCTTCGGTTAGGCTATCGCCAATGCGTAATTGTCCATGGTTGGGGATACCGATAATGTCTCCGGCGTAGGCATCTTCGGCAAGCTCTCTTTCTTGGGCTAAAAACATTACAGGGGTTGGAATCTTTAAGCCTTTTCCGGTGCGAACTTGGGTTAATGTCATCCCTCTTTTGAAGTGGCCGGAACAAATGCGCATAAAGGCAATGCGGTCGCGGTGTTTGGGATCCATATTGGCTTGAATTTTGAAAATAAAGCCGGTGACTTTGTTTTCGGTGGGCTGGATGGTTCTTTCAACAGCGGGTTGGGGACGAGGTGTAGGTGCCATTTGGTGCAAGCCTTCCAAAACTTCCTTTACACCAAAGTTGTTAATGGCACTCCCGAAAAAGACCGGTGTCATGGCTCCAGCCAAGTATAATTCCAAATCAAAGGCCGGACAAAGTTCTCTAACCATGGTGACATCTTCACGCAGTTTGCTGACGGCATATTGCGGTAACAAGGCATCAAGTTTGGGGTCGTCTAGGCCTTTGCAGGTTTCAATCGTGGCATTGATGGTGGATTTGTCGCCGGTTTTGTTCATCAAAATCAGTTGGTCGTTAATTAGGTCATAACAGCCTAAAAAGTCTTTGCCCATACCAATCGGCCAGCTTGCCGGTGTGCAATCCATGGCCAGTGTTTTTTCAATGTCATCCAGCAATAAAAATGGGTCTAGGCCTTCGCGGTCTAACTTGTTGATGAAAGTGATAATCGGAACATTACGCAGACGGCAGACTTCAAACAATTTCTTGGTTTGAGATTCAATACCTTTGGCGGAATCTAATACCATGATGGCCGAATCTACCGCCGTTAAAACACGGTAAGTATCTTCGGAGAAGTCTTCGTGGCCCGGCG
>CALXOP010000104.1 GCA_944390035.1 uncultured Alphaproteobacteria bacterium | reverse complement strand
ACTATCAACGGGTACGAAAAATGTTTTTGCATTAAATCTTTCCTTGTGATATGTTGTTGCTAATTGTTATTTATGTTTTAACGGTAAGGGATTAAAGATGTCAACCCGCAAATTACTTTTGTTAAGCACCTTTGTTGTTATGATGTCTTCGGCTTGCAGCAGCGATATATTTATTACCCATAACGGGAATATGCCCTCAAATGAGAGAATAAGTCAAGTCAGAGTCGGACAAAGTCGGTCCGAAGTGCATCAGATTCTAGGTGCGCCCTCAAGTGTGGTTTCTTTAGATAAAAATACGTGGATTTATATGTCCTCCGACATCAAGCGTGTGGCTTTCTTCTCGCCGCAAGAAGTCGGTCGTGACGTATTAACCATCCGTTTTAATGACCAAAATCAAGTTGCACAAATTGACCGCTTAACTAAAAAAGACGGAAAAGAAATCCAAGTCAGCACAGATAAAACCGAAACGCTCGGGCATAATCCAGGCTTTTTCAGAAAATATTTCGGCGGCGTCGGACAATTTATGCCCTTCCCGACCAATGTTAACCCTAACAGATAGAGTAAAGCCCCTCAATGGGGCTTTTTTCTTGCCTTTAAAATTTGTTGCTCTTTTTTTGATTATAGACTATTAATGTTATAAATACTTATTATTTACTTTTAATTATTTAGCTTATGAATAGTCAATTTAGTTTTGAGGACTTAGTTGATGGATGGAATCTATCAATTAAGCCGGAAGATTTGCCTACCGTTATCGAAAAATTGGGAACGGTGTTTGACATTCCTAATGGACTGGCTCCCGGAATGTATGTTTATGCTGATGGTCTTATTTCTTCTGAAATCATCAAAGGGCGTCAAATTATGGCCATTGTTGGCTTTGTCAGCCAATCAAAAGTATTAGCGGTTTGCCTGAGGCAAGCTCGTCTTAACTGGTCAAGCCATTATCTGGAAACGCGATTAGATGACACTCAAGAGATGCGAAGCGGCAAAGAGGCAACGCGCATTCTGGTTAACAGAGTAAGAGCAATGGGAGCTAATGCCGAAGCAGCCGAATGGTGTTTTGAATATGACCAAGACGGGGTTAAAAAGCACGAAGCCTTTTTGCCTTCCTTGCTTGAATTAGGTCATATCTTCTCTAATCGTCAGGTGATTAATGCCTCTTTGCAAGCTCTGTATGCAGAACGCCTAGATGGTTGGTATCTCTCTTCTTGCTCATATGACTTCTATAATGCTTGGGAGTTAAGAATGAGCGACGGAGAATTGGGCTATCGAGGTAAAAATTTGAGAGCTGATAAATGTGCATTGGTTCGTCCGATTTTAGACCTCACATCTTTTAGCTTAAAAAAAGAGGATAACACCTTTGAAACACCAAAGGAAATTTTACCTGGAATGTATGTTTATGCAGATGGTTTAATCTATCCGGAAATACTCCAAAATCGTCAGGTTATGGCAGTTGTAGGCAGCGTTACCGGCTCTGAAGTTTTAGCTCTGTGTTTGCAGCAAAAGCGGTTGGCGTGGGGGTGTTTTTATGCCACTCCGGACCTTTTGATACGCGTGGGAAATGACAAAGAAGAAATTATTTCTTGTCCTCGTTGCGGAGAAATATTGATTTTTCATCAAGAGGCTGATGGCAAAAAACTAACTCGTTGTTTTATACGCCATACTCGCGGGTTTCTCGGTGAAAAAATTAATGATAAATCACAAGAAGCAGGGAGTTCCGCATGGTGTTATGACTATAATCAGGACGGCGTAGAAAAATATAGCGCTTTTCTGCCATCTCTGACAGAATTAAGAGCTCTATTTGCAAACAAAGATGCTATTAACCCAGCCCTAAAAGCTTTGGGTTCTGAAGTTCTTGAAGGGTGGTATTGGACTTCTTCTTTATATGATGCACGTCATGCATGGAAATTAAGAATGAATGACGGAACGATAGAGTATGATAAGGTCTGGGCTCCTGAGTATTATGAGGGAAGCAGTGTTGACATAAATAAGAAAATTTATGCGCGTCCTGTTCTCAAATTAAAGAGACATTAACCAACTTTAGAAAAAAAAATCTCCTTTGAACATTATCAAAGGAGATTTTTTTAATCTTACTTTTTCTTGGTCATTTCGGGGGTGACCAAGCCGCCGGAGATGACAAATTTTATTCCCTCTTCAACACTCATATCAACATTTATGATGTCTTCTTTCGGTACAAAGATTAAAAAGCCCGATGTGGGGTTCGGCGTGGTCGGAATAAAGACGTTTAATAATTCTCGACCTAATTTGTCTTTCACTTCACCTTGCGTGTCGGAGCTGACAAATCCCAATATCCAAAGTCCTTTTCTTGGATACTCCAGCAAAACAACCTTGGTAAAGGCATCATTTTTGCTGGAAAGAAAAGTTTGAAAAACTTGTTTGAGCAAAGAATAGACACTGGAGATAAACGGAACTTTATAGACAATCCATTCCCCTAAGCGCAAGAAAAAGCGCCCTAAAAATCCGGCGGCAAACATACCGATTAAAATAAGTGCTAAAATCAGCAATACGACGCCTAAGCCCGGAATACTGTAAGGCAAATAATTATCCGGTCTGAATTCGGGTGGAATCAAGCGATTGACGCTGACATCAATCCAAGTTATGAGCTTGTAGGCCAGATAAAAGGTCATGGCCACAGGCGCCGTTACCAAAATGCCGGTAAAGAAATAAGCCTTGATTTTGGAACCTAACTTCATAAAAATTGCTTTTTCTCGCTCTAAGCGAATATGTTGGATGCGCATGGCGCGTTTGGTTACTTCGTCTTTTTTCATTCTACCCTCATTACATCTTCAATAATAAACTGTACCGAATTGCGGCCTTGCCAATTATCATGCCGCAACACCCCTATCACATTAAAACTTTCGCCGTGACTATTGAGCAAGGCCGGACCAATGTCGGTGTCGGCTACGCGAAATGCCATCGCTTTTAGGCTACCGCCGTTTGCCGAACTCAAATAACAGCTTACATGTCCGCTTCCAACCATTTTAGGCTTGTTTATTCTTACTCTTTCCAAAACCAGTTTAGGTTCGCTGTTACCGGCGCCATAGGGCTCAAGTTGCGAGAGTTTATCGGCCAGTTCGACACTGGCTCCGGCCACATCTAAGACCCCATCTGCCTCTAATATCGGAGTTATGGCTTCATGGCCTAATTGGCGTTCAACATATTCTCCGACAAAACGTCTGAAATCTTCAATTTGATTTTCTTCCAACGAAAAGCCCGCAGCCATGGTGTGTCCGCCGCCTTTGGTGATGTAGCCGCCTTCTTTGGCCGCTATAATCAATGCCCCTAAATCGACCCCGGGAATTGAGCGCGCCGAGCCTTTTACTTCATCATCTTCTATTGACATCACGAATGCCGGAACGTTGTAACGTTCTTTTAATTTTCCGGCAACGATACCTATTACACCTTGGTGCCAATCGTGGCCAAAGACAAAGGCTATCGGATAGGTTTGCGGCGTTCCTTCCAACATTTCAATCGCTTTTTCCAAGACATAGCCTTCTATCTCTTTTCTTTGGGTATTAAACTCATTGAGCTTGTCGGCCAACATGCTTGCCTGAAATTCGTCTTGGCAGCACAATAAGCGATTGCCCAATGCCGCCTCGCCTACACGGCCGCAAGCATTAATTCTGGGCCCCAGCACAAAGCCTAAATGGAAGGCGCTCGGGGCTTCGGCAATTGAAGATTTATCTATTAGAGCTTTCAAGCCGATGTTTCGTCTTTGCGCCATAATTTTGAGCCCTTGGCGCACAAACGCACGGTTTAGTCCCAATAGAGGAACAACGTCACATACCGTTCCTAAGGCGACCAAGTCCAACCACTGAATAAGATTGGGTTCTTGATGGTTTTGATAAAATCCTGCTTGGCGAAGTTCGCGGTTTATGGCAACGATTGCAACAAAGACTACGCCTACGGCCGCCATATATTTGAGGTAAGGATAATCATTGTCCTCATCCAGACGTTTGGGATTGACAACCGCACTCACGTTGGGCAACTTTGCCTCGGCCTCGTGGTGGTCAAGAACAATAACCTCAAAGCCTTTTTCTTTGGCATAGTCAAACACATCAAACGCCGTGGTACCGCAATCTACCGTTACCACAAAGTCTGCCCCCTGTGCGGCAAATTCATCAAAAGCAAGACGGCTTGGACCATAGCCTTCATCTCGCTCCGGGATATGGATTAACGGCTTGACGCCAAGACTTTCCAAAAATAAACGCAATACTGACGATGAGGTGGCACCATCAACATCATAATCTCCGATGATGGCGATTTTTCGTCCCTGCATAATGGCTTGCGCAATTTTTTGTGCCGCCACTTGCATATCTTTCAATACATTGGGGTCAGGAAGAAGATTTTGAAGTTTGGGATTGAGAAAATTTTCGACATCGGACAGTTCTATCCCTCTGGCGGAAATTATCCTTGAAACCAGCAAAGGCAAATCAAAGCGCTGAGCAATAACTTCGGCTTTTCTTTCATCAACAGGCGTTGCTTTCCAAAGATTTCCTCCCAGAGATTTTACATTTTCAAAGCTGAAAACCACTGTCTCTCCTCAAAAATCTTAGTAGCTGATATAAACTTCCGCACGACGGTTTAAGCGTTCACCTTCGGGCATAACCTCCAGATAAGCCGGACGATTGTCCGACATTGCCTCAACTAAAATTTTGTTGGAAGGCATGCCGGCTCTTTTTAATGCGGCTGCCACAGCCTCGGCACGCGCTTGCGAAACCTTAAAGTTTGCCAATTTATGGCTGGCCATATCCGTATTGCGGGTGCGGCTTGAGGCATAGCCCATAACGCGTACAAACGCGTTATTTTTCTTGGCTTCTTTTACAATTTGGCGAATCTTAGATGCGGCGCCTTCGGGCATATATGAGCTGCCGTTATCAAAATAAAAAGTTTCAACCAAATAGGTTACACTCGGGACTTGAGGCATTTGCGGTAAATCTGCCGGTTCGGCTTTGGGAGCTTGGACTGTTTTCTTTGGCTCCGGAGCCGGTTCGGTGTCTTCAGCATCAAGTTCAGGGATACTCATATCATCCGTATTTTCGCTTAAAACGGTTTCTTCCTTGGTCAAATCTTCAGAATCGGAAACAATAACCGGCGTGGTCTTGGCCGGTGTAATGGTTTCACCTTCGTAAGCAACATTTTTACTATCACTTGCCAGGCCGGAGCTCTCTTTGAGGTAGCCCTCCTCCGAAGTTTCAGCGTATTCATCCGTTATTTCAGGAAAAGAGGCACTTTTGCAAGCACTCATCAGCAAGATTGCCCCGATTACAAAGGCTGAAGTCATTTTATTTTTATGCGAAAACATCTTTTTAACCCTATTTTGAATTATATTACGCGTTTTTACGCCAATTAATATAGTGATAACTTATTAACTTTTTTAAAACAAGAACAAAAATAAATACAAACAAAAAAAATATTAAGTTTGTGTATTTAAATATTTGTGTTTTTAAATAAATGTTTTATAATTGTTTTGTTTATTTTGAAAGGATTGAAGATGACTATTCCGGCTACAGATACCGCCATTGACGTCGCTTATTGGTTTTTTAACCGCGCAGAAAAAGACGGTCTTTATCTTGAAACCGAAGTGATGCAGCATCTTTTGTTTTTGGCTCAGGTGCACTATGCCATGAACTATAACATGCAAATGCTCACTCCTAGTCTCTTTGTATGTGATCATACCGGTTTTTACGAACCGAATCTTAAAAGAATGTTTGCCTTTGGGCGGCCTTTTATGCCTAAAGTGAAATTTCCTGATAAAATTGAATTTTTTCTTGAAAGCGTTTGGGCTAAATATGGCAAACTTTCAGCGCAAAGTTTGCAAAAGCTCATCAAGTCAAATGAGGCTTTTAAGGAAATGTGCATTTCCGGAACCATTAATACCGTTGACTTTAATGCCGTTGTCAAACATTTTATTGAACAAAGTAAAAAATCTCAGAAAAATAACGCTTTTTCTGGTAACAGAAAAAAAGTCCTGCTTTCTCAAAACGGTCCTGTCGTCGTTTCTCAATGGCAACCGAGAAAAATTGACTTAAAATCTTGAAGGAGACAATGATGCGTAAATTCTTGAAACTTTTCTTAGCTTTAATTGTTATTGCCGGTTGCTCACAAGAAGGAAACCTGACAATTAAGACACAAAAAGGCGACGTGACTTATAATGTTGAGGAAGCAAAATCTACTCCGGAGCTTGAAAAAGGCTTGATGGGCAGAGACAGTCTGGCGGCAAACAGCGGTATGATTTTTGATTTATCTCACGTCAGCAACCAAATTGCCATGTGGATGAAAGACACAAAAATTCCTTTGGATATGCTTTTTGTTAATGCAAACGGCAAAATCTTCTTTATTTATGAAAATGCAACGCCGATGTCTGAAGAATTAATTATTGCTCCCGAACCGGCAATGTTTGTTATTGAGCTCAATGCCGGAGATGTCAAAAAACACGGTATTCAAGTCGGCGACTTTATCAAGCACCATTTTTTAGACGATTATAACAAAGAAGTTTATATTGATGAGGGTAAACTTCCTCCAAGAATCGAAGTCCTTGATGATAAGGCCGCAGAAAAAACAGTACCAGAGGCAGAAGAAGTTGTACCTGAATCTTTGGCTGAGGGTACTGAGGCTCAAAACTCTACATCTGAAGATAAAAGCGAAGAAAAGGTTCAATAAGCTCTTGGCAATTTCTCATAAAAAACACCGCTTATTTGGCGGTGTTTTTTTATTGTAACGACTCTAAAAGTCAATATCAGGTTCGATGCCATATTCCCTCAAGGCTTGAACAATTTCGGCGATATAATAGCGTTCTTGATAGCTGAGTGCCCCATCGGCCGCGCTGATTTTTAAGGCCTCGGTGATTAAATCTTCAATTTCTTCCGGCGTTTGTGCCTTTAACCCCTCGATAGACTTAAAAAAATTCGTTTCATCAGGATTTAATTCCGCCATATAATTATTCAGATACTGCTCGCTCAATGTCTTGGTTTGAGGCAATTTTTTATTTATATATTTTCTGATTGAGGCTAACTTCACCTGATTAAAATCTGCCGTGCATTTGGCAATAAATGTTAAAATTATCAAGTTATCTTTGATTTTTTCTAGATAGCGAAACTCAAAACTCTGGGTTGGCTCCTCTTCGGGCTGATTGTGTTCTGACTTGGCCGTATAGGCGCAATAGTCGGCAATAAATTCTTTGGCCGAGGCATAGAACTTTTCGTTGCTCATATCCATAATATCGCGCAAGTAAACGCTATCAACAATATGCGATTTTTTGGTGCGATAAAAATATAGATCCAAAAAAACTAAGCTGTTTTTTTGCCAGATATTTTTAACGGCAACGTTCTCCTCAATTACCTTGTGACCGGGCGAGGTCAAATGTACCAACATATTATAAAATCTCATGGAGCGGGAGGCCGACTCAGAGTTCATGATTGTACTCCCAAAAGCGAGATTAATTTTTTGAGATAGGTTTTGATGGTTTCAACCCGGACGCTATAGTCTTCCAAGTTTTTCTCAATAAAGAGTTTTTGGTCCGGACGAATTTTTACCGCACCAAACTGTTTGGTTACAAAATCTATCAACTTATCGGGGGCCGCAAAGGTATTGTTATGAAAACTCAGCAAAATACCTTTTCCGCCGGCCTCGATTTTTTCAACATTTGCCATAACCGCAAGTTGTTTGATTTCAACCGTTTTAAGGAGGTTGTCAACTTCTGCAGGGAGTTTACCAAAGCGGTCGATTAATTCCTCTTTCATATCAAGAAGTGCATTTTTATCTTTTATTTCACCGATACGCTTATAAAGTCCTAATCGAACTCCTAAGTCTTTGACATAGGTTTCGGGTATCATAATCGGAATACCGGTGGTGATTTGCGGTGCCCATTCAAGAGAGGCTTGTTTGTCTTGCTCAAATTCTCCGGCTTTGAGGCGGGCAATTTCTTCTTCCAGCATGTGTTGATACAAGGCAACACCGACTTCTTTAATATGGCCGGATTGCTCCTCTCCCAAAATATTGCCGGAGCCCCTAATATCCATATCATGGCTGGCAAGCGAGAAACCTGCACCTAATGTGTCAAGCGCTTGTAAAATGCTTAAGCGGCGTTCGGCAACCGGTTTGAGGTTCTTTTGCTTTGGCACGGTAAAGTAACAATAGCCTCTGAGTTTGCCGCGTCCTACTCGCCCTCTTAGTTGATAGAGTTGCGCCAAACCAAACATATCTGCCCGATAGACAATCATGGTATTAACCGAGGGCATATCAATACCGGATTCAATAATGGTGGTAGAGAGCAACATATCGGCTTTGCCGTCGGCAAAATCGTTCATGACTTCTTCAAGGTGTTTTACCGGCATTTGTCCGTGAGCCACCAAGATTTTAATATCCGGCACGAGTTCACGGAGCTCTTTTTCAATGCCAAAAATATCTGAAACCCTTGGGCAGACAAAGAAAGTTTGACCATTACGGAATTTTTCACGATAAATTGCCTCTTTTATCATCACCTTATCAAAAGGCATGACAAAAGTGCGCGCGGCCAAACGGTCAACCGGCGGGGTACCGATGATGCTTAATTGTTTTACGCCGGTTAAGGACATTTGCAAGGTTCTAGGAATTGGCGTGGCAGTTAGCGTTAGCACGTGAACATTAGACTTAAGTGCTTTTAATTTTTCTTTATGAGCAACGCCGAAATGTTGCTCTTCATCAATAATTAAGAGCCCTAAGTTGCAGAATTTTATATCTTTTGACAACAAAGCGTGCGTGCCGATGACAATTTCCACCGCTCCATCGGCCAAACCTTGTTTGGTTTCTTCGGCTTCTTTAGGTGTGACCAAACGCGAGAGCATTTTAACCTTAATGGGGAAACCTTCCATCCGCTTTTTGAAGTTATAATAGTGTTGGCGCGCGAGCAAAGTGGTCGGCACAATTAAGGCCACTTGAGCTCCCGATATTGCAACCGCAAAGGCCGCACGCAAGGCAACTTCGGTTTTACCAAACCCAACATCACCACACACCAATCTATCCATTGGCGAGCCCTGCCCCAAATCTTTCAAAACATCATTAATGGCATTGAGCTGGTCATCGGTTTCGCTATATGGGAAACGGGCGCAAAATTCATCATAAGGACCTGAGGGCGGAATAAAAATATCAGCCTCTTTTAAGTGTCTTTCGGCGGCAATTTTAATTAATTTTTCCGCAATATCGCGAATTTTTGCTTTAACTTTGGCTTTTTTGGCCTGCCAAGCTAAGCCGCCCAAAGTATCCAGTTGAATATTGTCATCTTCCAGACCATAGCGGGAGACCATATCAATATTTTCGACCGGAACAAAGAGTTTGGCATCGTTGGCATATAAAATCTTTAGGCAATCATGCGGGGCGCCGCCGGCCATAATATTTTCCAACCCCAAAAACTTACCGATACCATGTTCGACATGGACGACTAACTCACCGATTGAGAGAGACGAAACATCGGCAATAAAATCTTTCGCCGTTACTTTTTTGGTGGTGCGGCGGGTTTGGCGCTCGCCTAAAATATCTTGTTCGGAAATCAGGCACCAGCCATCGCCCCTAAAACCATGCGCCAAATTCATTACGGCTAAAACCGTCTTTTTGTGTCCGGCTTTAGTTAAGGCTTCGTGCCAATCATCGGCCAAGGCAATATCTGAGAGCCCATATTCGCTCATGAGTGAGGCTAAGCGTTCTCTTGAGCCCTCAGAATAGCAACAAATAATTCTTTTTAATTTGCCGTTTTCACTCA
>CALXOP010000103.1 GCA_944390035.1 uncultured Alphaproteobacteria bacterium | reverse complement strand
CGCGACAAGCACGATGAATTCTCAGGGCTACTTCTCCACGGTTGGCAATCAGTACTTTTTCAAACATATATTTATCCTAGAAATGTTATTCAATAACGATTAACGGTTCACCATATTCAACCGGGTCACCGCCTGAAACCAAAATCTTGGTAACTTTTCCGGCCGTGTGGGCTTTTACGGGATTGAAGGTCTTCATGGCTTCAATCAAGCAAACCGTGTCACCGACATTTACACTGTCGCCGACTTTAACATAATCCGGAGAATTCGGATCGCTGGAGAGGTAAACAACACCAACCATCGGAGATTTTACGCAACCCGGGAGTTTGGCATAATCTTCTTCGGATACCGGAGCAGGTGCTGCCGGAGCTGCCGGTGCGGCAGGTGCAACTTCCGGTGCGGCAACAGGAGCCGCCGGAATTGGAGCCGGAGCAGAAAACATTGGTGCGGCATGCGGTAATTCTCTGGTTAAACAGATGCGGCAGCCTTCATCTTCATATTCAAGCTCGGTCAGGTTACTTTTATCCAAGATTTCAGCTAATTTGCTGATTACTTTGGTATCTAATGGATTAGACATATTGTTATTCTCTCTTTCTTAATAAAAGTTATTATTCCTAGCTGCAGTTTTACCGCGTATTTTTCATAAAAACAACAAAAATCTTCTTTTTTTACCAAATTTGAGCAAAAAATAGCCAATTTTTGCTAAAAAATGCGCATTTTTTAATTATCTATGAAAAATATGGAAATCGGTTGTGGAAATACTATCTTATATTGCGCTTGGCACAAGATATGCATTATTTGGAAAAGGCTTTTGGGAGAAGGAGGATAAAATGGAAAATTATTTGTGGCTTATTTATGCGTTGTTGTCGGCAGTATGTGCCGCATTGGTGAGTGTGTTCGGCAAAATCGGCCTGCAAGGTTTGGATGCCAATGCCGCCACGGTTATTCGTGCCGTGATTATGGCGTTGTTTTTGATTTGCGTGATGCTGGTACAACGCAATTTCAGCCATGTCAGCGGCATTTTAGCCGATAAAAAAGCCATGCTCTGGATTGCTATCAGCGGAATTGCGGGGGCTTTGTCTTGGCTGTTTTATTTTGTGGCTTTGAAATACGGCAAAGTCTCTCAAGTGGCACCGGTGGATAAGTTAAGTGTGGTTTTGGCAACAATCATTGCCGTGGCTTTTTTGCACGAAACCGTTTCTTGGTTGAGTGCCGGCGGTATTGCTTTGATTACGGTCGGAATTGTTTTGGTTGCTCTTGGATAAAATGGCACAAAATTTGCATATATTCTCAATAACTTGAATTTTGTGAGGATGTGACAAATGGCATTAAGTAGTTTTACTCCTTCGGTTACGGGTATGTCGGCGCAAGCTCATGCCATGGAAACCGTCAGTACCAATATTGCCAATATGCGTACCGTCGGTTATAAACCTAATGAGACCTTGTTTAGTACCATGTTGGGAAGTACGCCTAACTATAGCAATACGGTGGATCAGTTGAGCTCTAATCGGGTGAATATCAATGGCGTCAATTATTACGACAGAACTTTGATTAATACCCAAGGAACCATTACCTCCACCGGCAATAATTATGATGTTGCGATTAATGGTGAAAATGCTTTTTTTGAGGTTAAAGACGGCGGTGGCGATATTTATTATACCAGAGCCGGCGATTTTACGACTCTGACACAAGACGGCAAAACTTACCTCGTTACCAGCAGTGGTTATAAAGTTCAGGGCTTCCCGGCCTCCGGTGAAGGTTTCGGCGGCTCGCCAACGGATATTGAAATTTTGTATCAAGACAAAGTTCCTTCCATACCGACAACTCAAGCGGCGGTCATTGCCAATGTTCCGGCAAACGATGTCGATACCAGTAGTTATGGGGTTACTATTTATGGTCCGAATAATGACGGGCGGACAATGAATATGCTCTTTTCTAAAGTGGAAGGAAAAATTAATACTTGGGAAATTACTTTCTCGGTTGAAGATGGCACGGTTACAGGCGGTCCAATTGAGGCCGTGTTTGATGCCGATGCACAGTTGATTAGTCCGAAAAATTTTGACATTACGGTTAATTGGGATGACGGTTCTTCAAATAATGTAGCCATGGATATTTCCAAAATGACGCAATATGCCGGTAGCTCTGGTATTACCAAAGTTGAGCAAAACGGAGCCCCAAGCGGCAATTTTATCAAGAGCTATATTGATGATAAGGGTATTGTTAAGGCCTCTTATAGTAACGGTGATGAAATTGCTTTTGCAAAGTTGGCTTTGGTTGGATTTGAATCGGCGGATAATTTGACCCCGGTAAATAATACCATGTTTGAAGCCAATAATGAAACAGGGCAAAGTCATTATGTGAACGGACCTGATTTAAATGTGAGCGGCTTATTGCAGCCGCAAGCGGTGGAATCTTCTGCCGTAAATGTTGAGAGCGAGTTTTCCAAAATGATTGTGGTTCAACGCGCTTATTCCCTTAATACACAGTCTTTTACCGCAAATAATGAAATGCTGCAAACTGTGGTTAATTTGAAATCATAAAAAATATATTTTCTTAAAACGCTCCATCTCTTTGAAAAATGGAGCGTTTTTTTATGCAAAAGTGCACAAATCACATATTTATAAAAATTTTTTTTGAATAAGTTCATTTTTAACTGGACAAGCCCGAAAATATGTTTTATAAACCTCTTCGTCGAGCGATGCTCGGGTAGCTCAGTTGGTAGAGCAGAGGACTGAAAATCCTCGTGTCGGCGGTTCAATCCCGTCCCCGAGCACCATCTAAAAGCCTTGGTTTTCCAAGGCTTTTGTTGTATGGTGCTCTCGCCAATCAAGCGGCGCAGGGCTTGCTTTCTTGGGGACGGGCCTCGCTTTGAAACTTAATTTCACTTCCGAAACTTTTCGTTTCGTCGTTCAATAAATTTTCAAAGATGTTGCAGACAAAAACAATCAATCGTGATTGTTTTTGCTTAGCCATCCCAACTCGCACCATCTAAAAGCCTTGGTCTCTTGTACTTCTTGTTTTGTTTGAACTATATTGTTTTTTTTGATGCATTCAACCAGTAAGCAAATAGTAAGCACTTCTATAATATTTTTTTATTTGTAAGGGTAAAAAAATTATTTTTTTCTATTTTATAAATCTTTTTTTAACTACTTTCATATATAAAGAATACAAATATTTTATGAAAGGACAAAACGATGAAAAACTACAACTCTACTTCTAATTCTTCTTTAAATTTAAGTGAAAGCGCTATTCGTGAAGCCGCTTACTACATTTGGAAAAACAATGGTTGCCCGGCTAACACCAGCTTGAGCGACTGGAATGCTGCTATTAACCAACTCTCTTCTATGGCTGCTTTGAACTCTGCTGCTAAGAAGATTTCTTCTACCAAGACTTCTTCTTGCAAAGCCTCTACTTTGGTTAAGAAAACTCCGGTTAAAACCGCTGCTAAAACCAATTCTAAAACCGCTAAAAAGAAATCTTCTAAATAGTTGGTATGTTGGTAAACTAAAGGCTCCACAAAAGGAGCCTTTTTTCATAATTATTTAATCTTTTATGATTAAGATAGCTTTATTATCACGTTTTAGGAGATGTCAGATGTTTGATGAAAAAACTATTCGCGAGACGGCTTATTATATTTGGAAAAACAATGGTTGCCCGGCTAATACTTCCGCTCAGGACTGGAGTGCTGCCATTGAACAACTGGAACACAGAGATGCACTAGCAACCGCTAAACAAATTTCTTCTTTGTATCAGGCTGCTTTCTTAAATTCCGTAGCTAAGACAAAAACTCGCAAAAAAGATAGTTTGCAATTAATGCGCAAAATCATTTTGAAATAAATTTTTTGAAGCGAATTAAAAACCCCGGAAGTTTGAACTTTCGGGGTTTTTTGTTGGCTTATTTCTTGGCGGCCATAATTTTGAGGGCATCTTCCAGGGCTAATTCTTTATCCTTAAATTCTTTAGGTATAGCATAGTTGTTTTTGCCGCATTTAATATAGGGACCATATCTGCCGCTCAAAACCGTAATATCGGCTTTGTCTTTGGGGTTTTGACCCAAAACTTTGCCGCTCGGGCGTTCGGCAACATTTTTTAATATTTCTTCGGCACGCTCTAACGTAATGTTGAAAATGGTATCGTTGCCGGTTAAAGATTTTGACTTATTGCCTTGCTTGAGGTAAGGGCCAAACTTGCCGATGTTCACTTCTATGCCGTTGCCGAGCGTACGGGGAAGAGAAGCTAAAATTTGGGCTTGTTCGGGGGTTACTTCCTCTGGTTTTAAGTTTCTGGGCAGGGCAATCCTTTTGGGCTTTTCGGTGGTGGCGGTTGCATCTTCACCCAGCTGGACATAATAACCATAAGGTCCTTTTTTAAGATATACTTTTAAGCCGTTGATTTCACCCATTTCTTTGTCTTCCGGATTGGGGGCTTTGGGGGTGTCGTTGCTCATTTCTTCGGTGACGTCGGTCAAGGGTTTGGTGTATTTGCATTCAGGGTAGTTTGAGCATCCCAAAAAAGCACCAAATTTGCCCAGCTTAATACTTAGCCTGCCTTTGCCGCATTCCGGACAAATGCGCGGGTCTGAGCCGTCTGCACGGGGCGGAAACAGGTGATAAGACAAAACTTCATCAATTTTATTGATAACTTCGCTGATTTGCAATGGTTGTACGGCGTCAATATTTTTGATGAACTTGGTCCAGAAGCCGCCCAAGAGCTTTTTCCAATCCATTTCGCCGTTGGATATGTCATCCAGATATTCCTCTAACTGAGCCGTGAAATCATATTCAACATATTTTTTGAAGAAGTTTTCCAAAAAGACGGTGACAATACGGCCGCGGTCTTCAGGAATAAAACGCAACTTCTCAACGCGAACATATTTGCGCTCTTGCAAAACGGCAATAATCGAAGCATAAGTTGACGGACGACCAATACCCAATTCTTCCAGCTTTTTGACCAAACTTGCTTCGGTAAACCGCGGAGGAGGGGTGGTGAAGTGTTGTTCCGGCGTGATTTCGCCTTTGGTTACGGCTTCTCCGGTTTCAACATTCGGCAAAATGCGATTTTCATCATCGTCATCACTGTCGTCTTTGCTTTCAACGTATAATTTTAAGAAACCATCAAAGTTGATAACCTGTCCATTGGCACGCAGTAAAATTTGTCCGTCGGCGGAGGTGGCATCAACCGTTACTTTATCCATAATCGCCGGGTTCATTTGACAAGCGACGGTTCTTTTCCAGATGAGCTCATAGAGTTTATGAGAATCGGAATCCAGTTTGCTCTCGAGTTTTTTCGGGGTTTCATCAACATGAGCCGGACGAATAGCTTCGTGTGCTTCTTGAGCGTTTTTGGACTTTGTCTTATATTCTTTGGCCGTTTTGGGCAAATAGGCTTCGCCAAAATACTTCAAAATCGCGGCACGGCAGGCCTCAATGGCTTCTTTGGATAAGTTAACCGCATCGGTACGCATATAGGTGATAAAACCGGCTTCGTAGAGCTTTTGGGCAATTTGCATGGTTTTTTTGGCACTGAAACGCAGTTTGCGTGCGGCTTCTTGTTGCAAGGTTGAGGTGGTGAAAGGCGGCGCCGGATAGCGGTTGGTCTTTTTGCGCTCAACATTGGAAATGGCAAATTCTTGCGCTTCAATCTTTGCTTTAGCTTCCAGTGCCTTGGCCTCTGAATTTAAATCAAATTTTTCTAATTTCTTGCCGTCCAGATTAATCAGGTGCGTTTTTATCAGGGCTTGGGTTTTGGTGATTAAATCGGCGTCAACCGTCCAATATTCTTCGGCCTTGAATTTTTCAATTTCGGTTTCGCGGTCGCAGATCAGACGCAAAGCAACCGACTGAACACGTCCGGCTGACTTGGAACCGGGAAGTTTGCGCCACAAAACCGGTGATAAAGTAAAGCCAACCAAATAATCTAAGGCTCGGCGTGCCATATAGGCTGAAACTAAGTTCTCGTCAATTTGGCGGGGATGTTTGATGGCTTCGGTAATGGCCGATTTGGTGATTTCATGGAAGACGACACGCTCGATTTTTTTGTCTTTGATTTTTTTGCGGGCGGTCAGTTCTGCCAAAATGTGCCAAGCAATTGCTTCTCCTTCTCTATCCGGGTCGGATGCGAGAATAATGGTGTCGGCGTCTTTGACTGCGGCAATTATATCGTTGAGGTGTTTTTTGCCGCCGGGGCTTAATTCCCATTTCATTGCGAAATCTTCATCGGGGTTGACCGAACCGTCTTTGCTCGGCAAATCTCTGATGTGGCCGAAACTTGCCAGTACTTTATAGTCACTCCCTAAATATTTGTTGATTGTTTTGGCTTTGGCAGGAGATTCCACAATAACTAATTTCATAACTCTTCTTCCATCTACTTAATTAATGCGACTTTGTTGCCTGCAAGATACTCAATCTTACCGTCTAATTCCAATTCTAATAATTGGAGCGACAAGGTTGAAGAATCGAGCCCGGACATACGGATGATTTCATCAATGCCGACGCCTTCAGGGGTCAAATATTGCAAAATATCCGCTTGCCCATGTGAAGACAACAACGGGGATTGTGTGTCTGGAATATTTGCAATTTTTAGCTCTTTGTCAAGAGGCTTGGCAAATAAATCCCCTTGTTTGACTTTAGGTGTTGCTCGCTTAAAATCGTGCGACGTTAAAGTTTCCAAGATGTCTTGCGCGGTTTCAATTAAGGTTGCACCTTCTTTTATCAGTTTATTCGGGCCATGGGAGCGGGCATCATTGGGCGAGCCCGGTACGGCATAAACCTCACGCCCTTGTTCGAGCGCAAAACCGGCGGTGATGAGTGAACCGGAGTGCAAGGTTGCCTCAATTATCAAGGTTCCGTCACTTAAACCGGAAATGATGCGGTTGCGTCTCGGAAAATTGGCGGCGTTTGGTTGTGTGCCCAAAGGAAATTCAGATACGATAGCTCCTTGGGCTGCTATCAGCTCATAGGTGGAAGTGTTTTCTTTGGGGTAGATAACATCAACACCTGTTCCTAATACGGCGATTGTTTGGCCTTGTTGGTTGTTGGCATAAAGTGCGCCTTTGTGGGCCGAAGTATCAATGCCTCTGGCTAATCCTGAAACCACCATAACGCCGGCATTGCTTAAATCAAAGGCAATTTGGGAGGCAAGTTTTCGCCCGGGTAACGAGGCATTACGGGCGCCGGCAATGGCTAATGATTTTTCGGGATTGAGGCACTCTTGGTTTCCTTTGACATAGAGAATCGGCGGGGCATCGGCAATGTGGCGTAATCTTTGCGGGTAAGCATCGTCGGCAAAGGTTAGAATATGAATACCTAATTTATGCGCCAGCTCTAATTCTCTTTGGGCAAGGGTGCTCGGATAAGGAGTGAAACGTTGCGGCAAGTGTTTAAGCGCGTTTGATACGCTCTTGAATTTCTGCAAAAGTTTGTAGAAAGTTACCGGACCGATGTTTTCGGTGTTTATCAGTCGGATAAAGTCTATTGTCTCTTGTGTGCTTGCCATCAGACGTTATTTCTTTTTGAAGCTGATTTTGCTTTCTTGCCCTTTAATCAAACGGATGATGTTGCCGCGGTGGCGAACCAAAACCAGTAAAGCAATGGCTGAATAAAAAATCGTGTAGGTCGGTTCAACCAGGAAAAAGGCATAAAACGGCGTTGCAACGGCGGCAATGATTGCCGATAAAGACGAGTAACGCGTAATAAAAGCACAAGCTAGCCAGGTGCCTAAGTCAAGCAAAGCAATTTGCGGCGAGGTGGCTAAAATAAAACCAAATGTTGAAGCTACGCCTTTTCCGCCTTTGAACTTGAGCCAAATCGGAAAGTTGTGGCCGATAACACCGCAAGAGCCGGCAATTAATCCGGCGACAATGTTAATTTGGGTCATGTTGCCAAAGAGGAGACAGTCGGCACTCGGGGTGAAACTTGCGGCAAGAAATGCGGCAATACCGGCTTTGGAAGCATCTAAAATAACCGTTAGGAGGGCTAAGTCTTTACGGCCGGTTCTTAAAACATTGGTGGCGCCGATGTTGCCGGAGCCGATTTTGCGGATGTCGCCTAATCCGGCCATGCGGGTTAAAACCAAACCAAAGGGAATTGAACCCAATAAATATCCACCGATGGCACAAATCAAAAAAATTGAAGGAATACTCATAGTTTCTTGCCTATATAATTGTTAAAACTCAACTTATTGTTAAACGTATCGTAACCTTTTTTCAACTATATTTTTATATCATGTGCATGGAAGAAAAGTGAAAAAGCGTCTTTTCTGCATAAAAGCTGAAATTTATAGATGACAAGACGATAAAAATAGTTAATATGAAAAAAACTACTCGAGAAGGTTATAAAAATTATGAAACCAATTTATAAACGCATTTTGCTCAAGCTCTCCGGCGAGGGTTTGATGGGAGATAAAAACTTCGGCATGTCGGCTGAGGTGATTATGCGTTTGGCCAAACAAATCAAAAATGTGAAAGACAGCGGCGTTCAGGTTTGCCTGGTGGTCGGCGGCGGAAATATTTTTCGCGGGGCTAAAGAAGCCGTCAACGGGATGAACCGTACGGTGGCTGACCAAATCGGCATGCTGGCAACCGTGATGAACGCTTTGTCTTTGCAAAATGCTCTGGAAAGTTTGGGATGCGAGGTCAGAGTGTTGTCCGGAATCCATATTCCGGATGTGTGTGAAAACTATGTTTATCGCAGAGCTTTGAGACATTTGGAAAAGAATCGCATCATTATCTTTGCCGGCGGAACGGGTAATCCTTATTTTACAACCGATACGGGGGCGGCGCTGAGAGCATCCGAAATGCAATGTGATGCTTTGCTCAAAGCAACTCAAGTTGACGGCGTGTATGATGCCGATCCGAAAACGCATCCGAAAGCACAACGGTTTAGCGCAATTTCTTATGATGAAGTTATTGCCAAACAGCTTAAGGTGATGGATACGACAGCCGTGGCGCTGGCGCGCGAAAACAATATTCCAATTGTTGTCTTTGCTCAAAACGGCGAACAGGCTTTGGCCGATGCCGTGGCGGGAAAAGGCAATTTTACAATCATTAAAAAAGAGGTATAGTATGGCTGATTTTAATCAAATCAAAAATGACAGCAAAAACAGAATGGAAAAAACACTCGAAACACTGAGAGGCGATTTCGGCGGCTTGCGTGCCGGCAGAGCTCATGTGAGCTTGCTCGATGGTATTATGGTGGAAGCATACGGTTCGATGACGCCGTTAGCACAAGTCGGAACCATTAGCGTGCCTGATCCCAGAACATTGTCGGTCAGCGTTTGGGACCGCTCTTTGGCAAAGGCCGTTGATAAGGCTTTAAGAGAATCTGATTTGGGACTCAATCCGGCATCCGATGGTCAACTTATTCGTATTCCTATTCCGCCTTTGAGCGAGGAAAGAAGAAAAGAACTGGTGAAAATTGCCGGAAAATATGCCGAACAAAACAAAGTGGCTATTCGCAATATTCGTCGCGATGCATTGGATGAAGTTAAAAAAATGAAAAAAGATAATCTGATTTCGGAAGATGACGAAAAAAGATATGAAAATGAAATCCAAAAGCTGACCGATGATTCAATTAAAAAAATTGAAGAAATGCTCGAGATAAAAGAAAAAGACATTATGCAAGTCTAGCCCAAGTATCGTGTTAATAAATTAAGAGTAACTATCAAATAATTTAAGGTTTTTTGTTTTGACTAAAGAAGAAAACAGTTTAGAGCATATTGCAATTATCATGGACGGTAACGGACGTTGGGCAACCAAGAGGGGTTTACCTCGTTCCATGGGGCATAAAAAAGGGGCAGAAGTCGTTAAAGAAATTGTTCGCGCTGCCGGAGAGGCCGGAGTTAAGTATTTAACTCTTTATGCCTTTTCAACCGAAAATTGGAACAGAAACCAAGAAGAAGTTGATACGCTTATGGGATTGTTACGGCAATATCTCAAGTCTGATTTGCAAGAATTACAAGAAAATAACGTGCGTATCAAATTTATCGGTGAAAGTGAAATGCTGGATGCCGATATTGTTTCGGCCATGCGTAAGCTGGAGGTTGATACGGCTCAAAATGACGGCTTGACGCTTTGCATTGCTTTGAGCTATGGCTCCAGACAAGAAATCATTAGTGCCGTTAAGAAAACAGCTGCCTTGGTAAAAAAAGGTGATATATCGGTTGATGATATTGATATTAAAATGTTTTCTGATATGCTCTATACAAAATCTATTCCTGATCCGGATTTGCTCATTCGGACCAGCGGCGAGCAACGTATCAGTAATTATTTGCTGTGGCAGATTGCTTATACCGAGCTCTATTTTACCAAAACCTTGTGGCCGGATTTTAATAAAGATGAACTGGTTGCTATTATTAAAGACTATAAAACTCGGGAGAGAAGATATGGAAAAGTCTAAAACCGTTGCTGTTTTGAAACGTATTGTTACTTCTTTGATATTGGCGCCGGTCGTTTTGGGGGCTGTTTTATTGGGGAATCCTTTCGTGAATATTTTGGTGTTGGTGAGCGGTGCCATGCTCTCTTGGGAGTGGGCAAAAATGGTGCCAAACCAAAATAATTCGGTTTTTGCCTTGAGCTACCTGACTTCTTTGGCCGTTGCGGCCTTGATAGCCGATGCTTTTAGCGTTTTGTGGGTTATGTGCGGTGTGACGGCTTTGGTATGGTATAAGGCGCGCAATGAAGAGCACAGAAAATTACTGACCTTGGGCGTTCCTTATATTACCTTGGGTTTAGGGGCTATTGTTTGGTTGTTTAATTGCGTCGGTGTGCCGACCACCATCTGGTTTGTTGTGACGATTTGGAGTGTTGATATTGGCGGATATTTGGTCGGTTGTTCACTCAAAGGTCCGAAATTGGCACCTAAAATCAGCCCGAACAAAACTTGGGCCGGCTTGGGCGGCGGTATGCTCTTTGCCGTGATTGTCAGCGTGATTTACGCTTATATCATCAGCGGCGGGCAGGCTTGCTTGGCCTTTGGATTGTTGGGTGCTTTGATTGGTGTGGTTGAACAAACCGGCGATTTAATCGAATCGTCTATTAAACGCTACTTAGGTTTGAAAGATTCAAGCGATTTGATTCCGGGACATGGTGGAATTTTTGATCGGATTGACGGTATGATTTTCACGGCGCCTTTTGTGGCTTTGTTGTTTCAATTTGGTTTGAAGTTTATGTAAGGATTTAAGTATTATGGAGTGGCTGGTTAATACTGTCTATTATGTTGTTCCTTTTGTGGTTTTGCTCGGTGTACTGGTGTTTGTACACGAGTTTGGGCATTTTATCGTTGCACGTTTGAGCGGTGTGCAGGTTGAGGCTTTTTCTATCGGCTTTGGCAAAACTTTGTGGAGCAAAACAGATAAAAAAGGAACAACATGGAAAATTTCAGCCGTTCCGTTGGGCGGCTATTGCCAGTTTTTGGGTGATGCCGATGCATCTTCTTCAACCACAGATGACAAAGTTGAAGAGCTCACCGATGAGCAAAAGAAGGTGGCTTTCCCGTATCAGAATCCGTTTAAAAAATTAGCTATTGTTTTAGCTGGGCCAGGTGCAAATTATTTATTTGCAATTTTGGTGTTTACGGCGGTCTTCTTCTTTGTGGGGAAAATTGCTTTTCCGCCGATTGTCGGTGAAGTGTTTAAGGATAGTGCCGCTGAGGCTGCCGGAATTATTCCTAATGACAGAATTTTATCTATCAACGGTCATAAAATTACCTATTTTGATGATATAAGAAAAGAAGTTGAACTGACAACAAATGGCAAAGCTGTTGTCGAATTGTTGCGCAACGGCGAAAAAATGATGCTCTCTTTCCCTTTGAAAGAAATTGAAGTTCAGGAATATAACGGGCAAAAGTCTAAAAGACCAATGTTGGGGGTTAAATCCGTCAGCACCATCGAGGTGGAACAACTTAATTTGTCTTTGGGAGAGGCTTTTTACGAGGCTTTGCTTGAGACTTGGGATGTAACGGAAGCCACTTTGCGTGGTGTCGGACAAATGATTACCGGACAAAGAGGAAGTGAAGACTTGGGCGGAATTGTGAGAATCGCTGAAATGTCCGGGGATATTACCAAACAAAGCGGTGTCTTGGATTTCTTGGTATTTATGTGCTTGTTGTCCATTAACTTGGGCTTGATTAACTTATTCCCAATTCCGGTTTTGGACGGTGGGCATGTGGTTATTTATTTGGTGGAGATTTTTACACGCAAAGAAATTAACACCAAAGTGAAAGATACTTTATTTAAATTTGGTTTTAGTTTAATAATTGCATTAATGGTATTTGCAACGTGGAACGATATGGTTCGTTTGTTTCATAGATGGTTTGCATAATCGTAAGATGGTTTGAGGATTAAATTGATGAAGAAAACTACGTTAGCCGCTTTTATTTTTAGCTTGATGCTGAGTACAAGAGTTGATGCTGCCGATGTGTATGTCAGCACTATTGAAGTGCAAGGCTTGCAAAGAGTGGAGGTCGAAACCGTCTTATCTTATTTGAACATTGAACAGGGGAGCAATGTTTCTCAAGAATATTTGGATGAATCCTTAAAACGTTTGTTTGAAACCGGATTGTTTGCCGATGTGAACTTTAATCGAAATGCCGATGGGGTGTTGCAAATTAAGGTGGTCGAAAACCCGATTATTAATAAACGTTATTTTGACGGTAATGATAAAATGGATGATACCATTTTGGAAACCGAAGTTCAGCTGAAATCCGGCTCAATTTACAGCATTGCCAAAGTGCAAGATGATGTGCAACGGATTTTGGATGTGTATAAGCGTTCGGGCCGGTATGCAACGGTGGTTGAACCGCAAATTATTAAGCGTGACCAAAATCGGGTGGATTTGATTTATGAAATTACCGAAGGTCCGACCGCGGTTATTAATAAGGTTAATTTTGTCGGTAATATGCATTATTCAGATGATGATCTACAGTCTGAAATTATGAGCAAAGAGAGCCGTTGGTATCGCTTCTTCGGTTCTTCGGAAAATTATGATCCCGAAAAAACAAATTATGATAAAGAATTACTCAGACGCTTTTATTTGAAACGCGGTTATGCCGATTTTAGAGTGATTTCGGCTGTGGCTGAGTTGAGCCCGGATAAAAAGTCATTTGTTGTGACTTATGTGTTGGAAGAAGGGCCGCGCTATAAAATTGACGATATTCAAATTACATCCTCAATTAAGGAAGTTGATACCGCTCCACTGATGGATGAGGTGCTCCTTGAAAAAGGCGATTGGTATAATGCCGAGTTGGCCGAAAAATCTGTTTATGATATTACGGATGAGTTGGAGAAAAAAGGTTTTGCCTTTGTTGATGTGACGCCAGAAATTAAGAAAATCGGTGAGAATAAGCTGATACTGACCTTTAATATTGCCGAAGGGGATCGTGTGTTCGTTGATAAAATTAATATTACGGGCAATACCAGAACGGAAGATAAAGTTATCAGACGCGAGTTTAGAATTGATGAAGGTGATGCGTTTAATGCTTCTAAGATTAGAGCATCTCGCAGAAATGTTGAAAATTTGGATTACTTCAGCAAGGTTGATATTCAAACCGTGCCTAATCCCAATGATGACAGCAAGGCGGATATTAATGTAAACGTAGAGGAAAAATCTACCGGTGCATTTAATGTCGGTGTTGGTTATTCTACCGTAAACGGTGCTTTGTTCAGAGCCGGTATTGCAGAGAACAACTTCCAAGGAAAAGGCCAAAAATTGAGCGCGGATGTGGCTGTTTCTCAACGTACTTCCGAATATGATTTAAGCTTTACCGAACCATATTTCTTAGGACGTCGTTTGAGTGCCGGTGTTGATTTGTTCCGTACGGAAGAAGATTATCAAGATGAGGGATCTTATGACAGCGAATCGACCGGTGTCAGACTGCGGACCGGGTGGAATTATACCGATGATTTTGCGCAATATCTCCGCTATACCTTAAAAGAAGATAAAATCAGCAATGTTGATTCGACGGCTTCTCGCTATATTAAGGAAGAAGAAGGAACATACAGCAACTCTTCAATCGGTCAGACAATGGTGTATGACAAACGCGACAGTGCCATTAATCCAAAAGAAGGATATTATTTATCCTTTGGTAACGATGTGGCCGGTTTGGGCGGTGATGAAAAGTATTTGAAGTTTGACGGTAAGGCTTATAAGTACTTTACGATTGCCGATTACTATACTTTCAAATTATTCTTTAACGGCGGATATATTGCCGGATATAATGGCGAAGATGTTCGCTTGTCCAACAGATATTATTTGGGTGGCTCAAATATGCGTGGTTTTGAGTTCGCCGGTATCGGTGCTCGTGATAAATATACCAAAGATGCCTTGGGTGGTAACTGGATGATTTATTCCGGTGCTGAAATGTCCTTCCCAATCGGGTTGGATGAGTTGGGCGTCAGAGGTCGTACATTTGTTGATGTCGGTATGCTTGGTAAACCTGATAATTTTGATGAACGTTATATGGATTACTCAGATACGCCGCGTGTGGCTGCCGGTTTCGGTTTCCAATGGCAGTCTCCGATGGGACAAATCGATGTTGACTTGGCATTCCCGATTGTTAAAGAAGACTACGATGAGACCGAAGTATTCCGCTTGAATTTCGGTTCGAGATTGTAAAGGTAAGTTTAAGGAGAAGTGAAAATGGTTGATACTCGTTTTTATACCAACAAAGGCCCGATGACTTTGCAACAAGTGGCCGAAATTTGCGAGGCGGAGTTGCAAGATAAGTCCAAGGCTTTGGTTGAGATAAAAGATATTGCAACCATGTCTAAGGCAAGTACAGATGAAATTTGCTTCTTCTATGATAAAAAAGCAAAAGAAAAGGCGGCAGCAATTAAGGCTACGGCTTGCGTAACAACAGCAGATTTGGCTCCGTTTGTGCCGGAAAATGTGGTTCGTTTGATTGTGCAAAATCCTAAAATTGCTTTTTTGAAACTCAATCAAGCGTTTTATGCCGAAGTTATGCCTAAGCCAAATATTTCCTCCTCGGCCAGAATTCATCCGTCGGCAATTATCGGTGAAAATGCTTTTATCGGTGATAATGTGGTGATTGAGGAAAATGTTAAAATCGGTGTTAATTGTATGATTGAACCGGGGGCCGTGATTGGCAGAGGTTGCGAGATCGGGAATAATTGCCGCATTGGTGCAAACGCCTCAATCGCTTATACCATTATGGGAAATGATTGCTATATTTATGCCGGGGCACGTATCGGACAAGATGGTTTTGGTTTCCAGATGATTAACGGTCAACACAAACGTATTCCGCAAGTCGGACGGGTGATTATTGGTAATGATGTGGAAATCGGCGCCAATACATGCGTTGACAGAGGCGCATTGGATGATACGGTTATCGGCGACGGCGTCAGAGTGGATAATTTGGTTCAAATTGCACATAATGATAAATTAGGTCGAGGATGTGTTATCGTGGCACAAGTCGGAATTGCCGGAAGTTGCACCTTTGGTGATTATGTGGTTTGCGGTGGACAAGCCGGTTTTGCTGACCACTTAACTATTGGCAGCGGTGCGCAAATTGCGGCTCAATCCGGTATTATGCGCGATATTGAGCCCGGAGCCGTGTTAATGGGATATCCGGCCGTGCCTATTAAAGATTTTATGAGGCAGGTTGCTTATTTGCAAAAAGTTTCAAAAAAATAGTTTTAACTTAATAACTGTGTAAAGGAAAAGTTATGTCTGAAAATAAAATTTATCATATTGAAGAAATTATGCAGATGTTGCCGCATCGCTATCCGTTTTTGCTCGTTGATCGTTTGGAAGTTGAAGTTCCGGGCGAAAAAGGTGTCGGTATTAAAAATGTTACCATGAACGAAGAATTTTTCCAAGGACACTTCCCCGGAAATCCGGTTATGCCTGGCGTGTTGCAAATTGAGGCTATGGCACAAACCGCAGGCGCAATCGTGGTTGCCGGAAAAGGCGATTTTAATGATAAAAAACGCAGTGTCTTGTTTATGTCAATAGACGGGGTTAAATTCCGTAAACCGGTAAAACCCGGTGATCAATTGCGTATGCATGTTGAAAAGGTAAAAGAACGTCGCAATATCTTTGTCTTTAAGGGACAAACAATGGTAGATGGAAATGTGGTTTCCGAAGCTGAATTTACAGCGATGATTGTGGAATAAAACCTGATATAATCACAAACAAAAGCCGGATTATTTCCGGCTTTTTTGTTGTTTGGCTTTTAAGATTAATGCTAAATTTTTGTTTTGGGGTTTGGTGTTTGTATTTTTGTGGCGATGTGTCGTTTCTAGTTGCGGTTTTAAGATTTTTCGATACTCATTTAAGTAAGGTTGAAGTTCCGGATTGGTATATTTTTCCAGTAGTTTATAAAAATTGGCTTTCTTTGTTTGGTCATAGGCTATTTTTCCCAAGCCTGTAAAAAATCTATAATAAGGATTTAAGGCCTTGTGTCTTTTGTGAAATTGAAGGGCATCAAGATAATCATAAAGCCATTGGTCATACTGAGATGAGCTATATTGGGTGAAAGTTTCCGGCGTTTGTTTGGGATACTGAATCAGTGTTTGGTAATTTTCGTGATTATAGCCTTGTTGTCTGACAACTTCGGCACAAATGTCTGCTAAATTTAGAAAATCAATTGTGCCATCGGAGAGATAGTACTTTTGCATATTGTTATGAAGACTATCAAAATTGATACGATTCAACATGGTGCGTGTAGCTGCAAAACCGCAATAAAGAGAGCTATGCTTCTTTTCTACAACGTTCTTAAATTTTAAGGACATATCATAAAAGGCGTTTTGATAGACGGCGGAATTGTTTATGTCTTTGAGAACCAAACAACTATATGCAAAACAATCCGCAAAACTTTCCTGAAGCATAAATGTTTCTTCAGAATATTGATTCATTTGTTTTTGGAGATTGTCGTCTGGATTATTGCGGTCATATTTTTTGCATAATTCAAGGTATTTTTGATGTGGTGTGCAACGGCTTAAAAAATTATATTTATTATCAAGGGCGTGTGCATATTCGTGGTAGGGGGCGGCAAGAGTTTCAGTTGGGTTAAAGCCGTAGATGCCATATATAATGATGGTGTTTTTACGGTCTTTGGTGTGAAAGAAATAGCCTTTGGTCTTGCTCAAGCAATTTTGAAAATTAGAGGTAATGTTGAATATATCCATCTCTTTTAGAATAGATGCGTATTGCATGCCAAAGTTTTGTTGGCAAACTTGAAAGAGCTTGTGGCGATTAAAGGTAATGTGGTTATTAGCTTTTGTTTGCCAATAGTCATTGACGCAAATGGCAAAGGAGCGGAAACCATCTTGGTTGCATAGCTGATTAAGGCGTATCATGTCAGGCAAGATATAGTCTTTGAGTTGTTTATAATATCTTGGTTTCCACAAGGCTTTGCTGCTATACGACCGTAGAAGATATTTGATGTCTTTATGAATATCCGTGATGGTGTAAGTAATCATTTTTACTCCTTAGAAGCGTAAAATAACTGTTTTGTTAAATTTTGTCAATATTTGACTTGCAGAGTCCAAAATTTAATGATATAAGAGGAGTAAATATTTATTATTAAAACTTTATAATATGAAAACAATTATGGTTGAAACCTTTGAGCAACTCTGGCGGGCAATAGAAATTGAAGAGGCCGATGAGATTGTTATTAAAGGTAAAATTAATTGTCAAAATTACCGAGCAATCATTAAGGAAGGCTGCAAACTTAAAGGTCTTAACGAAATGAGTGTTTTGGTATTTGAGTATGGTGAAGCCCAAAGTGCTGTTTGGCTGGAGGGTGGATGTATTGAAAACCTGAAAATGCAGGTTAGGGCTGAAACCTATCCCGATAAGGATAGGATGCAAAGTGTGATTGAGGTCAATCGCCGAGGTTCCGGTTTGAACAATGTGTTTCTGGATATTCAAGTAAAAGATGCCAGAATGTATCATGTGAACCGGCAATATTCAGGTCTCTATGTGAGGCATGAATTGCAATTGGCCGGAAAAATCCGAATTCGGAGCAAAGGACATTATGTGGCTCCGATTGCAAATTGTGAATTAGCCACTTCAAGATTAGTGGGCAATGATGTGACGCTTATTTTGGAGGGCAATTTGCAAGATTTGTATGCTCTGGATATTAGAGGCAATCATAACATGATTGTAATTGATTAAACAAAATTCCCATATCAGCTGTTGATATGGGGATTTGTTGTTTTTTCATCCTAGTTCCAAGAACATTCAAAGATGAAAACATTGTCATCTTTGGGGATTAGGGTTTTTCTGATTTCACTATAGAAAAACTCTTGGTTGGGCATTTGGAGCATTTCTTCTTCTTTGTATAAGAGCTCTTGTGAGCGGTTGAGTAATATCGCTTCGGCTTTGGAAATTGTGCGCCAGTTGCATTCCACAAAAAGAAAAAGTTTCTTTTCCTGAGTTTCCGAAGAATTGTTAAGAAAGTAGAATGTTTCTTGAACAGCCATGCCAACAGCGTTTTGTTCAAGAGCATCGCGACAGATATGGGCAAAAGGTATTTTTTCTTGTTCGCCCCATGAAATTGAGCCTTTCAAAATTATTCCAAATTCTGTTCTGGTATAAACTTTTGTTTTCATAAATAAAAATTTAAAAAATTAGACATAATAGGTAATGATTTGAGGCTGATATAACTCAGCTCAGTATAAAAGTCAACTTTTTAACGTAATAATTTGTAAACTAATGTGTGTTTACAATTGCGCGTGCTTGGTTATACTGAGCATAGTTGTAAAAATTTTTTTAGAAAGGAAGTATTTGTCATGACTAAAATTCATCCGAGTGCCGTTATTGAAGAAGGTGCACAAATTGCCGATAGTGCTGAAATCGGACCTTTTTGCTGGATTAGCTCTAAAGCAAAAATT
>CALXOP010000102.1 GCA_944390035.1 uncultured Alphaproteobacteria bacterium | reverse complement strand
GCAAAAAACGGCTTGAAATTTTGCGGTTATGGTTGCACTATTGATGATAACAGTATAAACATTACTCAAAGCATGAATATTTTGTATTAGGAGAGTTAAAGTGGAAATCAAAAGAAAAGACGGCATTATGATTTATGATAAAGCCGGATTTGAAGGAATGAGAAAAGCCGGTAAAGTTGCGGCTGAGTGTTTGGATTATATTACACCTTTTGTGCAAGTCGGGGTGACAACCGGTGAGCTCGATGATAAATGTCGGGAATTTATGATTGCTAAAGGGGCTATTCCGGCATGCCTGGGGTATCAAGGCTATCCTAAGTCAACCTGTATTTCCATTAACCACGTTATTTGCCACGGTATTCCCGATATGGAACATAAATTAGCCGATGGCGATATCTTAAATATTGATGTGACCGCTATTGTTGACGGATGGTATGGAGATACCAGCAGAATGTATTATGCCGGTAAACCAAAACTCAAAGCAACCCGCTTGTGCGATGTGACTTATGAGTGCATGATGCGTGGTATTGATGTGGTTAAACCCGGTGTGCATTTTGGGGATATCGGTTATGTGATTGCCGAATATGCGCACAAATATGGTTATGGTGTGGTTGATATGTTTTGCGGACATGGATTGGGCAAAATGTTTCACGGGGCACCAAATGTTATGCATATTGCTCATAAAGGAACAGGTCCGATTATGGAAGAGGGGATGTTCTTTACCATTGAACCGATGATTAATATTGGTAAGCCCGATGCTTTGATTTTGAAAAACGGGTGGACGGCCGTAACCAGAGATAAGTCTTTGTCAGCTCAGTTTGAACACTCTTTGGCTGTGACTAAAGATGGTTATGAAGTATTTACTTATTCTCCCAAAGGATTGGATAAACCTCCGTATAAAATTGACTAAAAAATATGACTATTCAAAAAGATATTTCTGATTCTAAAGAGCAGGAGCCCGATTATTACGGACACCGAAAACGGTTGAAAGAGCGCTTTTTGTTGGGCGGTGGGCGTGATATGCCTGATTATGAATTGTTAGAGCTCTTGTTGATGCTCGCAATTCCCAGAAAAGATGTTAAACCTTTAGCAAAACAGCTTTTAGCCAAGTTTGGTAGCTTTTCTGCCGTTATCAATGCGCCGGCGGAGGCTCTTTATGAGGTCTCAGGTATTAAGGAAAACAGTTATATTGTTTTTAATATCGTGCGCGAAGCCGCTGTTCGTTCAAGTTGGGATAGTTTGAAAAATAAAGATGCTCCGGTTATTAATAACTGGGATGCAATGTTGGATTACTGCCGGACGGCCATCGGGCACAAAGATGTGGAAGAATTTCGCATTATCTTCTTGGATGTTAAATTAAAAGTTATCGGGGAAGAAGTGCAACAAAGAGGAACAATTAATCAAGTCGCAATTCATCCTCGAGAAGTGATTAAATCTGCAATGCTGCATGGGGCGCGTGCCATTATATTGGTACATAATCATCCCTCAGGTGACGTGACGCCATCACGCGCAGATATGGAAATTACCAATAAAATCAATGTCGCAGCGGCGGCAGTCGGTATTAAATTGTTTGACCATTTGATTGTCAGCAACAGCGGGTATTACAGCTTTCAAGAAAAAGGTTTAATTACCGAACCAAAAATTATATAAAAATGCTTGCATTTTATTTTATTTGGGGTAACTTATCACTTGGTTTGAGAATCGCAGGTTCGCGGGACATAGCTCAGCCTGGTAGAGCGCTTGCTTTGGGAGCAAGATGCCGACGGTTCGAATCCGCCTGTCCCGACCACCTAGGTTCTTCTTTCAGATTTTCAGATGCGCCCTTAGCTCAGCTGGATAGAGCAACAGCCTTCTAAGCTGTGGGTCAGACGTTCGAATCGTCTAGGGCGCGCCATAAAAAAAGCCTCCATCAGCGGAGGCTTTTTTTATGGCGCGGTAAAGGTTGGTTAACGTGCTCAGCTGCGATAGCGGTGCAAGCACGTGTTAACAACCGAACGACTGGCGCAAATCGGTGTAACCGATGCGGCGACACGCCAAGCCTCCATCAGCGGAGGCTTTTTTTATGGTGCGGTAAACGCAGCGCGTTTAATCGCAAGACTTAGCTGTTTTGCTGTTCGTGCCTAGACACCGCGATGCTGTCTTTATCTTTGCTCAATCATTGAGACTTGAGTTTTTTATAGACGCGGCGCGTTTAATCGCCAAGCGTAGCACGCTTGACCGCACAAATTGATGACGTGGCTGTTCGTGCTCTGAAATCGCGTTGCTCTCTCCTTTATCTGTCGTAAATGCGGTGCGTTTAATCGCCAAGCGTAGCACGCTTGACCGCACAAATTGATGACACGTCTATTTATGCCCTGAAAACGCGTTGCTCTTTCCTTTATCTGTCGTAAATGGCATGTGGTCCATTGACATACTTTAATTATATGTCCAATGTTGTTAATTTCTTGCTCAAAATAGGTTTAACAGTCCGGAAAGTGAGCCTGAAAAAACCGGTATTTATAAATTGCTTTCACAAAATGTAAGATAATAGCAAGAGGTGTTTTTAGGTAATAAATGAAAGGAAATCTTCTTTTTTAAATTATGGTAACTCATTTTGAATGTAGCCTTGTGAGCCATCAGCATCCCAAGTAATTTGCCTTTTTCTTATTTTTGCAGGATTACCTGCAGCAATGCAGTTTCCTTCTTCACCTTTGAAAGTTGTAGGAGATACAACACTCGCCATACCGATGATGCAATTGTCAGGAATAATAGTGTTTTTTAAAATGATAGCTTTAGCCCCAATCCAGACATGATTTCCAATCTTCATAGAGTTGACTTTGTTGATAATTTTATTTTTTTCTAAATTGTAAATAGGGTGTCCATCGGAATGAAATAAATCAATATCATAAGAAAACATACAATTTTTACCAATTTCTATCTGTGTATTGGAATTGTATGTGGAAATATTACATTTCCCTAAATAAGTGTCTTGTCCAATATTTAAGCTAGATTTGTTAATAGGGCCAAAATTAGGGTGAATTTGTCCCATTATGATTGTTAGACCTGTAGACACTAAAATTCCCTCTTGCAGAGTTATTTTGCAGTTGTTTCCTGCAATGAAAATCGAAATATACCCACTACCAGTATTATTTAATTTTTTTATAATGATTGTGTTATTTTCACCTTGAATAGATAAGT
>CALXOP010000101.1 GCA_944390035.1 uncultured Alphaproteobacteria bacterium | reverse complement strand
TAAAAGGACCGGTCGCCCGATCCTTTCTTATAATTAGTTAACAGAGTCAACCAATACTTTACCAGCTTTGAATTTCGGTTGATTGCGAGCCGGAATTTTGATGGTAGCGCCGGTGCGAGGATTGCGGCCGGTGGTAGCAGAACGTTTAGATACTGCGAAAGTACCAAAACCAACCAGACGAACTTCGTCGCCAGATTTCAAAGCAGAAGAAATAGAGGCAACAAAAGCGTCAACAGCCTTAGCAGCATCAGTTTTTGTTAAGCCGGTTTCGCTAGCAATGCTAGAAATAAGTTCATTTTTATTCACGGTGAGGACTCCCTCTAATTATAAGTTATAAACCAATGTTCACAGCGCAATCGCTGCTTACAAAAAAATTTAAGCCCCAAAAAACACTGAAGTCAAACGAAAACAAGGCTTTACCCTCAAAAAAAGCACTTTATCCCAAGTTTTTTTTGCTTTTAGGCAGAAAATGAGTGATTTTTTTTGCGCTTATACACAACCAAACCGCCAATGAGCCTGGATTCTAAGAGATTCGCCAAGCTCAGATTCCGAGTCCGAAAAAAAGCCCCGAACGCAAATTCGGAGCTTTTTTTGAGTTAAAAAATAACGAGTGTTATTTCTTTTTGGTGGTTTTGCCGGGTTTCTTGATTTTATCCGCCAGAGCAATTTTCAAGACTTCGGAAACCTCTGATACCGGAATAATCTTCATCCCTTTTTTGACATTATCAGGAATTTCGGCCAAGTCTTTTTCATTTTCTTTCGGAATAATCACGGTTTTGATACCGCCGCGCAAAGCCGACAACAATTTTTCTTTTAATCCGCCGATAGGCAATACCCTGCCCTGCAACGTAATTTCGCCGGTCATGGCAACATCTTTGCGAACAGGAGTTTTGGTCAAAACGGACACCAGAGTCGTATACATTGCAATACCGGCTGACGGTCCGTCTTTAGGCGTTGCCCCTTCGGGAACATGGACGTGAATATCGGTTTTTTCAAAGATTTCGGGGTCGATTCCTAAATCTTTGGAGTGCGAACGAACAACGGAATAAGCCGTCTCAATAGATTCCTTCATCACATCACCGAGTTTACCGGTTTGGGTAATTTTGCCTTTGCCGGGCATATCCACCGCCTCAATAAAGAGAATATCACCGCCCACTTCGGTCCAAGCCAAACCGGTTGTAACACCGATATGGTCTTTTTCTTCAGCCTCACCAAAACTAAAGCGTTTAACCCCCAAATACTTATCCAAGTTTTTGTCGGTTACTTCAATTTGTTTAGCCTTGCCTTTTGAGAGCAAAATTTCTTTTACGGCCTTACGGGCAATAGTGGCGATTTCGCGTTCCAAATTACGCACACCGGCCTCCCGCGTATAATAACGGATAATATCGCGGATGGCACTTTCACTAATTTTAAGCTCCGATTCTTTAACGGCATTTTCCTCAAACGTCTTCGGAATAAGGTGGCGTTTGGCGATTTCGATTTTTTCGTCTTCGGTATAACCCGACAAACGAATAATCTCCATACGGTCCAACAGCGGACGCGGCATATCCAGAGAGTTTGCGGTTGTAACAAACATCACATCCGACAAATCATAATCCACTTCCAGATAATGGTCGTTAAAGGCAGCGTTTTGCTCAGGGTCCAACACCTCTAAGAGAGCAGAACTGGGATCGCCTCTCCAATCATTGCCGAGCTTATCAATTTCATCAAGCAAGAACAACGGATTAGAGGTACCGGCCTTTTTCATCCCTTTAATAATTTTGCCGGGCATTGAACCGATATAAGTACGCCTATGACCTCTGATTTCGGCCTCATCACGCATACCCCCCAAAGAGGCACGAACGAAGTTTCGTCCGGTTGCTTTGGCGATAGAGCGTCCGAGAGAAGTTTTACCCACACCCGGAGGGCCGACCAAGCACAAAATCGGGCCTTTGATTTTATCGGCTCTGGCTTGCACAGCCAAATATTCAACAATACGCTCTTTAACCTTATCCAAGCCATAATGGTCTTTTTCCAAAATCTCCATGGCTTTGGAAATATCTTTATTGATTTTGGAGCGTTTTTTCCAAGGAATATCCAAGAGCCAATCCAAATAATTGCGAATAACCGTTGCCTCTGAGGACATGGCACTCATATTTTTCAGTTTTTTAACTTCGGCAATGGCTTTGTCTTTGGCTTCTTTTGAGAGCTTGGTCTTTTCGATTTTTTTCATATATTCATCGATTTCGGTTTCTTCGTCATTATCACCGAGCTCTTTTTGAATAGCCTTCATCTGTTCGTTCAGATAATACTCTTTCTGGCTTTTTTCCATTTGTTTTTTGACGCGGGTTTTAATCTTGTTTTCCACCTCAAGCAAGGTGACTTCCGCGTTCATAAATTCCAAGATTTTTTCAAATCTTTCTTTAAGTGTCCGCCCTTCCAACAGCGCTTGTTTATCGGCAATTTTCAAAGCCAAATGTGAGGCTATCGTATCGGCCAATTTACCGTTATCCTCAATTTGGTTGACCGAGACCAAAACTTCGGGCGGAATTTTTTTAGAGAGTTTGACATAGTCTTCAAACTGCGACAATACGGCACGAACCAGCGCTTCCAATTCCATATCGTTTTCATCTTTATCGGGCAAAATTTCGGCCTGAACTTCCATAAACAGCGGATTATCCAAAAACTTGGAAATTTTAACGCGTTCCATACCCTCAATCAAAACTTTTACCGTTCCGTCAGGCAGTTTTAACATTTGTAAAACCGTGCCTAATGTTCCGACGTGGTAAACATCATCTTCGGTCGGATCTTCGGTTGCGGCTGCCTTTTGCGTAATCAGCACGATATTTTGGTCTTTATCCACCACCTCTTGCAAAGCATTGATAGATTTTTCGCGCCCGACAAACAAAGGCACAATCATTTTCGGATAAACCACAATATCGCGCAAAGGCAACACGGGATAAGTGCTTTTTTTCACAGCCATTTTATCATAAACCTCTATTAGTGTTATATACCTAAATAATATAGGAAAGCATTTTGCATTCGACAATATGCCTTCAAAACATATAACAGATTTGGCACATTTCGCCGTCATCGGCAACGATTAAAAGCGTTAATCCACAAAGACTTTCAGAGTTTAAACAAATAGAGTATTTTATGCACAAAACTTATGAATAAAGTCATCATTGTTGTTTTAAAATAAAAAAAATTATATATGATATAAGAAAAACTAAGAAAGAGTTGGAGAAAACAGATGCCCGCGTTAAATCACTATAACTTGTCGGGAGATAAAATCAGCGTAGAAATATCCGTGACCTTGGGCGAGGCCACGCTTCGCGTGCAACAATTACTAAAACTTGGTCGCGGCGCCGTTGTGGAGCTTGACCGCAATGTCAACGACTATGTTGATATTTATGCCAATAATATTTTAATCGGCCACGGTGAAGTCGTCATTACCGAAAATGAAACGATTGGTATTTCCGTAACCGATATTGTCAAAAAAGAACAAAGATAAGCCGATGCCCCTAAGAAAAAGATTAAAAAAATTTCTGAAATCTTGGCTGCAATCTCCCATAGTCCTCAACATCATCAGCACCGTTTTTTATCACTATGCGTGTTTGGTCGGCAAAACCACCAAATGGCAAATTAAAGGCCTCACACAGATGAACGCCACCTGGGAAAAAGAAGGCAGCTTTATTTTTATCGGTTGGCACGGACGCGCCATGATGCTTCCCTATTTTTGGGACAAGAAGCACCCAATGAACGCCCTGGTATCTCTGCATCACGACGGACGGATGATTGCCGGCTTGTTAGAAAAATTCGGCATGAAAACCATCGGTGGTTCCTCGACCGAAAATTCCAAATCCGCCGCGATTGACTTGATGCGTTCGCTCAAAAAAGGCGAAGCCATTGCCATTATTCCCGACGGCCCCAAAGGCCCGAGCATGACCTTAAGCAAATCGGCCCTTTATTTTGCTCAAAAAACCGGCAAACCGATTATTGGCGCTACTTATAGTGTCAAAGGCTCAAAAATTCTGCAAAAGAGCTGGGATTCCATGCTCCTGCCGCCTTTGTTTTCAAAAGGCATTTTTGCCACAACCGAAGCCTTTTATATTCCCAAAGGGGCTCAAGAAGACGAGATTGAAAAGATTCGCCACAATATTGAAGCCCAACTCAACCGCCTCACCTGGGAAGCCGATAAATCCTTAGGACTTCCTCCCGTTCCGCAAGGCAAGAAGGCCAAAAAGCGTTATATCTCACAAGATACGGAGACGACCCCAAATGTTCACTAATTTTTACAATGCCCTTATCACGGTTTTATATCCTTTAGCCATCAAGCCTCTGATAATCAACAAGCGCAAAAAAAACGGCAAAGAAGATTTGCCCCGTTTTAATGAACGTTTGGGCATAGCCACGCAACCGCGCCCTCAAGGACGCCTGATTTGGTTGCACGGAGCCTCTGTCGGCGAGTCTGTATCCATGTTGCCCTTAATTCACAAACTATTGGACTTAGCACCGGACATCAACATCATGGTCACCACCGGCACCGTTACCTCTGCCGAAGTTATGGCCAAGAGATTACCACCGCGCGCTTTTCACCAATATTTTCCGATAGACACGCCTAAATTTGCCCAAAATTTTATCAAACACTGGCAACCAAATTTAGTTTTGTGGTTTGAATCCGAACTCTGGCCGGCCATGTTATCCGCCATCAAAAAGCACCAAATTCCGTTGGTCTTAGTCAACGGGCGTATTTCCGACCACTCATACAAAACCTGGAAAAAATTTTCTTTTATCAGCAAAGAATTATTAAGCTGCTTTACTCTGTGCCTCGGCCAATCCGAACTTGATGCGCAACGCCTAAAAGAACTTGGCGCCAAAGAGTCCCTTTGCCTCGGCAATCTCAAATTTGCCGGTCTTCCGCTTCCGATTGATGAAACCAAGAAGCAAGCCGTTACCGCCCAAATCGGTTCACGTCCGGTATGGGCCGTCAGCTCCACCCATGAAGATGAGGAATATCAAATCGGCTGTTTCTTAAAAGAATTGGAAAAAGAAGTCCCCAATTTGTTGACGATTATTGCACCGCGTCACCCCAAGAGAGGAGAAGCAATCAAAGCCCGCTTGCAAGATGAATGTCACCTCACCGCCGCGCTGCGTTCTTCAGGAGAAGCCATCACCCCAAAAACAGAAGTTTACATTGCCGACACCATAGGTGAAATCGGCTTATGGTATGACCTCTGCCCGATTGTTTTTATCGGGGGTTCTCTTATTCCCCATGGCGGGCAAAACTTTATGGAACCGGCACGCATGCATGATGCCGTTTTAGTTGGGCCACACATGCACAATTTCAAAGAAGCAATGGCGCATGCCTTGCAGGCACAAGCCGTTATTCAAGTAAAAGACGCCAACGAACTACACCTCGAAGTTACCAAACTGCTGACCGACAAAAATTACCTGTCCCAACAAGCCCAACAAGCCTATGATTGGACCGTGAGCGAGGCCAAAGTTCTGGATGGTATCGTCAACCGCATTAAAGGATATCTGGAACAATGAAAACGCCCTCATTTTGGCAAACCCAAGGCCTCATCGCACACCTTCTGTTTCCTTTAGGTAAACTTTATGCGCTTGCCACCAGATTAAACCTCAAATTTCATACCCCGCAAAGTGTTTCCGTTCCGGTAATTTGCATTGGCAATTTAACCGCCGGCGGAAGTGGTAAAACGCCGACGGCAATAGCAATAGCCTCCATGTTGCAAACTATGGGCTATCACCCGTTTTTTGTCTCTCGCGGCTATGGCGGCAAGCTCAAAAATGTCTTAGTTGACCTCAAGCACCACTCTCCCGAACAAGTAGGAGATGAGCCCTTGCTTTTGGCTCAAGTTGCACCGGTTGTAGTCAATCCCGACCGTTTTCAAGGAGCTCAAACAGCCATTTCGCATGGGGCTGATATCATCATTATGGATGATGGTTTTCAAAACCCAACGCTCCATAAAAATCTATCCTTTTTGGTGTTTGACGGCATGGTCGGCTATGGCAACGGCTATTGTGTGCCGGCCGGCCCTTTGCGCGAAGATTTAGCCCAAGGTCTCAAGCGCGCACAGGCCATGATAATCATCGGAGAAGATAAAAAGAACTTAACCGCACAAATTTCTTTGCCGACTTTTAAGGGAAAAATCATCCCGCAAACACCCAACCTCCCCACCACAAAAGTCATTGCCTTTGCAGGAATTGGCCGCCCTGAAAAATTCTATCAATCTCTTAAAGAATTAGGCTTGGATACGGTTGAAACGATTGATTTTCCCGATCATCATTTTTATACCGCTCAAGAACTGGAAAACTTAATTCAAAAAGCTAAAGACAAAGGCTGTGCCTTGATAACCACGTCCAAAGATTTTGTAAAAATTCCACACCACTTGCAAGCGCATTTTCATGTTCTTGAAATCACAATCAAGTGGCAAGATAACACAGCTCTGCAAAACTTTCTGACCCAGAAATTAGTAACCCGCAAAGACTAAAAAATCCTTGCGGGCTAAATGTAAACTCTCCTTTGAGCTTAAGCAAAAATTTCTTGCGGCGTATAGTCTCCAAAGGCAAAACTTTGCCCTGTAATATAACGATACCCTTTATCCAAAGAATTAATTTTGGCAATATCGGCATCATCTAACTCTACCACGGTTGCCGCCAAATTTTCTTTTAAGCGTTCTTCTCTGACCGATTTTGGAATAACTACCACCCCACGCGCCAGTTGCCAAGCCAAAACCACTTGCGCCGGAGTAATATGTAATCTCTGACTTATTTCCACAATTTGCGGATGAGAGAGCAAATCAGGCTCATCGGCACCATGTTGTGATCCCAAAGGTGAATAAGCCGTCATAGCAATCATATTTTGCCGACAAAATTCAAGTAAAGCATCTTGTTGCAAAAAAGGATGACATTCGACTTGATTAACCGCAGGAATAATCTCTGCTTGTTGTATCAAATGAGATAAACTTTTCGGTCCGAAATTAGACACACCGAGCGAACGCACCAAGCCGAATTTCGCCGCTTTTTCCATTTCTGCCCAAGTAAAATCAATCGGCACATCTTTGAGGGGTTCCATATCTTTATCGCTATGAGGCATTACGGTTCCCTTTTTCTGAGCCACCGGCCAATGAATTAAATACAAGTCCAAATACTCAAGCTGTAAATCGCTTAAACTTTGTTTCAGAGCCGGCAAAACATCCGCCGGATTATGCGAGTCATTCCAAAGTTTGGATGTGACAAACAACTCACTTCTTTGAATATCGCCTTCACTCATGGCATCATGAAGCGCCTGCCCGATTTCTTTTTCATTACCGTAAATATGCGCACAATCAATATGCCGATACCCAAGTTTAATTGCCCAACGTACGGCTTGATACACTTCTCCCGGATTAGACTTCCATGTTCCGAGTCCCATCATCGGCATTTCATAGTCATTATTCAATTTTATGTTTTTCATCCGTTTCTCCTGTAAAATAATCTGTCCGCAAATAATATAATCACCGAATACCGCGATAAAAGATTATCCCCCGCAAAAAATTAAAGATAGATTTTTTGTTTCATTTCTCTACAATCTGGTAAACCAATTAAAAAGAAAGACTAAAAATGCAAATACAATATATTCCGGTATTATATACCAAACTTGAACACTACGTTGACAATGCGGCTAACTTGCACTATTCCACACCGGATGCGGCTTGTTTTGACATTTGCGCAGCTATTTCTCAGCCCGTACAACTTCGCCCGGGCGAAAGATTTAAATGCCCGACCGGCATCAAAATAGCCCCGCCATCTCCCTTTTGGTGTCGCATCAACGGTCGCAGCGGCTTAGCGGCCAATCACGGAATTATTCCGATAGGCGGCATTATAGATACCGACTACCGCGGTGAAATTATGGTAATACTCTTAAACACCAATCCCCAAGGCGGAGAAATTTATACCATCTCTCCGGGCGATAAAATTGCTCAAGGTGAATTTCCTTTTCCCTATAAGGCCGAGTTTAAAGAAATCAGTGCCGAAGAATTTGAAAAACTCAGCACCAGCCGTGGAGCAAACGGTTTTGGCTCATCCGGAAAATAAGTCAAAAAAATCCCCTTTGATTTTCTCAAAGGGGATTTTTCTGTTTTAAGCCGATTTACTTTCGCTTACTTCTTTTTTCACATACTCCGGAGCTTTTCCTTCGTTAATCACATCGGCATTGATAATGATTTCACCGACATCTTTTTTATCCGGAATATCATACATAATCTGCAAAAGATTTTCTTCCATAATGGCGCGCAAACCACGGGCACCGGTTTTGCGTTCAATTGCTTTTTTGGCAATGGCGCGCAGAGCTTCATCGGTAATGGTAAGTTTAACACCTTCCATATCAAACAAAGCTTGATATTGCTTAACAAGAGCATTTTTCGGCTCTGTCAAAACTTTAACCAAAGCCTCTTCGTTTAAATCATCCAAAGTTGCAATAATCGGCAAGCGTCCGATAAATTCCGGAATCAAACCATATTTGAGCAAATCTTCGGGTTGAACGTCTTTCAAAATTTCACCGATTCCTTTGTCCTCCGGACTGGTAACTTTTGCACCAAAACCAATAGAAGATTCGTGACCTCTGCGAGCCACAATTTTTTCAAGCCCGGCAAAAGCCCCACCGCAAATAAACAAAATATTGGTGGTATCAACATGCAAAAATTCTTGTTGCGGATGTTTACGCCCACCTTGCGGCGGAACATTGGCAACCGTACCTTCAATAATCTTCAAAAGAGCCTGTTGCACACCCTCACCCGATACATCTCGCGTAATTGACGGACCATCGGTCTTGCGGGTAATTTTATCAATTTCATCAATATACACGATACCGCGTTGAGCTTTTTCAATATCATAGTTAGCGGCTTGCACCAATTTCAAAATGATATTTTCAACATCTTCACCGACATATCCGGCCTCAGTCAAAGTGGTGGCATCCGAAATTGCAAACGGCACATCCAAAATTTTTGCCAAAGTCTGAGCCAGTAAAGTTTTACCGCTACCGGTCGAACCGATAAGAATAACATTTGACTTGGCAATTTCGACATCTTTGTTATTTTTCTCAGCATTGTTTAAGCGTTTGTAGTGGTTATAAACCGCCACTGACAACACTTTTTTAGCCTCATCTTGACCAATGACATATTGGTCCAAAAATTCTTTAATTTTGGACGGTGTCGGCAATTTTTCATGCGGAATACCGGCTTCGGCTTTGCGTTCTTCTTCCAGCTCATCGGCAACGATATTGATACAAACTTCAATACATTCATCGCAAATATACACGCCTCTTCCGGCAACCAATTTTTTTACTTCTGCTTGGCTTTTTCCGCAAAAGGAACAATGGAGCATTTCGCCGTTATCTTTTTCATCACTCATGTTTTTATCCTACATATCATTACGAGAGGTTACAATATGGTCAATCAAACCAAACTTCAG
>CALXOP010000100.1 GCA_944390035.1 uncultured Alphaproteobacteria bacterium | reverse complement strand
TAAGTTTTTAACTGCAAACTAAAGAGGATAAAAATGCAAAATATTGAAAATATGCCAAGACCGGAAATTATTTTGGTGGCTGATACCGTTGCCCGCGAAAAAAACATTGATAAAGAAGATGTTTTTGAAGCAATGGAAATTGCCATTCAAAAGGCCGCTCGTTCAAAATATGGTTTTGAACATGACATCAGAGCATCAATTGACAGAAAAACCGGCGCCATCAGTTTGGCTCGCTATCGTGAAGTGGTTGATGAGCTTCTGCCTGCCGAAGGTGAAGAAGATGATCGCCAAAATGCTACCAAAATTTTGCTTGAGGATGCTCAAGTTTATAATCCCGATATTAAAGTCGGCGAATTTTTGATTGACGAGTTGCCGCCGATTGATTTTGGACGTATTGCCGCACAAACCGCTAAGCAGGTTATTATGCAAAAAGTTCGTGATGCCGAAAGAAATAAACAATTTGAAGAATATAAAGAAAAAATCGGCACCATCGTTAACGGTACGGTTAAGAGAATCGAATTCGGTAATGTGGTTTTGGATATTGGTAAAGCCGAAGCTATTTTGCGTCGCGATGAAATTATTCCGCGGGAAAAATTCAAAAACGGGGACAGAGTTCGTGCTTATGTGTTAGATGTTCGTCGCGAAAATAAAGGTCCGCAAATCTTCTTGTCTCGTACTTGCCCCGAATTTATGGCAAAATTGTTTACGCAAGAAGTTCCCGAAATTTATGACGGTGTGGTTAAAATTATGGGTGTGGCTCGCGATCCGGGTTCAAAAGCCAAAATTGCCGTTAAAGCCGATGATATGACCATTGATGCCGTCGGTGCTTGCGTTGGTTTGCGCGGTATTCGCGTTCAAGCCGTTGTTACCGAACTGCAAGGCGAAAAAATTGATATCGTTCCTTATTCTGATGATAAGGCTCAATATATTGTCAGCGCTTTGGCTCCGGCTGAAGTTACAAAGGTTGTTTTGGATGAAGAAAACAACCGCATTGAAGCCGTTGTTCCACAAGACCAATTCTCAATTGCTATCGGCAGAAGAGGCCAAAATGTTAAATTGGCTTCTCAATTGCTCGGATGTGATATTGATGTCTTGACCGAAGAGCAAGAGCAAGAACGCCGCGCTAATGAAAACAAAGTTCGTTCACAACGCTTTATGGAAGCCTTGGATGTTGATGAAATGATTGCTCACTTACTCATTGCCGAAGGTTTCTCTACCGTGGATGAAATTGCAATGGTTCCGTTAAAAGAATTGGCGGAAATCGAAGGCTTTGACGAAGATGTCGCTACCGAACTGCAATCAAGAGCCAAAGCATATGTTGAAAAGAGAAATGAAGAATTTGCCAAGAAAAGCCAAACTTTGGGTATTGATGAAAAACTCAAAGCTATTGAAGGCTTGGATCAAGATATGATTTTGACACTGGCCGATAAAGGTGTTAAAACTATTGACGACTTGGCTGATTTGGCCGCTGATGAGTTGATGGAAATGCTCGGTGAAAACGTGCTTTCCGAAGTAGAAGCCAATAAGATTATTATGGCTGCTCGTGCTCATTGGTATGAATAGTTAAACTATGGAACTTTGGGAGGAAAATCTTATGCGGTTTTGCCTCCCGAGACTCCCTTTGTTTGAGACCGTGAAATTGATGAAGGAAGATAAAGAACGCAGAGATATTGTCAGCGGAAGTGTTATGGATGGCGCAGATTTGCTCCGCTTTACCGTAACGCCCGATAATATGGTTATTCCCGATTTTAAGAAAAAATTACCGGGGAAGGGAATCTATGTCGCTTGTTCTATGTCTTCGCTTAAAATTGCTATTGAGAAAAATTTATTTGCCAAAACTCTCAAAAAAAATGTAAAATTACCCGAAGATTTGGCGGGGATGGTGGAAAATTTACTTCGCAAGAAGGGATTGGAAGCCGTTTGTTTGGCAAAAAAAGCCGGTGATTTATTGACCGGATTTGAAAAAGTGGCTGAGGCTCTTAAAAAAGATAAGGTCGCTTTTTTGTTAGAAGCTAAAGATGCCGGTGAAGACGGTCACGAAAAAATGTTGTCTTTGGCGAAAAATTTGAAAGTTTTTATGTTGTATGGAGTTGAGGAGTTAGACAAGGCGTTAGACAGAGTAAATACGGTGCATGTGGCATTTTTGAAAAACGATATGGCTAAAATGGTCTATAACGATTTGAATAAACTTGATAAATTCTTGAACTCATAAAATATAAAGTTACGGAGATTGTGATATAATGACAGAAGATAATGCAAAAAATAAACTCACATTATCAGGAAAATCAACCCTTACATTAAAAAATTTGGGCGATAAAGCGCATAGCCACGAAGGTAAAAAAGTGGTTCAGGTTGAAGTGCGGAAAAAAAGAATTGTTACGCCCGGTGCGCAAACTCAACCAGACAACAGTGTTAAAATTGATGAGGCAACGGCTCAGAAGTTGCGCTTGATTGCCGAAGCTAAAGAACATGAAGCCAAACGCCGTCAAGAAGAGGAGGAAAGAGAAAAACAACGCCAAAAAGAACGCGAAGAGGCCGAAAAAGCTCGTCAGGCACAAATGGCTGAAGAAGAAGCCAAAAAAGAGGCTGAAGCTAAAGAAAAAGCCAAACAAGAAGCTCAAAAGAGCGTTAAAAAAGATGTAAAAGCTCAGCCAATGGCGGGAGGAGAGCGTGAAGATAAGTCTGCTCGCCAAAAAGAGAAAAAGTCTAAAGATTATGACGATGACTATGATGATGACGAGGATGAAGAAGTAAGCTCAAACAAAAAGTATCGTCGCGCGTCAGAGCCGGAAAAAACACGTGAAGAAGTGTTTGAACAAGAACGCAAAAAAGTTATGAAACGCAGCTTTGAACCCCAACGCCGCAGCGGAAAAGTTAATCTGCATAATATTATGGGGGTTGATGACGACGATGATGATGATTATGGGTTCGGTGGACCGCGCCGTCGTTTTAAGAAAAAACAACCCAAGCCGGCGCAACCAGTACAGCCGCAAGAAAAAGTTGTTAAAGAAGTGATTATTCCTGAAATTATTACCGTTCAGGAATTGGCAAACCGTATGGCGGAAAAAAGCGCCGATGTCATTAAAAAATTGATGTCTTTGGGGGTTATGGCTACCATTAACCAACCGATTGATGCCGATACGGCACAGATTGTGGTTGAAGAATTGGGTCATAAATTCAAACGTGTGGCCGACAGTGATGTTGAAGACGCTCTCAAGGGCCCTGAAGATACACCGGATCAGTTGTTGCCGAGAGCACCGGTTGTGACGGTTATGGGTCACGTTGACCATGGTAAAACCTCTTTGCTCGATGCTTTAAGAGAAACTAATGTTGCTGCTCGTGAAGCCGGCGGTATTACGCAACATATCGGTGCTTATCAAATTGAAACACCAAAAGGCGATAAAATTACCTTTATTGATACGCCGGGACACGAGGCTTTCTCAGAAATGCGTGCCAGAGGTG
>CALXOP010000099.1 GCA_944390035.1 uncultured Alphaproteobacteria bacterium | reverse complement strand
TGGGAAAAATATTGCGACTTGGTGATTGTGGCCGATGTGGATTATGAAACGCAAAAAAAACGTGTGATGAAAAGAGATAATATTTCGGCTGAGGATTTTGATAAAATTAATAATGTGCAACTTAATAATGAACATAAAAAAGTGTTGGCCGATGTGGTGATTGATACCAATAAGCCTTTGAACGTGCTCAAAGCCGAGTTGATTTGTTTGTTAAGTGAAATTGAGGACTAATATGGTTAGAGAAGTTGTATTTGATACGGAAACAACCGGTTTTAATGTTGATGAAGGAGACCGTTTGGTGGAAATCGGTGCCGTGGAATTAATTAATCATATTCCGACAGGCGTAACTTATCACCAATATATTAATCCGGAAAGAGAAGTGCCGGAAGAGGCTTTTAAGGTTCATGGTTTAAATTATGAATTTTTGAAAGATTTTCCGACCTTTGATAAGGTGGCCGATGAGTGGTTGGAGTTTGTCGGTGATGCCGTTTTGGTGGCGCACAATGCTTCTTTCGATATCGGCTTTTTGAACGGACAATTAAAAGAACTCGGCAAACCTTTGTTTACTTGGGACAGAGTGGTGGATACTTTGGAAATTGCTCGAACTTTGTTCCCCGGGGCAAGGGTTAATTTGGATGCTTTGTGTCGGCGTTACGGAATCGATAACAGTGAACGTACATTACACGGCGCTTTGCTCGATGCCGACTTGTTGGCTAAGGTTTATTTGGAGCTTTTGGGCGGGCAAGAGCCCAGCATGTTGAAAGAAGAGAAAAAAGTTTCTCATGCGACGGTATTTGCTGACAGTTCACAACAAAAAAAGGAATTCAGACCAGCCAGAAATTTTGACCTAAGTGAAGAAGAAATTCAGGCACATAATGATTTTTTGACCGCAAATATTAAAGATGCCGTATGGTTCAAAGAACCAAGTGCCGAATAACTTGACAATTTATGGGTTTTCAAATATGTTGCAGTTCATGTTTTTATTATTTAAATTATAGATTATGAAACAGAAAATTTTAACAATCGGAAGGCATGGCGCTTATGATTTTACAAGCTCGATGCCGTTGCTCGACTATAGTATGGTTGAGGCTTTTTACCGCGGAAAACAATTAAAAAGTTTGTCCGGCGGTATAAATAAAATTTATTCTTCTCCAATGCCGAGGGCAAACATTACGGCTTGTTTAAATGCAATCGGTGCCGGTGAGGATGAAAGTCAAGTTACTGTTCTGAATCAGCTTACCGAAAGTGCTTCGCAAAATACTCTTCGAATTGTGTGGGAAGATTTGAAAAATCAATGTCAAAGTTTTGGCTTAAATCATTTGCATTTGGTAACTCATTTGCCGGTGATTGATACATTGTCGTATCTTTTTTTCAAGTTTTCGTATTTTGTTGCGCCGGGTGAGTGTTTGGTTTTGGAAAGTGAGAGTTGGGAAAATATTTTTGACGGTAAAGTAAAAGTTTCCAAACTTCCTGCCTTTGAGCCGAATATATTAAGTATTTATCAAAGCAGGCTTTTCGGTACCAAAAGAAAAGATATTAATAAAGTCTTTGACGGTGTTAAGAATATTAACCCCGAAGAGGTGTTTGATTATCTGGAAGAAATAGGCAAGCTAAATGAGCAATTTGATTGGCAAAAAGTCTGTACTATTTTCAAAAGTAAAACCCTGAAGTAATTTTCAGGGTTTTTGCTTTTTAAATCAATTTATCATCAGAGTGACAGAATTTTTGTATGGGACAGTTGGCGCAATCCGGTTTTTGAGCTTTGCAGATATAGCGGCCAAACAGTACTAACCAATGATTGGCATTTTTTACATAGTTTTGCGGCAAAACTTTGAGCAAATCTTCTTCTACTTTAAGCGGGGTTTTGCCGTCACTCAAATTAAGGCGGTGCGAAATACGCATAACATGGGTATCAACCGCTAAGGTGGGTTGATTAAACCAAACATTGAGCACGACATTGGCGGTTTTGCGCCCTACACCGGGGAGGGTTTCTAAGATATTTCTATCTTCGGGAACAACTCCTTGATGATTTTTTACAAGCTCTTCGGACAAAGCAATAATGTTTTTGGCTTTGTTGTTATATAATCCGATGGTTTTGATGTAAGTTTTGAGTTTTTCCAACCCAAGAGAAAGCATTTTTTGCGGGGTATCTGCTATCTTAAACAATGCTTCGGTGGCTTTGTTGACGCCTTTATCTGTGCTTTGAGCAGACAACACAACCGCTACCAATAAGGTATAGGCATTGGTGTAATTGAGTTCGCATTTGGGATTTGGATCTCTTTGGTTGAAGATTTCCATAATCTCTAAAATTTCAGAAGAGGGACGAATCATGCCTTAACACCTCCGGCACCGGCTGCCTTGGGAGCATTGGCATCTAACGGCCAACGCGGGCGCGGTTTGAAGTCAAGCGAATCGGTTAGGCCTTTTTGAAATCTTTCAAGTCCGGCCCAAGCAATCATCACACCGTTGTCGGTGCAATATTTGATTGGAGGTGCCGAAAATTGCAGTTGGTGTTTGTCGGCTAATTTTTTGAGGCTTTCTCTTAAAAAAGTATTGGCGGCAACGCCTCCGGAAACAACCAAATCTTTACCTTCGG
>CALXOP010000098.1 GCA_944390035.1 uncultured Alphaproteobacteria bacterium | reverse complement strand
GCGATTTTCAATCCATAATTTTTCGGTATCGGCCATAACGCCGTCAAAATCCCAGATGATTAATTTTTTAGAACATTTATTCATTTGCTACTTTCATTAGAAAAAAAGTGAGTCCGTGTAAAGCCCACAGAAAAGAATTTCATCTATGTTATAATGAAACACTTAAACAAAAGTAAAAAACCGCTCCAAAGTCAAAAAAACGCCTTTTATGAGAATTTGCTGTTTTTTTAAGATTTTTGTGTTATATTCAGCCCTAATCAAAATCAAATAGGATAAAAAAATGGATAACAAAACAATTTATGCTCTCTCGACCGTGTTCGGAAAATCCGGTGTTGCCGTCATACGTATTTCCGGAGACAAAGCTCTCAAGGCCATAGAGCTGATGACGGATATAAAAGTTGAGACAATCAAAGCCCGTTATGCCTATTTTACCAATATTTATTCTTTGCCCGACAAAAGAGTACTTGATAAAAGCCTTGTTTTGTATTTTAAGGCCCCTCATTCTTTTACCGGGGAAGATATCGTCGAATTACAGATTCACGGCTCCAAGGCCGTAATTTCCGGAGTCCTTGCCTCATTAAGCCAGATAGAAGGTTATCGTCTGGCCGAACCGGGTGAATATTCCAAACGCGCTTTTTATAACGGCAAAATGGATTTAACTCAGGCTGAAGGGTTGGCTGACTTGATAGATGCCGAAACCTCCGAGCAGCAAAGATATGCCATGCGCCAAATGGAAGGTGGATTAAAAAATCTGTATGAAGGCTGGAGAGAAGAGCTCTTGCAGGTTATGGCTTATCTTGAGGCTTATATAGATTTTCCGGATGAAGATATTCCTCAAGACACTGTATTTAAACTTGAGGACACTGTATTTAAACTTGCGCACAAAATCTCAGATCACCTAAAAGGAGATAATATTGGAGAACGCTTAAGAGAAGGCTTTAGGGTTGTAATCGTTGGCCCGCCTAATGCCGGAAAGTCGAGCTTACTAAATGCGATTGTCAATCGTGAAGCGGCGATAGTTTCAAACATTGCCGGAACCACGCGTGATGCGGTTGATGTTCACTTAGACCTAAAAGGCTACCCGGTAATGTTTACCGACACGGCCGGTTTAAGAGAAGTTGAAGATGCGATTGAAAAACGCGGAATAGAAATTGCTTATGATAAAATCAAAGAAGCTGACTTGGTATTATGTTTGTTTGATGCCTCACAAGACAGTGTTCACATCTTTGATAATCTTAGAAAAACAATTTCTGATAAAATGCTTTTTGTTGCCAATAAGGCCGATTGCATTTCCGAAGATAAAAGACAAGAACTGGAAAACAGTGGCTGTATAGTAATTGCCGCCAAACCCAAAGAAGGTTTGGAAAAACTCTTAAACGCAATCACCACTCAAATTGAAAGCCGCTTTACATCAAATTCTAATTTGCTGATAACGCGTGCTCGTTACAGAGAAGCACTAAATGAAACATTAGAGGCTCTGCAGGCTTTTAATCTGCATAAAGATATTGAGCTGGCCGCCGAAGACATCCGTATGGCCGCCCGTGGATTAGGCAAAATCACCGGCCGTATCGAAGTGGATGATATTTTGGATAAAATCTTTGGTTCATTTTGTATCGGCAAGTAATTTAAGGCTAAGAAATACTTGATTTTAAATAAAATATGTGCTCTAACCAAAGCACATATTTTATTATTGTTTAACTTAAAAAATTTGTTTGTATGGAAAATTATTCAGACGGATTGGAAAAACTCATCACCAATCGAATTAGTGTTCTTTCCGAAGAAGAACTTTTGAAAAATGAAGATGAGCCTACTCAAAAAATCAAGGAAGCATTTCTGAAACTTTACCAACGAAGTAAAGAAACAGGCTTTGCTTTTTCTTTATACCCAATAATGTATAAAGAAGAAATTTCAAATCTCAGATATTGGCTGGAGGTCAGAGCAACATATCTGATGAAGCACAAAGATTTTTGTGCTTACGATCGCTATCTTTGCTGGCGCTATATTTTTTCGGTTGTTGTCCTTTGCCCGGATGTATTGGTGCGAGAAAAAGTTTATGCTTATTGGCAATATTGTGTTGAAAATCACGTTTTCTAACCCCAATCGTTATCCTAAAACCGCTCTTTCGAGCGGTTTTTTGCTTTTAAATGAGAGGGTAGTTAACGGCTTGATAATATTTTTTGTGTTAAAATAGCCGCAAATAAAATCTGTCATACAGGCAGAAAAGGACGAATAAATGAAGAACAATAATAAAAACTATGATGTAATTGTCGTTGGCGGCGGACATGCCGGATGTGAAGCCTGCGCCGCAGCAGCCAGAACCGGAGCAAACACTTTGCTCATCACCCACAAAATTGACACCATTGGCGCCATGTCATGCAATCCGGCAATCGGCGGACTTGGTAAAGGTCACTTGGTCAGAGAGATTGATGCGTTAGATGGTTTAATGGCCAGAGTAATTGATAAAGGCGGAATTCAATTCCGTATGCTAAACCAATCTAAAGGACCGGCTGTTAGAGGTCCGCGTGCGCAAGCCGATAGAGAATTATATAAAAAATATATGCTGGAAGCTCTGCAAGCGCAAAGCAATCTGACTATTATGGAAGCCGCTGTTGAAGGTTTGCTTTTTGACGGTGATAAAGTCACCGGCGTCATCTTAGCTGACGGAAGCGAAATCTCAGCCCAAGCAGTCGTTCTGACTTCGGGTACGTTTTTAAACGGTGTAATGTTTGTTGGACACGAAACCTCTATTGGTGGCCGAATTGGCGATGTAAGCTGCACAGGTATAACACCGTATTTAAAGCAAAAAGGACTAAAAGTCGGCCGTCTCAAAACCGGAACCCCTGCCCGTTTGAACGGAAAAACCATCCATTGGGAAAAATTAGGAACCCAAGATGGTGACTATCCGCCGCAACCTTTTTCTTATCTAACCAAAGAAATAACCAATCCGCAAATACAGTGTTATATAACCCATACAAATGAGAAAACGCACAAAATCATCCGTGATAACTTCTCAAAATGTGCTTTGTTCTCTGGATTAATCAAAGGGGTTGGCCCAAGATATTGCCCGAGTATTGAAGATAAACTTGTCAAATTTGCCGACCGCACCAGCCACCAAATCTTTTTGGAGCCGGAAGGTTTGAACACGGACGTTGTTTATCCAAACGGAATTTCGACTTCTTTGCCGGCCGATGTTCAAGAACAGTTTATTCATACCATTGAGGGTTTGGAAGATGTTGAAATCTTGCGTTATGCTTATGCTATTGAATATGACTATGTTGACCCGCAAGAACTAACCAACACGCTTGAAACCAAAAAAGTATCAGGCTTGTTTTTAGCCGGACAAATTAATGGTACGACCGGTTATGAGGAAGCTGCAGCACAAGGACTTCTTGCCGGTGTAAATGCCGCACTTTATGCCGAGGGTAAAGGTCGCAAATTCGCCATTGATCGTAGCCAAGCCTATATCGGTGTTATGGTAGATGATTTAATCACCCAAGGTGTTGATGAACCTTATCGTATGTTTACCTCTCGTTCGGAGTACCGGTTGTTGTTGCGAGCAGACAATGCTGACTTGCGCTTAACCGAGATAGGTCATAATGTTGGCTGTGTCGGTGAAGAAAGATACACTGTATTTAAAGCCAAATCCGACGCAATTAATAAATATCGTGAACTTTGTGAGAGTTTAACAATCAACCCGAACAAGCTGGATGAATATGGCATAAAAACCAAACGTGACGGCACCAAGAGAACGGCGTTCAATGTAATGTCTTATGACGGTGTTTCACGTGAAACAATCAATCTTCTCTGGCCGCAGTTGCAAAATATTCCCAATGACGTTTATGAAGAAATTGAGATTGAAGCCAAATATTCAGGATACCTAAAAAGACAACAAGCTGATATTGAAGTCTTCCAAAAGGACGAAAAACTCAAAATCAGAGAAGATATTGATTATTCAAAAATTGGCGGCTTATCCCGAGAAATGGTGCAAAAACTATCACGAGTTCGCCCCTCAACCATAGGTGAAGCATCGCGAATTCCGGGAGTAACACCTGCCGCCATCACTGCAATTTTGGGCTATGTAAAGAGGTGAGCCATGACAATGCCAACCATGCAAGAAGCTCTGAAACTTTTTGAAGATACTCTAAAACAACGCTGCGCGCAATCTTCACGCTTTGAGTTTGGTATTGCCAAAAACTTCAGAATCCACTCTGCGATGGTGGCTGTTTGTGCCGAAATGATAGCCTCCCGCCTGCCCGAAATTGATGGTCAAAAAGCCTATATTATGGGATTATTTCATGACTACGGCAAACTTACCTATGACTATGAACGCTCAGATAAATTTCATGGTCTAGAAGGATATAAGGCGCTAAACAAGTTAGGTTTTGATGAGCTTGCCCGTATCTGCTTGACGCATACTTTTTATGAGCAAGAACTCAATATAAAAGAATATGCGTCATACAATCCCTTAGAGATGAGAAAATGTCGCAAGTTACTACAAGAAGTTCCTTTTGATGACTATGACCGTCTTATTCAACTATGTGATAGATTATCAATCGGTGTAAATTATAATCTCAAAGAGCGGATGAAATATCTGCAAAACACCTATAAAATTCCGACCAGCCTGCTAAAGAAAAAATACCGCGAAGCACTCAAGCTAAAAAGTTATTTTGATGCCAAATGCGGTTGCGATATTTATAAACTTCTCGGAGTTAATTAAATGTCTTATCCTGACGCAAAAACGGCAGAAGATTTTTTTGAACACGTCATCAAAGAACGTAATTCAAGCCCCTGCCCTTTTTTACCTCAGTGGGAAAAGACATACAGAGAACACTGTAACAAAGTTGCACAAAACGCTCGCAAAATAGCTCAGCATACCACAGATATGAACCCGGACCTTTGCTTTGTAATGGGATTATTGCATGATTGCGGGCGCATTAAGGATGAAAAAGCCGAAAACCGTCATCATGGCTGGGTAGGTTATCAATTAATGAGCTCAAAAGGTTGGGATGACGTAGCCCGAATTTGTATCACACATAATTTTTATGAAAAAGAATTTGATATAAAAAATTATCCTATCATAAATGATGATGTTATCGCCTGCCAAAAGTTTTTATCTCAAATAGAGTATAATGATTATGACTATTTGATGCAGCTCACGGACGTATTAAACGATATGGGAACAGATTGCACCATAGAATATCGTTTTGCCTCTCTTGCCAATCGCTATCCCATAAAACAAGACCAGATGTCGCATTTTGCCAACATCATCAAAAGCCGATTAACCTATTTTAACCAGAAATGTAATTGTGATATTTATGAATTGTTGGAAATAAGAAAATGATACAAAATTTTTCTCTTCACACGCATACAACACTTTCTGATGGTAAAAACAGCATTTCGGAAATGGTTGCTCAAGCCAAAAATCTGGGTTGGAAAGCCATTGGCATTAGCGACCATTTGACGGTTCATCCATCCTTGAGTAAGGGATATACCTATTTTTCATCTTTTAAGGACGCGGTTGAGCCGGTCAAAAAGCATATTGCCGCCATAAGACAAGTTGGTGAAGAAAATCCCGAAATCAAAGTTTATGCCGGTTTTGAGGTTGATTATTTTCCTCTTTCTGGTTGGCTGGATGAATTTAGAGAGTTTAAGCAAAAGATTGATGTTGATTATCTCATAAACGGTAACCACCAGGTAACCAATAAAGACGGAACAGAGGTTTATGAGATTTATCATTTTCAGAGATATGGATTGTCTGAAGCAAAAAATAAAGAGCTTTTTCACAATCATTTTAATAATATTCGAGAAGCTGTTGAGAGTGGTGAATTTACCTTTTTAGCCCATATTGATTTCGCCCGCTGGAGCGGTGTTATCGGTGAATATGATTTTGTTGATGAAATTAAAGGAATCGTCGCTGCACTAAAAGAACATAATATGCCGACCGAAATTAACACCAAAGGCAAAAATTCGATTGGGTCATTTTACCCTGCCCGCTGGATTATGGAAGATTTGGTAAAAAATGATATTCCGTTGCTGATAAGCGATGATGCACATTCTGTTTCACAGTTTGGGCAATATTTTGACGAGGCGGAAGATTTATTAGTGCAACTAAACGCCACCAAACGCTGGTCTTTATAACAAAACACTGTATTTAAAAATCACAAAATATTAAGGTGTAGATTCAATATGGAGAGTTATCTGATTGAATTTAAAATAATTTTAAAATTACACAAATAATGTGTTTATAACTCATATAAAAATCTTTTAAATTTTTTATAAAAAATATATAAATTTTTGTATGGAAAACGAAATGCAAAAATACGATGTTTCACGTGAAACATTACTCAAGTTAAGAGCTTATGAAGCCTCTCTGCAAGAGTGGCAAAATAAGTTTAACCTGGTGAGTAAATCCTCATTAGAGGATGCGTGGAATCGTCACTTTATCGACTCGATGCAGCTTGTTAAATATATTCCTCAATCAGCGCAAAGCCTTTATGATTTTGGGTCTGGAGCCGGTTTTCCCGGAATGGTGTTAGCAATTATGGCTGCAGAAAAAACACCGTATTTAAAAGTGAGCTTGATTGAAAGTATTGGAAAGAAAACACTGTATTTAAAACATGTGTCTGAAATTTGTTCCGTAAATGTCGAAATTTTCAATCAAAGAATCGAATCGCTTCCCAAAAATAAAGTTGATGTCGTCACCTCGCGTGCCATGACATCTTTGAGTGATTTGTTGGGCTATGCTTATCCGTTCTGCAAAAAAGAAACGGTATGCATTTTTCCCAAAGGCAAAAAACATCAAGAAGAAATAGATGAAGCTAAAAAGCATTGGCAATTTGAGTGTCAAATTCATCCAAGTGAAACTTCATCAGAGGGTGTCATTTTAGTCATAACCAAATTAGCAAAACTTAAAGGAGTTAAATAATGCCAAGAATTATTGCCATTGCCAACCGTAAAGGCGGAGTTGGTAAAACGACCACGACGGTAAATGTTGCAACAGCTATGGCTGCCGCCGGAAAGAAAGTACTGGTAGTTGATTTGGATCCGCAAGGAAACGCCACCAC
>CALXOP010000097.1 GCA_944390035.1 uncultured Alphaproteobacteria bacterium | reverse complement strand
AAGGTGTGATTTTGTTCCGCACGGCCGAAAACGAAAAAGTTGTATCCGTAACATGGCTTGATGCCGATGCCGGAGACGATGAAGAGCTGGAAGAAGAAACCGGCAGCGAAGTCTTAGGCGAAAGCGTTCAAGATACGGAAGAAGATACGTTTGATGAAGTCAGCGAGCCCGAAACCACATCGGAAGATGACGAATAAAAAGGTATCTTAAGCCAAAAGAAAAACTCCCGCTGGAATGGCGGGAGTTTTTTTCATTGTAGATATTGACAGTTTTGACAAAATGTTGCATTAGTAGAGCATCAAATTACCTATTATTCAAATTATTAAAAACATAAAGCTATGAAGTTAAAAAATTTAACTCAAGATGAGGCGTGTCAGACACTTCTCACCATTTTACCCAAAGAGGCAAAGGACTTATTGCACCTGTTTAATGACATTGGTATGCCAGATGTCGCTTTATACAAGTTGGAATGTTTGCAAGCCATGCAACTGGGCCGTCAGCAAATTACCAAAGGTGAAGAGCTATATGCCTGGGTCTATTTCTATCAAGGGATTATCTACTTTGCTTGTCCCGGACAAGAGCAGGCTTTTGCCGCCAGAGAGGAAAGTTTTTGCCTCAAAGGAGTCAAAATCGGACAAAGCGTTCCGATGACGTATCGAAACAGCTTACTCCAAAGTAAGACGGAAATGTATCGTTTGATAAGCACTTCCGATGGCAAACCAAGGTTTATACCAGAGTGGTGGCTCAATGTCTCTAAGGTCGTTGACTATTACTTTTGTAATGCCAAAAATGTCAAACATCGGTTACAGCAAATTCATATTGGGCAAAAGAAGATGCTAGCTTGGCGGTTAATATCGCTCAAGCCCGTATCAGTCCAGTGGTTTGTGATTGAAAACGGCACTTTCTTAAACGCGTGTGATTTGCAAAAAAATTACGGCTCCTTGGCAAAAGAGGAGCTTGCCTTTGAGTTAAACAACGGAATTATAACTTTTAAATAATTATTGTATGGAAGAAATTTTTGCACAGTGGAAACAGCATCGTCCCACATGGAGCTATGAACTGCACGACAATTACGTCGAATTAAAAACAACGGATGAAAAACACTATAACACGCTCGATTTCATTGAAAGAAGCGGTGCTTATTGGTTGATTCCAGAGTTAAAAAAGGTAGGAAAAAACACGCCGATAATTGTCTCAAGTGAGCAAAACATAGGCGTCGTATTTATATCTGACTACCAAAAAAATGTCTATATGGTAAAACTAAAACAAGCCTGTCCGGAGATGAAAATCTCACAATACGGCAAGATATTGGTCCTAGGCAACATAGAACCTACAAAGGCGCAAAAAGTTTTGGAAAATCTCTTAGCCTAAAGGCAATTAAAAAAGCATTCCTGTTTTGCAGGAGTGCTTTTCTTTTTTAAATAAAACAATACTTGACAAAATTTACCCAAAAGACTATTTTATGAGCAAAATTATATTATTTATAAACTATTAAAAACAAAAAAGTATGAAAAATTTAACAGAACAGGACATTCGTGCCGCAGTGCGGGACAAGTTCGGAAAAGAAACACCGGTGTATTTTAAGTTGCTGGAAGCTAAAGAGAATTTTGATTTGTTTCCTTATTACTTCATTAAAGGGAAAAAATACAAACTCTGGATTTGCTCATGTCCGGATGGCATGAAGGAATTGACAATTGTTGCAATCCCAGGCCTTGAAGGAATACAGACTATTCCATCAGAAGTCTTTGGGGACTTTACCAAGGCTCAAAACACGGCGATTTATGCCATGTATAAGGGCACTATTCCTCAAGATTATTCAGGCATTAAGTATGACTTTTGCAAAGATAAGGATGATTATCGCGTCATCCGTAATTTTGGCAAAGGTCTGCAATTAGTGCCGGCCTGGTATTTGGAAAAACGCGCCATGACGCAACTGGTGCAAAAACAATATCCCTATAGTATGGTAACAGCCGTACTGCGGATTTTTGGCTCTCCCGAAGGCGAGAAAAAAGTCTGTTGGGAGATATTGATTGTCAGCCGCAGCCGTAAGCGTCCGGAGATTTCATATACTTATTTTGATATCGCCGCTGGGCAATTCATCAAAACGCCGTTTGAGCAAGGAATAAAAGACCGTATTCCGATTGCGCATAACAGCGGAATCATAATGGTGGATAACGTCAATTTCAAAAATGACGGACAGAAACTCAGTTGGGGAATTTAACCATAAAAAATAAGGAGTATGAAACAGGATATTTTGAATGATTTGGAGGAGTTTTGGAAAAATCTCCCCAATGCCGGAGAGGTATCAACATTTTGGTTGGACGTAGAAAAAGAAGTACCAAACTATGTTGATGCCGTTGTCTTGCAAGATGATATGTTTGACACGGTTGGCATGGCCTCAATTATGCTTTATCGTATGCGAGAGCATAATATGAAGGTGCCGGTATTTTATTGTCTGGGACAGTATAATCCGTTGTTAAAGTGTGATACTTCTATGAAGATGCGTGAGATAGCGCTCAGATTAGGAATAAAAAACATCAACATTCGGAGTTATAAAATTCCGGACATGAAGGCCAGAATTGATTTCTTGAAAAAGGAACTGGCTGGCAAAAAGGTTGCCTTTGTCACAAGTTTGGTGCGCTATCTGCCGCTCAAGTTTGCACTTGAAAATCTCTCCAAAGATTGTGAGATATACTTCAATGTAGCAAATGAGAGTGTGGAAGATGCCCTGACTTGGGTAAATGCTAATGCTGCCGCCGGAGGTCTGGTCTTGTTAAAGAAAATTGCCGCATGGTATTCCGAGAGTGGCTTGTTATCGACCAATATTAAGGCCTATAGCCACTTGAGCCTCTGGCAAAAACTAAAAATCAAAGCATCAGTAAAGTTGCAGAGACGGCGTATCAAAGTTGAAACAACTTTAATGATAAGAAACTACCAACGTCTTTTCCGTAAAAGACATTGGGCTTATTAAAAAAAACAGGCGTTGAGACAACTCAACGCCTGTTTTGGTTTTAAATTTTAACTATTCCGTGAGCAAATGCATAGATTGCCCAAATCGATAAGATAATAAAGGCGGCAACCAAACAATATTCGCGAGCGGAGAATAGGGGCTGATTGGGTTCAGATTCTTTTCTGGCCCAAATATAAACCGGAATACCGAGCGTCACAATGACCACGGCCATCAATAGATAGTTTAATCCGGCGGCATAGATGAGCCACAGAGCATAAATTGAGCCCAAAATGCTGGTAAACAAAGCCGAAGACCGCTTAATCGGCAGATTATTGGGATATTCGCCGTCTTCGCACAATTTCCATAAATAAGCACAAGAGGCAAAATAAGCCGGTAATACCATCACGCCGGTAATGCTGAGCATGGTGTTCCAAGCATTGTTAGAAAAATAAACGAGCAGAATAAAAATCTGCATCATAATTGAGGTCACCCATAAAGAGACGCTGGGCGAGCCGGCCTCATTTTCCACCGTAAAGGCTTTGGGAAAAGTTCCGTTTTGAGCGGCAGCCTGAGGAATCTGAGCCGTTACCATGGTCCAAGCAAGCCAGCTGGTTAACACGGATACCAACAAGCCGATATTCATCAACCAAGCCCCCCAAGGTCCGACAATTTGTTCCAAAATACCGGCAGTGGAAGGGTTAGCCACGGCGGCCAGCTGTTCTTGGCTCATCAAGCCATAAGGCAGTAAGGAGAGCAAAACATAAATAATCAAGCAACCGACAAACCCCAGCAAAGTAGCTTGTCCGACTTCTTGAATATTTTTTGCCCGATTAGACATAACAACCGCGCCTTCAATACCGATGAAAGCCCACAAAGTAACCAGCATGGTTGACTTAATTTGGGTTGAAAGCGAGCCGAGCTTTGCCTTTGTGGCAACAGACTCACCCCAGAAGTCAAAATCAAAATGTGAGAACTTAAACACAAACAACAAAATCAAAATAAACAAGACCAAAGGAACGATTTTAACAATTGTACCGATGGTGTTAACAATTGTGGCTTGTTTAATTCCTTTGAGCACAAGGAAATTAAATCCCCAAATAATGATGGAGCCGCCGATAATGGAGGCTAAGTTATTTCCGCCCTGAAAATAAGGAGGGAAGAAATAGTTGAGAGCATCCATGGTAATGACGGCATATCCGACATTTCCGCAGACTTGGCACAGCCAATAAGACCACCCGATGGTAAAACCGGCAAAGGGTCCGAAACCTTCGCGGCTATACATATAAATACCGGTTGTTAAATCCGGCTTTGCCATAGACAGAATGCTGAACGTGTTGGCAATAAAATAAATACCGATACCGGTAATAACCCAAGCGAGCAAAACGGCACCGGCCGATGCGCCGGCAGCCATATTTTGCGGCAAAGAATAAATACCGCCGCCAATCATTGAGCTGACGACAATAGCCGCCAACGCCAAAACTCCTAAACCGTTAGGATTTGTCTTTTGTGAAGAGGGGGCGGAAGAATTTTTATTATTAACCATAATGAATTCCTCACAAATAATAAAAAAATAAGCCTTGCCCTGCTACGCAAGACAAGGCTTTAATCTACAAGTTAGAGCTTCTTTGGCATAACCGGTGTAAATTTAGCCGGATCAGCATGTTCAAAATTCAAGAAGCCGAGAGCCGTTAAACAATATCCGAATTGTTGCGTAATATTAATGTAGTTGTGCCACATTTGGAATTCGGAGTGCTTTTCAACACCGCGAATAGAGAGCTCGTGGTTAAGAGATTTTTTAAGCCACATTTCAGCATGACCTTGTGCAATTTCATCGTCAATAAACGTGTCAAAATATTCAACATATTCAGCTGCCCAACCGCCGATGAGTTCGCCTTTTTTGTTTTTGCCCCAGCAAACGCCCAAACCGGTAGCAATAGCTTTGTGGTCATCGCGGCTGGCACCGTTACCGGCCATAATTACTTCCAATACGGCACCGTGTTTGAATTGTTTAACGATGTCATCAGAAATCGGCACAATGTTTCCGTAAATTTCTTTAGGCAAAACAGAAGTATAAGGAATAACGTTAAAGTTTTCGATTTTTGCTTGCAGTAAAGCGGAATCATAGCAAAAAGTTTCAAAAGGTTGCGGCGGAATACCGTCATCAGCTTGTCCGACACCGCCGGTAATAAAGGCCATTGTAGGAAAACGTACTCCTTCAGTCATTATAAATCTCCTTATTAATGTTATTAAAATAAGTCACGCCACAGACGTAATCCTTGAAAGCAAGATTTCAACGCTAAGGTAGGAAAATAAATACATTCAAAACTATCCACAAAAGTCAAAATTTTTGAAAGTTTGTTGTAAATTTGAAAGATTCGGGTTAGTTTTAGCTAGATTTATTTAAGCAAATTAAGCACATAAGGTGAGATAATGTTACTAAAAAACAATTTGTTGCTCGTAGCAATTTCAATTTTAGCATTAACTTCTTGCAAAGAAGATAACAATGCCGCACAAAACCAATCACAGGCTCCGGTCGTTTCCGCCATCAGAGTAGA
>CALXOP010000096.1 GCA_944390035.1 uncultured Alphaproteobacteria bacterium | reverse complement strand
CCTGTTAAATTGGCAGTTTGGTAGGTTTATATTTGGCAATCCAAGATGCAATAATCAATCTTGTAACCGTAACTGACGTAAACATGGAAGTTGCGATACCGATAGCCAAAGTAACGGCAAATCCGCGAACCGGACCGGAACCGAAGTAGAACAAGACAAGCGCGGCCACCAAGGTTGTCAAGTTTGAGTCAACGATTGTGGACCATGCTTCGTTAAATCCGGCTTCGGCGGCATCTTTTGTTGAGCGTCCGTGTTTAACTTCTTCTCTCATACGTTCAAAAATAAGAACGTTGGCATCCACAGCCATACCGATTGTCAGAATAATACCTGCAATACCCGGCAAAGTGAGCGTTGCGCCGATAAGGCTTAACACGCCGAGCATCAAGAACAGGTTCATAAATACGGTAATTGTGGTAAACAAACCAAACAAGCCGTATGCGACAATCATAAAGACAACAACGGCGATTAATCCGATGACTGAGGCAAATACGCCTTCACGGATTGAGTCTGCACCCAAACCGGCACCAACCGTTCTTTCTTCCAAAACTTCCAACGGCGCAGGCAAAGCACCGGAGCGCAGCAATAAGGCCAAATCGTTAGCTGATTTAACCGTAAAGTTACCGCTGATAATACCGCTTCCGCCGATAATCGGGCCATTGATAACCGGAGCCGAAATCACTTCGTTATCCAAAACGATGGCTAATCTTTCGCCGACATTATCCGATGTTGCTTCACCGAATTTTTTGCCGCCCAAAGAATTAAACTTAAAGCTGACCACGGGCATCCCGTCTTGGAAAGAGGCCTGTGCATCAACCAAGTTTTCGCCGCCGACCACGGGCTTGCGGCTGATAACGTAAGTTTCGCCTTCGGAACCCTTAATCAAGCGAGAGCTGGTGCTGAGTTTTCCTCTTCTGGCATCCATGGCGCTGGAGCGGCTGTCAACCAAATGGAAAGAAAGTTTTGCGGTTTTCCCAAGCAATGTTTTAACATATTCGGGGTTTTGCAGTCCCGGCAGTTGAACCACGATTCTGTCGCTGCCTTGTCTTTGAATAACCGGCTCTTTGGTGCCGAGTTCATCAATACGGCGGCGAACAATCTCAATCGATTGGTCAACCACTTTAGCCTTGAGTTGGTTGAGCGCAACATCGCTGTATTTAATAACGACGGTATCGCCGTCTTCACTAATTTCGAGTCCGTCATCAACTTTTGCAAATTTAGCAATAGCCTGAGCGCGAGAATTTGGGTTTTCAATCTTCACTCTGACATCTTCACTTCCGGCTTTGAGGTTTTGATAGCGAATTTTGTTCTCTCTCAAAACTTGACGAACGGAATCTTCGATTGTTGACATTCTTTCTTTCAAGACATCATCCATTTTAACTTCGAGCAAGAGGTTTGAACCGCCTTGGAGGTCGAGCCCCAAGTTAACCGGTTGCCACCATTTCGGCAGTTTGGATGTGTCGCTCAACATGTTAGGAATAGCAAAGAAAATTCCCAACAAACAAATTCCTAAAATGATAAGAATTCGCGAACGAGATAATTTATACATAACATTCCCCGAGTTTATTTTTTAGATTTAGCTTTTTTATTAGAGTTAGCCGGTACGTTATCCATAGGGTTAACCACGTCGCGTACGGTCATACGATTTATCGTGATATTGACGCCGTCAGCAATTTCAACCACTAACTCCGGTGTATCATCTGCTTTAACGACTTTGCCGTAAATACCGCCGCCGGTGATGATTCTATCACCTTTTTTAATTGAGGCGAGCAAAGCATCGTGTTCCTTCATTCTTTTTTGTTGCGGTCTGATTAAGATAACATAAAAGATGAGGAAGATGAGCGCCAGCTGAATCAAAGTTCCCGAAAGAGAGCCTTGTTGAGCGGTAGCGGCTGCATCTGCAGCTTGAGCCATAGCTTCACTGATAAACATATTTTTCTCCATATTAAATTATTAACTGCCAAGAATATACACCAATCTTTTTGCTAAACAACACTAAAAATGCATTGATTTAACAATTTTTTATGTTTTCAACTAAAATTTATGGATGAAGATTACGGCAAATAGTTCATCGGGTTAAGGGCTTTGGTGCCTGAGCGAATTTCAAAATGGAGCTGAGGCGTGTTCACTCCGCCGGTGGAGCCGGCCGCGGCAATTTTTGCGCCCTTGCGTACTTTTTGGCCTTTTTTCACAAACAGCCTGTCGTTATGGGCATAAGCGGTAATCCAGCCGTCGTTATGCTTGATGAGAATAAGGTTGCCAAATCCTTTGAGTTCGTTTCCGGCATAAGCCACCGTTCCGGCATCGGCAGCCTTAACCGCTTCACCGAGCTTGGCTTTAATGTTTATGCCGTCATTGTTGCGGCCTTTGCCGATTGTGCCGTATGGCGAGATGATTTTGCCTTTTAACGGCCAAGCAAATTTGCTCTTGCGATAAGTTGTAACTTTTTTAGGCGTAGATTTCTTGGTAGTTGTTGTCTTTTTGGCGGTGGCCTTTGTGGTAGAGGTCGACTTTTTCCAAAAAGAAAAACTGCTGGATTTTTTAGCCGTAGAAGTTGTTGAAACCTCTGTGTCGCTGCTGACACTTCCCGGCAAGGCCAATCTCTGCCCGATAGCTAAAGTATAAGGGGCCTGCAGGTTATTAACTCTGCTAAGTGTGGTCACATCAACACTGTATCTGCGCGAAATACTGTAGAGCGTATCTCCTTTTTCAACAATGTGAAATTTGGCAGTCGGCAAACGCAAGACCCGTCCGATATTTAAGGTATAAGGCGGGGTGAGGTTGTTTATTTCTATCAAATCGCGCAACGGCACATTATATCTGCGCGAGATGCTGTATAAGGTGTCGCCTTTCTGCACTGTGACGGTATCGGGAGTTCCAAACCAATTCCAATTAAGCAAGCGTACCCGTCCCGAATCATAAGAACATCCGGACACCAGCCACAATACGACCGATAAGATACACAATATTTTGCTTTGTTTACACACAGAGCGCCTCTAAAAGTTAACTTTACCTAGAGTTTAGCGTGAATAATTTAATATTTTCTTAGCAAGTTTTACAGACCTAACGGTTTGATAAGTCGGGAGTCAGAAGAGATAATCCCGTATTTGCGCGCCCGCAAAGCAAATTCAATATGTTTTCTCACTCGTGAGAGCATAAAATCGGCGCTGTCGTTATAGTCTTTGCGGTTGGTATAAGAGATAACAAACATTGCGGCATTATACTCATCAACCCCTAGGCTGCGAATACATTTGATGATATGCTCACTTAGCTTTTGGCTCAAATTGAGAGCCTCATCACGGGTTGTTTTGTTCAAAACAATGCCGAACTTGGTTTTGTCAAACCGCCCGACCCAACGATTCTCTCCTGCTTCTTGCAGGCAAATTTCTGCCACGTTTTTAAGCATTTTGTCGCCGGTTTCAAAGTTGATACCTTTGTTGATAAAATCATAAATATCGCACAACTCAACCACCACCAAGCAAAAATCTTGATTATAGCGTTTGGCGAGTTTGGCATCATGTTCAAAACGCTCCATAAAAGCGGCCTCGTTCAAAATATCGGCCGTGAGCAAAATATCGCGTTTTTGATAAATTTGGAGCTTTTCTTGCAAAACTTCGGGTTGGCTGTAGTCTTTACACATCAAACTCATCCCCTCGCAAGCCAAAATTTCGTTCAGCAACGGGCGATACCTACAGCGCATGAGCTGTTTTTTGCCGTCTTTGTGCAAAATGATAAGGTCGCTGTTGACGGTTGCTTGGGTTTTACCGACTTTTGCCAGAATAGAAACCATCATCTTTTGGTTAGCATCGTTATTTTCGAGCAAAGTGCCGAATAAAGGCTGGTTTAAGAGCTCTTCCTCACTAAAACCGGTTGCTTTCAAAGTCGCCTCATTAACGAAAGTAATGAGCATATCTCTATCAACCTTAAAATACATATCGCTAAGACTTGGTGCCTGAATAGAGGTTTGTTTATCATTTTCTTGCAAGAGTTCTTTGATATTTTGCTTTAAGATTCGGATTTTTCGAGCCAAAAAGAGAATATATCCGAGCTCAAGCACACAAATAATCAAAACATAAATCATGGCGCAATCCTTAAAGGTTGTGGAATAATCGGATTCTAGCCTCAAAAACTAAATATTTGTTTAAATAGAGGTTGCATTTTTTTTGAAAAATCCCTAAGTTGAAGGCGAACTTATGAGAATTTACAAGAAATTAACACTCCTTGTTTATAACCAACGCGAAAAAAACAAAAGAGAATAAAACAGTCATGAGCACCAAGGATCAACCGCAAATCATAGACGAGAGCGGGGATAAATATAAATATGGCTTTGTAACGGACATTGACGCCGACACGGCTCCTATGGGCTTAAATGCAGAGATAATCAAGCTCATCTCCGCCAAAAAACAAGAACCCCAATGGCTCTTGGAGTGGCGCTTAAAAGCCTTTGAGTTTTGGCAGACAATGACCGAGCCGACTTGGGCGAAATTGAGTTATGATAAGATAGATTATCAAAGCCTCTACTACTATTCCGCCCCAAAGCAAAAGGTTGCCCCCAAGAGCTTGAATGAGGTCGATTCGGAATTGCTCAAAACTTATGAAAAATTAGGAATTCCGCTTAAAGAGCAAGAGGCTCTGGCCGGCGTTGTTGCGGTGGATGCGGTTTTTGACAGTGTGTCGGTTGCCACCACTTATCGCGCCAAATTAGCCGAACAAGGTGTTATTTTCTGCTCCATTTCCGAGGCTGTACGCGAGCACCCCGATTTAGTGCAAAAATACTTGGGCTCAGTCGTGCCTTATACCGATAATTTCTTTGCTTGCCTCAATTCGGCCGTGTTTACGGATGGCTCTTTTGTGTATATTCCCAAAGGCGTAAAATGCCCGATGGAGCTCTCCACTTATTTTCGCATAAATGCCAAAAACACCGGCCAATTTGAGAGAACTTTGATTATAGCCGAAGATGACAGTTATGTCTCTTATCTGGAAGGCTGTACGGCACCGCAAAGAGACGAAAATCAACTCCATGCCGCGATTGTTGAAATTGTGGTTCTAAACAATGCCGAAGTAAAATATTCCACGGTTCAGAACTGGTATCCCGGCGACAAAGACGGCAAAGGCGGTGTTTACAACTTTGTGACCAAGCGTGCGGCTTGCCGCGGCGTTAATTCCAAAATTTCGTGGACACAGGTTGAAACCGGTTCGGCGGTAACCTGGAAATATCCGTCCTGCGTTTTGCAAGGCGACAATTCGGTTGGTGAGTTTTACTCCGTTGCCATCACCAATAATCATCAACAAGCCGACACCGGCACCAAGATGATTCATATCGGCAAAAACACCACATCCAAGATTATCTCCAAAGGCATTTCTGCCGGATTCTCCAATCAAACTTATCGTGGTTTGGTTCGCGTTTCACCCAAAGCCAGTGGTGCCAGAAACTATTCGCAGTGCGATAGTTTGCTTATTGGCAAAAACTGCGGCTCGCATACGGTTCCTTATATTGAAAACCGCAATAAAACAGCCGTTTTGGAGCATGAGGCCACCACCTCAAAAATCAGTGATGAACAACTTTTCTACTGTCTGCAAAGGGGCATCAGCGAAGAAGATGCCGTGAGCTTGATAGTAAACGGCTTCTGCAAAGAAGTCATGCAACATCTGCCGATGGAATTTGCCATCGAGGCAGCAAAATTAATTAACATTAGTCTAGAAGGAAGTGTAGGATAACATGACAAAACAACAAGAAATGTTAGAAGTATTAACTCAAATGTCAACGATAGCGGCTAAAATATTAAAAGGAGCCAAGGCTGAAAAGCGTGCCTCAGACGAAGAAGTCAAAAAACTTTTGGCTCAGCTCAAGAGCACGCACGCGGCTGAATAATTAAGGAAAAAAATATGACAACACCGTTACTGGAAATAGAAGAACTGCACGCAAAAGTCGGCGACAAAGAAATCATCAAAAATTTCAACCTGACCATCAACGAAGGTGAAATTCATGCGATTATGGGACCAAACGGTGCCGGAAAATCGACCTTGTCTTATGTGCTGACCGGCAAACCGGGCTATGAGGTAACGAGTGGGTCTGTCCGCTTCAAGGGCAAGGATTTGCTCTCTCTTTCGCCCGAAGAAAGAGCCAGAGAAGGCATATTCTTGATTATGCAATATCCGGTAGAAATTCCGGGTGTTCCCACCTCGGCCTTCTTAAAGCAAGCCCTCAATGCGCAACGCAAGCACCTTAATTTGCCGGAGCTTGATAATGTTTCGTTTATTAAGCTCTTGCGTGAAGAAGGCAAAAAATTGGGCATTGATTCGGATATGCTCAAACGCTTTGTAAATGTAGGCTTTTCCGGTGGCGAGAAAAAACGTCTTGAGACTTTGCAAATGGCGATTCTCAAGCCCTCCTTTGCCATTTTGGACGAGGCGGATTCGGGCCTTGATATTGATGCCTTAAAGGTGGTTGCCGATGGTGTAAATTCCTTGCGAGATGAACATCGCGCCATGTTGGTAATTACCCACTATCAACGCCTGTTAAACTATATTGTGCCGGACTTTGTGCATGTTTTTGCCGATGGGCATATTGTAAAATCGGGCAATAAAGATTTGGCCTTAGAGCTGGAAGAAAAAGGCTATGCGGAATTTGTAAAGGAAAGATAATGAACCCTTTCTTCAAAAATAACGACGATTCTCAAACCCCGCATTGGGCAAAAACACTGCACCAAGAGGGTAAAGCCGCTTTTCTGAGTCAGGGCTTACCCACGCCCAAAACCGAGGCTTGGAAATATACCAAACTCCGCGAGCTGGAAACCGATGATTATGAGCTTGCACCGCTGGCAGATAAAGGCGCCATGCCAAAAGAAGAGTTTCCGTTTGCCTGTGCCGAGATTGATTTTCTGAACGGCCAATGGGTCAAAACCTCAAATGTGCCGCAAGGCTTAACCATCAAACCCTTGTCAGAGGCTCTTGCCCAGATTAATCAAATTGCTGATATTAAGAATTATCCTTTTGCGGCGCTCAACAGTGCTTATTTAGAGCAAGGCGTATTTATTGAAGTTGCGGCCAACCGACAAATTGAAATGCCTTTGGTCTTGCGCTATCACACAATTCCGGAAAGCCGCAATTTGTTTGAAAATATTCGGAATATAGTCGTCTTAAATGCCGGCAGTCAATTAGATTTAGTTGAATATTATAGTTATACCGGCGAGGTAAAATCGCGTTATCTTCTCAATCAGGTCAATGAGATTCACCTTCAAGCAGGAGCCTCGCTCAATCATTATAAATTCCAAAACGAGGCCTATAAGGCCAATCACATTGCGTTGCATGCGGTGGATGTTGAAACCTCCGGTACATATAAAAGTTTTTGCTTGCAAAAAGGCGCCAACATTGCCCGTAATGAAACTAAAGTTAAACTCAAAGGTCTTCAAGCAAAAGCCCAAGTCGATGGCGCATATGTCATGAACGGTTGGGCAACACTTGATACCACTACGGATATTGAGCATTTAGTTCCACAAACCACGTCGTCACAACTCATCAAAGGAGTAGTCGGTGGTGATGCCAAAGGTGTTTTCCAAGGCAAAATTCACATTGCGCCTAACGCCGTTCAAACCGAGGGCACACAACTTCACAAGGCGTTATTGCTGAGCGATACGGCCGAAATTGATGTTAAGCCCGAACTCGAGATTTTCGCCGACGATGTAAAATGTTCGCACGGTGCCGCCAGCGGTGAGTTAGATGAAGAGCAGCTGTTTTATATGCAATCGCGCGGTATTTCGCGTGAAGATGCCAAAAAAATGCTGATAGACGCTTATTTGGAAGATGTCTTTGCCCGCATAGAAAATGAAAACTTGCGCGCTTGGTTTAAGGATTTGAAACAAAATTCATAAAATCGCGCCAAAGAGTTGCGTAAATTCCAAAAAGAGCTTATATAAAGATAAAGTTTCACTTATCGAAAGCCAAATAATGTATAATGTTTATGAAATACGCAAAGATTTTCCCGTTCTCTCAGAGTTGGTCAATAACAAACCCAACGTGTTTTTGGATTCGGCGGCGTCTGCGCAAAAGCCCTTGCCGGTTTTAAATCGTATGCAAGAGATATACAATCACCACTACGCCAATGTTCACCGCGGGATTTATCACTTGTCGGAAGATATAACCGCCTCTTATGAAGAAGCGAGGGAAATTGTCAAAAATTTCATAAATGCGGCTTCTTCTGATGAAGTTATTTTCACCCGCAATGCCACGGAATCCATTAATTTGGTGGCAGCCACTTGGGGGCGCAAGTTTTTGCACCCCGGAGATGAGGTTTTAATTTCTCAGGCCGAACACCATGCCAACCTTGTCCCTTGGCAAATGTTGCGAGATGAGATTGGTTTTAGCTTAAAAGTTTTTCCGATTGCCGATGATGGCAGCTATGTGGAAGAAGAATATCTCAAATACTTAACCCCACGCACCAAACTTGTGGCCGTTACGGGGATGTCCAATGTTTTGGGCACAATTTTTCCGCTCAAAAAAATGGCTAAGCAAGCCCACCAAAACGGTGCCCTGTTTTTGGTTGATGCCTGCCAATATATTGTCCACAATAAAACCGATGTCCAGGATATAGATTGTGATTTTCTTGCCTTTTCCGGGCATAAGACTTATGGCCCGACGGGAATAGGTGTTTTGTACGGCAAATATAAAATTCTCGATTCGATGCCGCCTTATCAAACCGGTGGCGATATGGTTGATACCGTAACTTACGAAAAAACAACCTTTATGCCTTCTCCGGCACGTTTTGAGGCCGGAACGCCGGCCATTGTCCAAGCAATCGGTTTGGGCGAGGCGCTGAAATACATGAATAATTTAGGCATGGACAACATCAAAGCCCACGAAGATGAGCTGGTAAGCTATGCCAAATCAAAGTGGGAAAATGTTCAAGGCTTAACCCTTGTCGGCACTGCTCCCGCTAAAGGCGGCGTGTTCTCTTTTGTGGTTGACGGAATTCACCCCTCAGACTTAGCCTTTGTTTTGGATAAAGAGGGCATTTCGGTTCGTACCGGACATCATTGTGCTGAGCCTTTGGTTCATCGTATGGGCTATGAAACTGTTGCCAGAGCCTCTTTCGGGCTTTATACCACGCATGAGGACATAGACGCACTTCTTCCGGCCATCCGTAAAGCCCAAAAAATGTTTCTCTAAATCTTGACAAGCCCCTGCAAAGGCTTATAACTTTCACTCAAGAGAAATAAAAAATGCAAAATTACTGGTGGATATTAGCGATAATCCTGAGCTTGTTGACGTCAAGTTATGTATATGTCAACCAGTTTATCAAGGTTAAAGGGTCGCATTTAATGGTCTATCGCGGTTTGGGTACGGCGGTGGTCTTGCTTCCTTTTGTTTTTTTCTTTGCCCCAATACATGGTGTTGCTTTTTATGCTTTGTGCATTGCCCAAGGCATTGTTATGTCGGTCGGAGAAAACCGTATCCTCAACGGAGCCAAAACCTTTGGCGCACAGGTCACCAGCCTGATTCACCCTTTAAGCATTGCTTTTATCTTTGTTTTTTGGCTGTTTTTGCACCCCTATGAGCTGCAAGAGTTCTTTGCCGCCCCGACCAAAATGTCGTTGATTTTTGCCTGCCTGCTGGGCACAACCTTGTCTCTTATTTTAATCTGTCAGGCCAAAGCCAATCGCAAAGCCTTGAGCTTTTTGGCAATAGGTATGTTTTGCGAGATATTTATTGACGTCACCAACAAAGAAACCACCCATTTAGGGGCCGAAAACCTCATCTCGGCTATCTACTATTACACGCTGATAACCTCATTTGTGGCCGGCAGTATCAACTTGGCGGCTTACCTCAAAGAAAAGCGTGAGCCAAAAGATTTAATATCGCTTTCTGATATGCGCTATGCATGGTTTTTCATGCTATTTGCGATTCTCCACGGTTGCTTAAAAACTTATACCATGTATTTAACTCCAAACCCGGCTTACGTTGCAGCGATTGTGCATGCTTATCCGGTGTGGATTATGCTGTTTAATAACTTTAATCATCCCAAGGAATATACTAAAATCAAGCCGCAATATATTCTGTTGTTGCTAATCTCAATCATTGGCTTAATATTTCTTGG
>CALXOP010000095.1 GCA_944390035.1 uncultured Alphaproteobacteria bacterium | reverse complement strand
TTACCACTGTGTCCATAAACAGAAAAGTTTTGCTCAACTTTTTGACTCCGGATTAACCATAAATTGCCCTAATGCTTATGGTATATCATGGGAATTTATGGGAATCAATGGGAATTTTTAGTATTTTGTTAACTGTTCTATTAATGTTCTGGTAATATTTCAAGCGATTCGCACCAATCCCTTGCAGGCTTTGGCTTGCAGAAAAATAAAAAATATGGGGATATTTTGAAAAAATTTTTTAGCCTTGTTTAAATCTTGTTTTTGGACTCAATTTTGTTTATTTACGTGCCTTTAATTTTGTGCTATTATCCATGCTAGTGAATTTATTATTATTAAAAACTTCTTTGCAAATTGGGCACTTGTGAAGAAGAAACCTTAAGCCCATTTTAAGAATTATGAATATTACAAAATTTCCGGTGCTTAGCACTGGTTTCGGCTTGAAAGTTATGGCCGAAAATGGCGAAATTTTTAGCCGCATTAGCAATGAAAAAGAAGTAGGCGAAAAAGAAAACTTGCTCGTCTATGGCTCAACCATTGATACAGTCATCTGCATCAAAGGAGGCAAGCCACAGTTAATGCCGATTTTCGTGCCGAATAACATTTTCTCTGATGCCGAAGGCCGCTCTTTCCTGCTTGCCAATGAAAAGAAAGAGGCTGAAGTGGCTCTGAAGGCTGAAGAGGCCGGTTGCGGTTACATCATCGCCCGCAAACAGGTGGATGGCAGTTTCAAGGCAGAGGCTTACTTTGCCGGTCAGCTCATCGACTTTCCACAAACTTTGTGGAACGAGATGGGCGTAGCCTACAAATTTGTGGATTATGCCAAATACGGCGAAATCTGTAAGAGAGTGCACGGCTATTACTTGGTCAAGAAAGTCGAGCCGATTTACGTGCTTGACGCCAAGGCAGGAGATTATGTAAAAGCCGTTCTCAACGGGGTCAAGGAACACGAGACCTTTGTTGAAGAAGGCGAAACCGTGGTGCAAAATGCCTACCACGGCGAGACATACAAAATGAAGTTGAAAAAACTCAAAAAATTGTATGTCTATTCCGAGACCACGTCAGAGGGATACCAGCTCTGGAAGCCAAAGGAAGAGATACAGACCTGGACTTTCACCACGGAGAATATCTTCGGAATCCTCTGGGGAGGATTTGAATTCTTGGCAAAAGCCATGATAAACATCACTGACCCCAATGATGTTTACGGTTGTAACTACACCGTCTTCAACGGTGACGATACGGCCAATGGCTCGCACCAGAAATTAAAACTCTTCTTGCCGGCCAATCCGTTGCCGGAAAGCTGGCTGCAGACACCGGAAGTTCTGGAGGGACAACACCTCACGCTGGAGGTCGTCCCGAAAACTGATTACATCGAATGTCCGTTCCCAATAGCCTTATTGAGAAAACTGGCATAAGATGTTAAACCAAAAAAAGAGAGTGCTCCCCAAAGGGCACTCTTTTTTTTGATGTAAACTTAGCAAAAACTGCATAAAATCCTTGCAAAAATGGGAGTGAACGTTTAACCTACAAAACGCAGGTGGTCGGATAGCTGCGCTCAGGAAAGGAAAATCCATGAGTGAGGAAAGTCCGGGCTTCAAGGAAACGGAATACCAGATAACGTCTGGCTGGAGCAATCCAAGGGAAAGTGCCACAGAAAATTACCGCCGAAAAATTTTTTCGGTAAGGTTGAAAAGGTGGGGTAAGAGCTCACCGCGAGGGCAGTAATGTCATTCGGTCAAGGTAAACCCTGTTCGAAGCAAGACCAAGTTAGGAGAGCCGTGATTTTTTACGGTTTATGGAGAGTTTCCAATCCACTCCAGAGGTAGGTCGCGACGAGCACTTTGGCGACAAAGTGCCAAGATGAATAGCTATCCCCCGTTTTTCGGGGACAGAACCCGGCTTACAGACTGCCTGCCGAATTTTTTTTGAAAGGACCAAAGATGCAACATACGCTAAAACACGCCGTCACCATAGAGGGAATAGGTTTGCACTCCGGCTGCCAAACTAAGTTAACGCTTCATCCGGCGCCAATTAACAGCGGTATTGTTTTTTGCAGGAGTGATATGGCCGGCAAACCAACCGTTCCGGCACTTTATTCCAATGTGGTTGACACGCGCAACTGCACTTGCCTGAGCAGCTCGCAAGGAGCGGTGGTCAGCACGATTGAGCATCTTATGGCCGCATTATATATCTTGGGCATTGATAATGCTTTAATCGAGGTCGATAATCAGGAATTGCCGATTATGGACGGCAGCGCTTTGCCTTTTTATGAGATTTTATCTCAAGCCGAACTCCAAGAGCAAAATGCCAAAAGAAAATACCTCCGTGTTAAAAAGACTATTAAGTTTGAGGATGGTAAAGGCGGCTCCGTTGTCTTAGAGCCAAGCGAGAATTTTGCTATTCATTTTGAAATTGAGTTTCCCTCAAAAATCGTCGGTCATCAAACTTTTGATGCCCCGATAACTCAAGACATCTTTGCTCAAAAAATTGCGCCTTGCCGCACTTTTTGTGAAAAATACCAAGTCGATTATCTGCGCTCCATCGGGCTGATTAAGGGCGGAAGTCTTGAAAATGCCATTGTTTTGGATGGCGAAACCTTGCTCAACCCTGAGGGCTTTAGAGTTGATAATGAATGTGTTAACCACAAAACCTTAGATGCCGTTGGCGATATGTTTACTTCCGGCTATCCAATTTTGGGCAAATTAACTGCCCAAAGAAGCGGACACTATCACAACAACGAGCTCTTAAAACAACTTTTTGCCGATAGTTCCAATTATGAAATTGTGGAGAAATAAAATGTTCCCAATCAAGAAAATTTTTGTATTTGGCTTTGCGTTATTTCTGCTTTCGGCTTGTTCGACCTCAAAGGAGGAGCCCTTAAATCCTTCGGCCGAATATTTATACAATAAAGCCTATGACTATTTGCAACAAACCTCTTACAAAAAAGCCGCCGAAACTTTTGAAAAATTGGAATTAGAGCATCCTTATTCCAAATGGGCGGTCAAAGCCAAGCTAATGGGAGCATATGCTTATTATAAAGATAAAGACTACGATGACGCCATCATCAGTTTAGACCGCTTTATCAAATATCACCCCGGCAATAAGGATATTGCTTATGCATATTATATGCGAGCAATTTGCTATTATGATCAAATCACTGAGGTTACCAAAGACCAAAGCAACACCGCCAAGGCCATGGCTGCCTTAGAGCAGGTGATTATTCGCTTCCCCGGCACCGCTTATGCCAAAGACGCCTCAATGAAAATAGCCCTCACCAACGATCACTTGGCCGGCAAAGAGATGGAAGTCGGACGTTATTATCTGTCACAAAAGAACTACCTCTCGGCCTTAAATCGTTTTTCAACCGTGGTCAATCACTACCAAACCACCACCCATATTGAAGAGGCACTCTATCGCCAAGTTGAGATGTATACGATTCTGGGGCTAAATGATGAAGCTCTCAAAGCCTACAAAGTTTTGGAATATAACTATCCCAAGAGCAAATGGACCAAAAATGCCGCCCGCATTGTGGGAGCGAAAGGATAACTTTTCAAAATGTTGGATTTTCTTTCCATCCGTAATGTTGTGTTAATTGACAAGCTGGACTTAGACTTTAAGCCCGGCTTAAGTGTGTTAACGGGTGAAACCGGCGCCGGTAAATCCATCTTGTTGGATTCTTTAGGTCTGGTATTAGGCAACCGTGCCGAAACCTCACTCATCCGCCAAGGCGAAGATAAGTTAAGTGTTATGGCAACTTTTCACCTTGATAAGCCAAATCAAGGGCTCAAAGCCTTGCTTGATGAATATGAGATTGAGGCCGAAGATGAGATTCAAATCAAAAGGAGCCTCAATCGCGACGGCAAGGGCAAAATCTTTGTCAACGACCAAGCCATCAGCGCCAAATTGCTCAAAGAAATCGGCAAATATTTGGTTGAGGTCCATGGCCAGTTTGACAATCAAGGTTTGCTCAATCCGGCCAATCATCTGGATATTTTAGATTCTTACGGCAATTATAAAGGCTTACTGGACAACACCAAACAAGCCTATGCAAATTATAAGTCCGCCAAGTTGGCACGCCTTCAGGCCGAAGAAAACATCACAAAAGCCAAGACGGATGAAGAAAATTTGCGCCATTGGGTAGAAGAATTGCAAAAACTAGACCCACACCTTGGCGAAGAGGAAGAATTGAGCAAAAAGCGTCTTGAGATGATGAACGCCGAAAAAATCATCTCCGGCCTAAACTATGCTTATGGCGCCCTAAGCGAGGGAGCCGATGTTCAAGGCGCTATCCGTTCGGCCCAATCGGCCATGGACAAGGTCAATACTTTGGTTGACGGCAAATATCAACCAATTATTGAGATGCTCGACCAAGCCCTCATCGACATTTCTGAAGTGCTGAACGAACTGGAAGAAAATTCCCAAAACGTCAGCCTCAATCAGCAAGAACTCGAAAATATTGAAGAGCGCCTTTATGCCCTGCGCGGTCTTGCCCGTAAACATAATGTTACGGTGGATGAGTTAGAAGAAACCCTGCAAAATTTCCAATCCCAATTAGCCAGTATTGAGCATGGCGAGGAGGGCTTAAACCAACTCCGTCTTTTGGAAGAAAAAGCCAAGTTGGAATATGTTAAAGCCGCCCAAGAGCTGAGCTCTGCCCGCCAAGCCGCAGCCTTGGAACTTGACCGTAAAGTTATGGCCGAACTCCCGCCTCTAAAGATGGAAAAAGCCAAGTTTATCACTTTGGTTGATAAGCTAACCGAGGCGCAGTGGGGCGAAAAAGGCTTTAACACGGTTGCATTTAGTGTTGCCACCAACCCCAATTCACCGCAAGGCCCGCTCAACAAAATTGCCTCAGGCGGTGAGTTGGCAAGGTTTATGTTAGCCCTTAAAGTCAATTTGGCGCAAAGCTCAAGCGTCGGCACCATGATTTTTGATGAGGTTGATGCCGGGGTCGGTGGCGCAACAGCCCAAGCCGTCGGCGAGAGATTGTCTCGCCTTGCCAAAGATGTTCAGGTAATGGTGGTAACCCACTCTCCGCAAGTCGCCGCCCAAGGAGACAACCACTTTAAGGTTGAAAAGAAAACGATTGATAACATCACCACCACCACGGTGCGCGAACTAAATCAGGAAGAAAAATCCGAAGAAATCGCCCGTATGCTGGCCGGAGAAGTCATCACCGATGCTGCGCGCGCGGCAGCCAAGGTCCTCATCCACAAAGCGGCGGATTAAAGCAGAAAATCATGTAAGCCCTCTTGCGAAAAATTTTTTTTGCGTTATGTTGAAGACAATGTTTAAATAAAATAAAAGGTGTAAAAATGAAAACTCGTACCCGTTTTGCTCCGAGCCCGACCGGATATATGCACATTGGCAATCTTCGTACGGCTCTTTATGAATATTTGATAGCCAAAGCCAACAATGGCGATTTTATTTTGCGTATTGAAGATACCGACCAAAAACGCTACGTTGAAGGAGCAACGGAAATCATCTATGCCACCCTCAAACGCGTTGGCATGAACTGGGACGAAGGCCCGGACATCGGCGGTAATTATGGCCCCTATGTTCAGTCCGAACGCAAACCCATCTATGCCGAATATGCCCACAAATTGGTAGAATTGGGCGGCGCGCACTATTGTTTTTGTGCTCAGCAAGAAAATGATGATGCCGATGAAGAAAATGCTATCCCGACCAAGTTCCAAGACCCCTGCAAACACCTCTCTTTGAAAGAAGCCAAAGCCCGCATTGCAAGGGATGACAAATATGTTGTCCGCCAAACCATTAACAAAACCGGCAAATCCAAATTCCACGATGTTGTCTATGGCGATATCGAGATTGACTATGATGACTTGGATGAAGGTGTATTGCTAAAATCGGATGGTTTTCCGACCTATAACTTTGCCAATGTGGTTGATGACCATTTAATGGCCATTACACACGTTGTTCGCGGCAATGAGTATATCTCTTCCACCCCGAAATATAACCTGATTTATGAATCTTTTGGTTGGACCCCGCCGATTTATGTTCATGTTCCGCAAGTCATGAAAGATGCGCAACACAAATTGAGCAAACGCAACGGCGATGCCTCTTTCCAAGATTTGGTTGCCAAAGGCTATCTGCCTGAAGCCATCTTGAACTACATTGCTTTGCTGGGTTGGAACCCCGGAACCGATCAAGAAATCTT
>CALXOP010000094.1 GCA_944390035.1 uncultured Alphaproteobacteria bacterium | reverse complement strand
CCATATAGACAAAATTGCAAGTATTTTTTTCAATTTTTTTAAAATTTTTTTTGACATTAAACGAAAATTAACAACAATCAGCTATTATTTTTCAAAAACGAATCAATAATGGATAAAAAATGAAACTGATAAATACCACCACTGCTCTACAAGATTTTTGCACCTCTCTTCAAGACCATGACTTCATCACGGTTGACTTGGAGTTCTTAAGGGAAAAGAGCTATTACGCCCACTTATGCCTCATTCAGGTAGGCGCCGTTGACGATGCCGCCATCATTGACCCTTTGGCACCGGACCTAGATTTATCGGTTTTTTTTGCCCTACTACACAATCCCAAAATCACCAAAGTTTTTCACTCTTGCCGTCAAGATATCGAGATTCTCTACAAACTTTCAGGTTTTATTCCCGAACCTTTATTTGACACGCAAATTGCCGCCATGGTTTGTGGTTACGGCGATTCGGTCAGCTATGAAACTTTAGTCAAAAAAATCTGCAACATAGAATTAGACAAGACATCAAGACTCTCCAACTGGTCCTTACGCCCGTTAGACGAGAACCAACTGCACTATGCCTTAAGCGATGTAACACACTTGGTAAACGTTTACCTTGGGCTAAAGCAACAGCTCCAAGAAAACAAACGCCTTCATTGGCTCGATGAAGAAGCCGAACTTTTAACCAAACCCGAAACCTATATGGTCGCCCCGCATGATGCTTGGCTCAAAATCAGACATCGCTCCCATAGCCCCAAAATGCTCACGGTTTTGCGCGAACTGGCTGCTTGGCGTGAAGAACGCGCCCAAAGAAAAGATGTTCCGAGACAAAACATCATCAAAGACGACCTTTTGGTAAATATTGCCGCCCTTTGCCCCAAATCTAAAGAAGAACTGGAACAAGTCCGCGGCATGCGCAAAGAAATTTCCGGCGGCAAACTAGGTACCGAAATCCTAGAGGTTATCCAAACCGCTTTACAAATTTCACCCGAAAACTATGTAAAATTGCCCAAAGACAAACCCATCCCGCAAGGCAGTGCCGGACTTTATGAGCTCTTAAAACTTTTGCTCAAACTGGTCAGTCAAGAAAGCGGCGTGGTTGCCAAATTAATTGCCACGGAAGAAGATTTAAAATATTTTGCCACCCATAATGAGCGCAACCAATCTATCCTCAAAGGTTGGCGCCGAGAACTTTTTGGCAATCAGGCTCAAGCACTCAAAAACGGGCAATTAAGCATTAGTTATGATTGCGTCAAACACGCCATTAAACTAACACAAATATCCGAAGAAAACGCACCGCAAGCCTAAACTTCATAGTCACTTTTGTATGGCTTATTATAAATTTTATCCAGCAAAGTCAGCAGTTTCAGTGCCGCTTCACTTTTTATGGTATAATAAATTGTTTGCGCTTCACGTCTGGTTTTAACGATTCCTTCGCCACGCAACACTGCCAAATGTTGTGAGAGAGCCGATTGGCTAAGCCCGACTTTTTTCTCTAATGCACCAACACTGTGTTCCCCTTCGCGCAAATGCCACAAAACCTCCAAGCGCTTAGGGTTCGCCAGAGCCTTTAACAAACCGGCCCCTTTTGTAATCACTAAGTTTTTCATATTTTTCACTCCTTGATTTATTACTAATATACCATAAACCGCGCCCCTTTGGGAGTTATAGAACAACTAAGAGCTATATCGACTTTAGCCGTTAATCACATCTGCTATTGTTTAGTTGCCTTTATGCGAGGAATATAATAATATTGCTATAATCAAAAAGGAGAGATGAAATGACCGAAGAAGAATTAAAGAACTTAAGCTTTGAAGACGCCCTTCAAAAGTTGGAAAATATTGTACGCGAACTAGAAGGCGGACGCATCAAATTGGACGACGCGGTAAAAGCCTATGAACAAGCCGTTCAACTCAAACAATTCTGCGAGCAAAAGCTCAAAGCCGCACAATTAAAAATCGAAAAAATCGAAATTGCCCCCGACGGCACCATGACCACCGCCCCTCTCCCGCCTATGGACTAAAACAATGACTGACATTAAAACGAATATTTCTGAATACTCAACCAAATTCAACCAAGCCTTGCCTTCCTTTTTTCCTCTCCCTCAAGGGGCCGAAAAAAGAGTTGTTGAGGCCATGCAATATTCCGTCATGAACGGCGGCAAAAGACTGAGACCTTTTTTGGTCTATGAAACGGCACATCTCTTCGGACTGGACTTTAACGCCTCTCTGCGCACGGCAGCCGCTCTTGAAATGCTCCACTCTTATTCTTTGATACACGACGACTTGCCTGCCATGGATAATGACGACCTTCGCCGCGGCAAACCAACTTGTCACAAGCAATTTGACGAAGCCACGGCCATCTTGGCCGGTGACGGCTTGCTGACTTACGCATTTGAAATTTTGAGCGCACCTGAGACTTGCGCCGATTCTCAAACCCGTTGTGAACTCATCTCCTTGTTAGCCTCCGGCGCCGGCGCTTTTGACGGTATGGTTTCAGGCCAAATGCTTGATTTGATTGCTGAAGATTTGCCCCAAAACGAAGACAGCGAACGCCTCATCAAACACATAGAAGAAATGAAGACCGGACGTCTGATTCGCTATGCCTGCGAAGCCGGGGCCGTTTTAGGACATGCCACTCCGACCCAACGCCAAGCCTTGATTGATTATTCGCGCAAAATCGGCATTGCCTTCCAAATTGCCGATGACATTTTAGACGTTGAAGGAGAGCAAGCTCTTGTCGGCAAAACCTTAAACAAAGACTCAGCCCAAGGCAAAGTAACCTTTGTCAGCCTCTATGGCTTAAACAATGCCAAACAAATTGCCCAACAACTCATTGCCGAAGCCAAACAAATTATTTCCGCCTTCGGACCTGCTTCCCAAACACTGCAGGATTTGGCCGACTTTATTATCAATCGCAAATATTAATTCAAACATAAAAAAAGGAGTTCTTTGCAGAACTCCTTTTTTTTAACCTTCAAACAATTATTTGTTCAAATTTTCCAAAATAACGGCACCGTCCAAAGTTTGAACCATCTTACCGTTAATAATCATAGCCGGAACACCGTTGATTTGGATTTTGTTAGCCAAATTGCTGACAGCAGCCAATTCATCACTAACTTCTTGAGAATTCAAATCAGCTTTGAATTTTTCCATATCCAAACCTTGAGCTTGAGCGATTCCGTCAATTGCAGCTTCGTTCAATTGTCCGCCGAATTCAAACATAGCATTGTGAACTTCAATAAATTTGCCTTGTTTGTTAGCAGCAAAAGCAGCACGAGCAGCATATTCAGAAATCGGAGAGACGAAAGTCAACGGTTTGAAAACATACTTAACATCTGTATTGCTGGCCATAACATTTTTGAGTTCAGGATACAGTCTGTGGCAATATCCGCAAGAATAATCATAGAACTCAACAACAACTTTTTGGGCATCAGCGGCACCAACAAACGGAGCTTTACCGTCATTGTTAATTTCATTGATATTTTCATCAATCAATTTTTGTGCACCGGCTAATGCTTGTTGACGAAGATTATCTTCATATTTTTGCATTGCTTGGACAATAATTTCCGGATTATCCAGCAAAGTTTGTTCAACATTTACAGACTTTGCACCCTGGCAATTCAAGAAGCACATTACGGCAGAGGCAATGGCAACCACTAAAGCCAGAAGAGATACATAAATTGAATTCAATTTGTTCATAATATTGGTATCCTTAAGTTTCGAATTATAATTAAAACAGATATAATCTACTAAATTCTCAAAATATTTACAAGCAAAATATCTACATTTTTGCGCAAGATAAAATCAAAAACTAAATCATTTATTCATAAATTGTAGCATATAATTAAATCAAACTAACTTGTGCAAAAGAAAGAAGAAATAATGTTTCACCTTAAGATTTCATTGTTTGCAAAGACCAAATCTTTGGAAAGCAAAATAGATGTTTTTCACGACAAAATCATAGACGTTGCCATGACCTTTCAAAAAGCCATACGAGTCTATCTAAATGAACAACGCAGCAATGAATATAAAAAACTCAATAAGCAAATCAAACAAATCGAGCACGATGCCGACATCATCCGCCGCGATATAGAAAGCAGGCTCTACGAACACAATCTCATACCCGACCTTCGTGCCGATGTGTTGAATTTGGTAGAAAATTTGGATAAAATCATCAACAAATTTGATGAAGTGGCCTACCGCTTTTACATTGAGCGTCCCGACTTTCCGAAAGAATACCACATGCGCATGCTGGAGCTGTGCGACCAAGTCAGTGATTGTTGCGAAAACACGGCTATTGCCTCACGCGCATTTTTCCGTGATATTAGTTCGGTGCGCGATTATTCCCAAAAAGTATATTTCATTGAGCACGAAACCGACCTTTCCTCCGGCCACATGAAAGAGGCCATTTTTGATTCGGACTTACCATTAGCCAACAAACTGCAATTAAGCAATCTGATAACCGAAGTCGCCGATATTGCCGACATTGCCGAAGACTGTATTGATGAGTTGCTGATATTTGCCATTAAAAGAGACATTTAAGCCATGGACTATATATTTTTTATTTTTTTAAGCAGTGGTTTATTTTTAGGGTGGTCTTTAGGAGCCAATGATGCCGCCAATATTTTTGGCACGGCCGTCGGCACCAAAATGGTTCGGTTCAAAACGGCTGCCGTTATTGCCTCCGTATTTGTCATCTTAGGAGCGGTTATTTCCGGTGGCGGTGCCAGCAAAACTCTAATGGAATTAGGCACGGTAAATGCATTGGCCGGTGCCTTTATGTGTGCCTTTGCCGCCGCCGTTACGGTTTATTGGATGGTCAGAAGCTCACTGCCCGTTTCCACCTCTCAGGCAATTGTCGGAGCCATTATCGGCTGGAATATTTACAGCAACAAACCAACTGACTATACAATTCTCTCACAAATCATCAGCACTTGGGTTTTGTGCCCTGTCCTGGCCGGTCTTATTGCCATACTGCTTTATATTTTGACCAAATACTGCCTAAAGCATGCCAAGATTCATCTTCTGCGGCTGGACAGTTATACCCGCTTTGGTCTGGTTGTTACCGGAGCCTTCGGTGCTTATGCCCTGGGATCTAATAACATTGGCAACGTTATGGGGGTTTTTGTGGATGCCAACCCCTTACACGCCGTACATTGGCGCAATTTCAGCCTCACCAGCACCCAACTTTTGTTTTTAATCGGCGGCATTGCCATAAGTGTGGGCATTTTTACCCGCTCATATAATGTTATGCGCACTATCGGTAAAAAAATAATGGTCATGACCCCGATAACCGCATGGATTGTCGTTGTGGCTCAATCAATCGTCCTTTTCTTATTTGCCTCACAAGGGCTTGAACAATTTTTGCATAGCAAAGGATTACCGACATTGCCGTTGGTTCCGGTTTCCAGCTCTCAAGCCATAATCGGTGCCGTCATGGGTATTGGTTTGGCCAAGGGCGGGCATAATATGCGCTGGGATATTTTGGGGAAAGTATCCTTAGGTTGGATAACAACCCCCATTATTTCCGCCATAATTTGCTTTATTTCGCTTTTCTTTTTGGAAAACGTCTTTAACCAAACCGTCTATTTAGCAGATTAAGCTACTTACCAAACTTCAGATTATTCCACCCGCCCGATTTTTTCTGTTGTTGGACGGGTTGTGCGGGTTGCTCCCATTTGCGAATAGGCCCGCTCTGTTTTTTTATCACTTCTTTTTGCTCTTTGGTCTGCGGCACACCAACCGGCAATAATTGATTCAACAATGCCGGAGACACAAAATCGACACTCAAATTTTGAAATGCCTCAACCATGGTATCCACAATTTCCGCCCCCGGCTTAAAGTTAAAAGTCTTCACCTTTCCGCCATAGAAAATCGAATAAGAATAGCAAGGAGCCGAAATCAACATATCTGTAAAATCCACACCTCTGACCCAGCGAATCATAAGTTTGGGGCGAATGATACATTTTTCGGAATTCACAAAATCAATATTGTTATCATTAGCAAAAAACTCGGTTTTTATGGTTTCTTGCAAGGGTTTGGAAACCACGCCGCAAAAACCGGTAACCGCCATGCCGTTAATGGTATAGCCGCTGTAATTATTCGGCCTGCTGGCAATTTGGTAACAAAAGACCTGCTCAGCCCCCATAATATTAGCCAAAGCCGCTTGCCCGATAGAATCTTTCACCGCTTGCAACACTTCCAAACGTTTTCCATCTTGCCGGCGCCAAGCATTTTCATCTTGTTGAAAAGATTGAACACCCTCAGCCCCTCCGTCAAAATAAGTTGCCTGGGCCCAAACATCAGACGCCAAGGAAACACTTACCAATAAAGCGGCACAAAATTTTGCTTTCATTTATGTTAACTCCTACTAATCATAAATAGTAGTATATAGGAAGTTTTTAAATATTACCTCAAATTTTCCCATTCTTTACACAACAAAACGCCCCGCAAATGCGAGGCGTTTGTTTTTTTGGGGCTCTACCATGGATCGGTATAACCCAAGGTCGGATCGTTCAAACGGTTAACATAACCGGTATTGTTCTTTTGATGTACAGCCCGAAAAGCATTCAACTGGTCATAGGTTTTATCCACCAAATTTGAATTCCAAACAGATTCTGCACGGTTAAAATAGCAATAAACGGTTGCATATCCTTCCAAAGATTGGTTATAAACCGGAAACAGGTTCCAAATAACCGTTTTGGTATTGGCGCCACTCGGCGTTAGCCCTAAGAGCTCAATGTATTTTTTATAATATGAGTACGGATAAATAAATCCCATAACGGCACTCCAGCCCTTAAAGTTAGCATTGTTACTTCCCGGCATATAAGGAATAACCATTGAGCGCAACCAAGTATTTTTTTGGAAATACAAAGGCATTGGAGCAGTTGTGACATATCCTGACTTATTATAATATTTTGTCCCCGTATAGCCATCAACATATTCATTAGGATCGCGCACATTATAGTCCACAATCAAATCCGGTTTTGTTGACGTCTTAGGGCCGGGAATTCCTGCTTGAGCCATAGAAAATGTCGCCGGAGTTAAAGTAATAACTTTCAAATATCCTGGCGGACATTGCGGTGACGGCACAAAACCGACCCAAGGACTAACGGCACAAGCATGCGTTGTTCCGCAATCGGCATAACTTCCCGTCGGATTAAATGCACCTGAATGATAACCGTTAGCATCACGCGTTGACCAATTATTTCCAACAGAATCTTCTTTATAAGTATTATCAACAATGTAAATACCTTTATTAATGAAGTCTGGCAAAATATCGCTCAAACGAGCGCCACCGCGCGTGGTTAATTTAATATCATGCATCACCGATGTATAGGCCGGATTAACTTGATAATAGTCATATGCCCCGCTGGAACCTTGCTGCAAAGCCCCGCTAAAATCGGTTGGCTTACTCAAAGCACTACTATCTAGAGCGTGGTTAGCCACAAAACGGTCAGCTTTCACATAACCTTTATGTTTATCCAAGGTTGCCACACCCGAACTTGTATTGGTTGCTAATTCCAACACTCCTTTACGAATATAAACTTCACCTTTATTTGCAGTAGAAGTCTCTGCCGCTTGCGTGGCCTTAACGTCAACGGTCAATACCCTTGACGCATCAACCATATTATTAATTTTAAATGTATCATCATTAACCACAACGGTAGCCGGATTATCCGTTACGGCATCTTTTTGATTACTGGTATTAACCTGAAAGACATTGGTCGAATCATTGTTTAATACGGAGAATTTTCCGCGCATGGTTGCATAACCTGTATCAGCTGCAGCGGCTCCCGCCACACCCGTACCGCCCGGGTCAACAACAAAGCCGTTTGTACCGCTTCCGTCAGCCACAATCAAACTTGATTTTTTTGTTTTTAACTGTCTATGTTCCATATCTGCCTTGACATAAGTCGCACCGGCTGATGCTTCACTTGTGTATGCTTCTGTATTTCCGATTAAGAAGGAATTAACAATAGATTTTATCTGCACACTTTGTGGATAAAGTTTCATCATTGTCTCATTAAGAATAATCGGCGTTGAATCTGAGCTACCACTTGTAAGTTTAACTTCTCCTGTAGAATCAATCAATGTTCCGCCGGTACCGGACTTAACCTCAACCTTACCGCTTGCCGTATTACTTTGCATTAAAACATTTTGTGAAGATTCCAGCAACAATCCAGCTGTACCGCCGCGTAACACACTCTGCGTTGCATTGGTAAACAAACGCGCATCAGACGAACTTGTTCCTCCAATTCTAAAATCTGGTTGTTTAAATACGGAACTGGTTTCGGTAACAATAGCATTGGTCGGTGCCGCCGGTGTACCTCCGACACTCAATTGTGTTCTGGCATGGAGTTTATTTGCATCAATTGTGCCTCCGACACGCAAATCGCCCCCCAAATACTCATTACCTGTTACATGTAAATTACCGGTAATTTTGGTATTGGCATTAATATTTACGGGCGCACCGCTCACACCTGTATCAGCATTCCAAGTACCACCGCTGTACCCGAGTGTCAGACCTGAATTAGTTGCATTAAATCCGGTTGTTCCATCGCCCAAACGCAATAAGTTGCTTTCTGCCAAAAAGTTATCGGCAATAAATTTCACGGCTGTTGCCGAACCGGCATTATCAACTACAAACTGTCCATCAGCCGCCTTAATACCGCTTTTAATCGTTGCACCGCCATTTTTAATATATAGGGCAGATTCCACATCTCCGGCATTTTCGGCAAAATTAGCCGGACGGCCGGCCGCAATAATCATCTGGTTAACGCTTTGGATATTATTTCCCAAAGCGTCACTTGTACCCATCAATAAATCTGTCTCCATCGTGTTTAACTCACGATTGGTACGATACTTACGATACAATACATTTTCATTATCTGAACCACCGCCTGAAGATGCAATTCCTTGCACAGAAGATGCAATAATGGCTCCGTCTTTTACTTTAGTTGCGGCAATACCTAACTCTCCATTTAAATCATCGACGCTCCAAATACCTTGAGTACCCATGGCCGAGGCTTTTCCGCTTGCCACATTAATATACCCGCCGTTACTGCCAATCATGGATGCAATACGTGAAGCTCTCAGTTTCGGGAAAGTTCCACCATCACTCGGTTCGGTAATCAAGAAGGCTGTAACCACGCGCTTACGCCCGTCTCCGCCATCAACTTTTTTCAAAACAACTTGATAATTTTTGCTAAAGGTTTTTGAAGCTTGTGCCTCTTTATCCTTATCCAAAAATCCATAAGGCAAATATTCACAGAAGTGATTAATATTAACCGTTTTCTTTTGGGTTGATTCACCCGTGGTCGCTTTCATATCACTATAATTGACCGACCCTGTTTTACAATTTTGAGTAACGGTATTACCCTGAATGATGTCATCATAATGATCCGTCACATAATCATCCAAAGACTTGATTAATGCACGCACTTCGCTCGCCGCATTAATATCTTGCAGCTCGGTAGTTCTTTCTGCGGATTTTTTATATAAAATCGGTGTCACCATAGAAATGAGAGCCAGCATAGCCATAGCCTCAATCATTAAACTACCGAGTTCGTTTAATTTTGATTTTTGATGTTTCAGCATAACTATTCTCCTCAAATTCTACATATAAGGTGTCATATAAATCAAACAATAAGGACAATCTTTATTATTAACACAAACTTTACTGAAAGATTTACTCCCCACTCCATCCAATTCATTAGAAATGATATATTGAGGAATAGAAGTATAAGTTACTTCTCGTCCTCTGATTGCCATTGACGATTTAACGGTTTCTTCAGGCCCCCATAAATCAGCATTTGCCTGATCGGCATACCCGAAATCCGTCCCTGTACCAACGGTATTTGAAATTGCTTTAAGCAAATTGCCGTCTGGTTTTCCCGAAATCAAATTCCGCCAACGCGGAGGAATACAGCCAAATGTCACCAAATAAGTAATTGCGTTTGGGTTACTGCAACAACTAACGCCTCCCTCAGAGCAACCTGTCACCGCGGCCGATAAATTTGTGCTGTCTCTGTCCAAACAATAAATCAGTGTTGTATAATCTTCTGTTCTATCAAAACCAAAAGGCAAATAATATTCCAAATCATCAATTTCAATTTGTCCCGGATAATAAGACACAACGGTATTTCCGTTAGTAGGAGGTTGATGGTCACGAATATAATCTTGCGCGGCTCGGTGTTGGGTTACAATTTTTGCCACGACGGATTCTGCCTGAGGAACAGTATACAGTTCAGCCATATCCTCACGCGTTGATAAATTAAACGCGTAAATAATAGCAATAAATGTCGCCAAAAGCATCCAAGTATACATTTTTTCCTCATCATCAATATGTTACAAAGTATTTTAACATATTACACGCCCCATTACCACATATAGTAAAAGAGGCGAAAAAAATTTAACATATTTGTAACACAACACAGTTTTGGTAAAACCATTATGGTAATCATACACCGCTATTCAATAATTATTGGTTAAAATAACGCAGAAATACTGAAATCCGTTTAATAAGTTGCTTTTTAATGTTTATTAATAAAATTAATAATGTAAAATAAGCGAAAAGTAGGTAAATGGGGAATACAAATGATAAATATAAATACCGATGAGGAAGAACCCGAAGTTGAAAGTGCCAAACCTTTTAACAAAAAAAAGGTTTTGATTTATGTTCTGCCCATTGTCATTGTAATTGGTTTGGTCGTCAGTTTTATTATCGTATTCACCAAAAAAGATGGCAATTTAGGTGGAGAATATAGTGTTGTATCGGGGAGCAGCGAGGATGGCTCTGCCGAAAAAATCACTGTTTTTTATGCCCTCCCCGAACTAAGTGCCAACCTGCGTTCATCCCGTAGCGAAAACACAACGGTAAAACTCAAACTCAGTCTTGAATTATCTTCGGTGGATGATATAAAGACGGTAGAAGCCTTATTACCAAGAATAAATGACACCTTATTGGCACACATTGTCGAATTAACCCCTGATGAGCTGAGCGGCTCCAACGGGCTTTATAATTTGAAAAGAGAATTGTTATATAGAATAAATCTATTAACAGACCCAATAAAAGTTTCAAACCTGAATTTCAAAACCTTTGATATTCAGAAAAACAACTAAAAGAGGACAAAACAGTGGCTGAAGAGCAAACATCTGCAACAAATAACAACGCAGACAACAAAGGGCAAGATTGGACCGACAGAATAGAAGCACGTGAGAACAACACGTCCTCTACCCCTTCGGGTGACGCAGATTCCAAGATTCTCAATCAAGAAGAGATAGATACACTGTTTGGTTACACTCCTGAGCAAGATGAAGACGGCTACACCCTCAAAACCGGTGTACAAGCCATTTTGAACTCTTCCATGGTATCCTATGAACGTTTGCCGATGCTCGATATTGTATTCGACCGTTTAATCAGGATGATGGCCACTTCTTTAAGAAATTTCACTCAAGATAACGTCGAAGTCTCGCTTGACAGCATTGAATCCATGCGTTTCGGCGAATACATTGACTCTCTGACACTTCCGACTTTATTGGGCGTTTTTAAGGCCGAAGAATGGGACAACTACGGCTTGATGTCGGTTGATTCCTCTTTGGTTTATTCAATGGTTGATGTATTGTTGGGCGGACGCCGCGGCACGGCAGCCATGCGCATTGAAGGTCGCCCCTATACCACGATTGAGCTCAACCTTGTCAAAGACATGATTGAATTGATACTATCTGATTTATCAACCGCATTTGACCCGATAACATCTGTCACTTTCAGTTATGATCGATTAGAGACCAACCCGCGTTTTGCCACCATTTCACGTTTATCAAATGCCGTTATTGTAGCCCGTTTAAGAGTAGATATGGAAGACCGCGGCGGCAAAATGGATTTAATGATACCTTACGCCACTTTAGAGCCGATTCGTGATTTGTTATTACAAATGTTCATGGGTGAAAGATACGGGCGTGATGCCATCTGGGAAAATCACCTCATTGAACAACTATGGGAAACCGATGTTGAGCTGCAAGCGATTCTCAAAGAAAAAATTGTAACTTTAGGCGAAATTGCCAAATGGGACAAAGGCTCATTTTTGCCGTTAGATATGTATCCGCATGATGATGTTACCATCATTTGCGGTGACGTTCCCTTATTTACGGGCTCCATGGGTCGCAAAGAAGACAACGTGGTAATTAAAATTAAAGGAAAGGCAGAAAAAAATGGATAGTCTTGAATTACTCATTAATCTGGCCATCATCATCCTTTTGATACCGACCATTATTTATGCTTATAAGCTAAATAAGAACTTAAGCCTTTTGCGTCAAAATCAAAAGAGTTTATCGCAATTAATTTCCTCTCTCAATGAAGCCACCTATAAGGCCGAAAACTCGATTCCGAAACTCAAAACCGTCACGCAAAACTCTTCTGATGACTTAAAGGAAGTCATTGACAGTGCCAAAAACCTTAAAGATGATTTGACATTTATCAATGAACGTGCCGACAATTTGGCCGACCGGTTGGAAAACGTCATCCATGCCGGTCGAGAAATAAATTCTGCCGCTGCGCCCAAATCCTCTTCCGCCGCAAGCTCAAAGGCCGAGCTTTCAGAAGACGATTCGCGTTCTTTGGCCGAAATGGAACTCTTAAAAGCACTTCGCTCGATAAAATAAGGTTTAGACAATGTTAAACAGACTAAAGCAACATTTCCGCATATTACCTCTGGTTATCTTTATGGCCGTTTTAACGCTGTCAATCCGCGTCAACAATGTCTTTGACATGTTAAAAAATCCTTATGCCAATCATTTCAGCATTTCGCAAAGCAACGCCTTTGCCGAAGAGAAAGACACCAAAGAAACCGCTGACTTAAGCAAAATTTTGGAATCTAACGGTTCTCCGCAAACCACCGACGGCACCCCGCAGCCCAACAGCACTTTCAGCCAATCCGAAATTATGATTTTGCAAGAATTGGCCGAACGCCGCGAAGCGCTGGATCTCCGAAGCCGCGAAATTGATAAAAAAGCCGTACAATTACGCGTTGCCGAACAAGAAATTGACAAACGCCTAACCCAACTGCGGGACTATGAGCAAAAATTGCGCAAACTCATTAAAGAATATAACGACAAAGAAAAAGCCAAGATTGATGCTTTGGTTAAAGTTTATTCAACGATGAAGCCCAAAGACGCCGCCCGAATTTTCAACACTTTGGATATTGAAGTAACCGTGTCTTTGCTCAAAGAAATGAAACCGTCAACCTCATCGGCGATTCTCTCTCAAATGAGAGCCGAAAAGGCCAAAGAAATCACCGACAAAATTATAGGCAACAATTTTTAATCGGATACAAGCAACTATAAATGATTATTATCAGAGCACATAAAATATCGCGTTTTCTGCAAGCATTGCTTTGCAGCACGGTACTTTTATCCCCTGATATGACGGTTGCTGCCGCAACAAATGCCACCATCACAATTCCGCTGGCCGACACGATTGACTATACGTTAGAAAATAATGGTCAGGAACTCTTCTTGGCATTTAGCCAACCCCTGCCCTTAAATCAAATTATCAAAGAGCTTCCGCAAACCGTAAGCAAAGCCAATATTACCAACCGCAATAAAGGCTTAATTCTTACCTTTGACAGTCCCATAACGGTGCAAAACAAGCGTGAAAACGGCAATCTGATTATCTCTTTTGCCCCGCAAGACAAAGACTTGCACGCTCAAAGTATTGATACGCAAAATTCATCTCTCAAATTGGACTACGGAGTGCACCAAGATTTTGCCAGATTTACTTTTGAATTTGCCCCTGATAAAAAGCCGGTTTATATGGTTAAAGCCACGCCGCAACAAACTCTTATTTCCTTTAAACAAGCCTTAGGTATCTTGCCGCAAAATCTAACCCAATATGCCAAAGCCGCACAAATTATGCAGCAACGAAACAAAGACGGTGGATTAGATATTATCTTTCCGGCACCATTGGTAAAATCCTTTGAACATAACAATAAAATTGTTTTGGATGTTGCAAACGCACCCGCCCAAACCTCAAACCAGCAAGAGAATATTGCGCCGCAAAAATCCGTTCCGATAAACAAATTGACTCAAACTTTAACCTCGGTCGAGCCAACGGAACTGACCAATGCGCAAGTTGATGTCATATCCCCCAACCAAGTTGCCAGTTTGAGCTTTTCTTGGAATATGCCGGTTGGCTTATCTGTTTTTGCAAGGAGCGGCTATATTTGGGTTATTTTTGACCATATGCAAAATGTTGATTTGCCCACGTTGCAAAATTCGGCTTCTGCCTTGGCCGACGAAATCATCCAACTACCGCACCCCAACGCCACGGTCATCCGTATTCACCCCAAGACCAAAGTAAACACCTTTGTCCGTAAGGAAGGTCTCCTCTGGATTGTTGACTTATTCACGCGTGATGCCCCCGAAGAAGGAACGGCTCTGCCGGTATATACCCAATATAACATCAACAACCAACCTTATTTGTTTATTCCCTCAACCGCCACGGGCGATGTTGTTTCCTTAATTGATCCCGAAATTGGTGATTTAATTGTAACCGGAACCAGTACGGAAGTCGGCCTTGGCATTAAAGATGAATATAACTATCCGGACCTCACCTTATTACAAACCGTTCAAGGTGTCGCTTTTAGCGCCGATGCCACTGACATTGCCTTAAGCCGAGGCAACACCGGCTACACCATCCAAGCTGTCCGTAGAGGATTAAATATTTCGCCCAACTTGGAACTGCTTAAACACCAAAAACAACTCGCACAAGAAGATGGCGCTTTATCCAACTTATCTTCTGAATTTGATAAAGAGCTGTTAGGCAAAACCTTCGTTGAAGCCGAAGACCAACTCAAACAAGAAATTATTCAGGCCGATGCCGAGCAAAAAGACAAAGCCACACTTGAACTCGCCAAATACTATATTTCTCAAGGTCTGGGCACCAATGCCTTAGGTGTTTTGGAAAAAATCTCTGCCAAAAATTCACCTTTGGTAGCAACTGAAAGATTTCACGGCATGTTAGGTGCTGCCGACTTTTTAGCCGGCAGATACGCTCAGGCAGCTGAAGAATTCTCTTACGGTAAACTTCCCGAAATCAATGAAGCCGTCTTTTGGCGCACCTTGTCTTTGTCGGCACAAGAGCCGAGCGCCGAAAACAATGCCGTTTTGGTAAGTTACTTAAATTTGGTACGTAATTACCCAATTCAAATTCGCAAAGCCATTGCCCGTGTTGGAGCCAGAACAGCGATTGCCGCCGGAGATGATATTACGGCACAAAGTTTTATTGATATTCTAAAAACCATGAATAAACCCTATCTGCAGCCGGAGATTAATTACCTGACGGCCGAAAAAATGCTGATGCAGGGCTATCCGCGCAACGCAATTCAAGAATATCGCAAAGCCGCCAATAGCAATGATTTGAAATACTCTTCTCTCGCACGTAAAAAAATTGCCGATTTGGAAATCCGCCTAAATGTTATTCCGCCGATTAAAGCGATTGAATCCTTGGAAGGCTTGCGTTACGCTTGGGGTGAAATTGAGTTTAAGAAACAACTTCTCAGTGATTTGAGTAATTTGTATGTCAAAAATTATGACTACAAAGCCGCCCTCAACACATTAGATGACCTAAAAAAGATTTCTCCTTTTGAGGATAAGCCCAAGGTAGAACGCCGCCAAATCAAGCTCTTTGAGGATATTTACCTCAACAATCAGGCCGATAATTTAAGTGCTCTTAAAGCACTCGCCTTATATATTGACTACCAAGATTTAGCTCCCAAGAGCCAATTCTACCATGCCATAGTGCAAAAATTGGCCGACCGTCTTGTTGCGGTAGATTTGCTGGATAGAGCCTATAATTTATTGGAAGAAAGATTAAAAAGCGGACAATTAAACAACATCGAACAAGCCACCTATGGCTCACGCTTGGCATTGATTGAGTTATTCCGCGGCAACAATCACGAAGCCTTAAAACTTCTGGAGGACACCAAGACCCCAGACCTTCCGCAAACCTTAAGACTCCAACGTCGCATCATCAAAGCCAAGGCTTTAGCCGGAACCGGACAAGAGAGCCAAGCACTTGACTTGCTAAAAGATGACTACAGCAAGAATGCTCTGTTGTTAAAAAGTGAAATTTTCTGGAAAGGCGGTCTCTGGGGCAATGCGGCCGATTCGCTCAAATATCTCATAGCTCAACCCACCCCAGGAAAGCCCTTAAGCGAAGAGCAAATCAACTATATTCTTGATTGGGCAACCGCGCTGAAAAAGGCCGGTCGAGAAACCGTGATTATTCGTTTGCGCAACAAATTTATGCCTTATTTCCAAGGCACCAAATATTACAGTGCCTTTAGCGTCCTTACCGGAACTTTTGACAATTCTCAAATCAACATCCGCACCATTGATAAGGCCGTAAGCGACATTGAAACCTTCAGCAACTTTGCCAAGATTTACAACAAATCTTTAATTGAAGAGGACCCAAACAGCAATGGCAACACACCTCAGTAAATTTGTCATTAACAGTCCTTTTTCTCCTTCAGGCGACCAACCCACCGCCATCAAAGAACTTTGCGACGGCATCAATGCCGGCACCAAAAATCAGGTTTTGTTAGGCGTTACCGGCAGCGGTAAAACTTTCACCATGGCCAAAGTGATTGAAACTTGCCAAAGACCGGCCTTGATAATGGCGCCCAACAAAATTTTGGCCGCACAATTATACAGTGAGATGAAAGAATTTTTTCCCAACAACCATGTTGAATATTTTGTCTCTTACTATGACTATTACCAACCCGAGGCCTATGTCCCCAAAACCGATACCTATATTGAAAAAGATTCGGCTTTGAATGAGCAAATCGATAGAATGCGCAACGCCGCCACACGCAACATTTTGGAATGCAACGATGTAATTATCGTTGCCTCTGTATCCTGCATTTACGGCTTAGGCGATGTTGAATCTTATTCCGCCATGACCATCCCCCTAAAAGTTGGCGACACACTGAGCATGAGTGATGTTTGCAAGCATTTAACCGACCTGCAATACGTTCGTAACCAAGCCAATTTTGTACGTAGTACCTTTCGCGTTCAGGGCGATGTTTTGGATATTTTCCCGGCGCACTATGAAGACCGCGGCTGGCGTATTTCCTTTTTCGGCGATGAGATTGATGAAATCTACGAGTTTGACAGTCTCACCGGCAAACGAACAGCCACATTAAAAGAAGTCACCGTCTATCCGGCCAACCACTATGTCACCCCCAGACCGGCCATTTCGCAAGCCATCATGGGAATAAAGAAAGAACTGGCAGAAACGGTTGAGCGTTTTAAGGCCAATAATCAATTATTAGAAGCGCAAAGAATCGAGCAACGCACCCGCTTTGACCTCGAGATGTTGGAAACCACCGGCCATTGCAAAGGCATTGAAAACTATTCACGCTATCTCACCGGCCGCAAACCGGGCGAACCGCCTCCGACCTTATTTGAATATCTTCCGCCCAATGCGCTGATATTTATTGATGAAAGCCACATTTCCGTTCCGCAAATCGGCGGTATGTTCCGCGGCGACTACAACCGCAAAAAAACCTTGGCTGATTATGGTTTCAGACTTCCCTCTTGCGTGGACAATCGTCCCCTAAAATTTGAGGAGTGGAATGCCATGCGCGGCCAAACCATTTTTGTTTCGGCCACTCCGGGTGATTGGGAATTAGCCCAAAGCCAAGGTGTCTTTGCCGAACAAGTGATTCGCCCGACCGGACTAACCGATCCGGAATGTATTGTCCGTCCGGTTGAAAATCAGGTTGATGACCTTATGGAAGAATGTCGTAAGGTTATAGCCAAACAAGAGCGGGTTTTAGTCACCACCCTCACCAAGAAGATGGCCGAAGACCTAACCGAATACCTCAACGAAAACGGTATAAAGGTTCGCTACTTGCACTCAGATATTGATACTCTTGAGCGCATAGAGATTATTCGTGATTTGCGCTTAGGTGTATTTGATGTTTTGGTCGGCATTAACCTCTTGCGCGAAGGGCTTGATATTCCCGAATGCTCTCTTGTGGCCATATTGGACGCCGACAAAGAAGGTTTTTTGCGTTCCACCCGTTCTCTTATCCAAACCATTGGACGTGCGGCCCGCAACGCTCACGGACGCGTTATTTTGTATGCTGACCGTATGACCGGCTCTATAAAAGATGCCTTGGAGGAAACCAACCGCCGGCGCGAAAAACAAATTCGCTATAATCAAGAACACAACATCACCCCGCAGACCATCAAAAAGAGTATCGCCTCCTCGCTCAAAGAGATGACCGAAACCGACTTCCTCAAACAAGAAACCAAACAAGAAGTCGAAGATTTGAAGAATATCGATAAAAAGCTCAAAGAATATACCCGCAAGATGAAGGAAGCCGCTCAAAATCTGGAATTTGAGGAAGCGATGATCTATCGTGATAAAATTAAAGAGCTTGAACTCTTAGGCATGAAGAACCTCTAAAAAATTTTTTTACTATTCTCTCTTGACTTTAGACATAAATTTGACATAATAAGCTAAATTTTCTATTTTTATAAACTTAAAAAAATTACTATTATGAAAACAAAAGTAAACATCGAAGCCGGAGAGTTATTTAACGCTCTTAAAGAGCAGGTAAGAAACAACACTGTGGCACTTGCCAAGAAACAACCTATCACAGTGCAGCCAATTCACATTTTTCCGGAAGAGGTAAAAAACCTCGAAACTGCTTTTGAAATATTCAAAGCAGTACAGGAAAGAGAAAATTTGGCAGTAACCAAACTCCGCCGTGAGAATGGAAAGGACACCTTGCCATACATGCTATATGTGACGGAAGCTGACCCTAACACGGTTCTGGCGATTGCTGAAAACAAAATGTTCGTACTTGATGGCCGTGTCTATCAAGTAACCAACCACTACCGCAGAGGTGTGGCAGAAATCAAAAAAATTGAGAACGGCGAGATTACGGCACAATACCGTTAAATATCGTCCTTCTTCCCCAAGCGGTCTGTTTAGACCGCTTTTTTATTCTCTATGATACGGATGATGATTGATAATTGTCTGAATCCGATAAATTTGCTCAGCCAACACCGCCCGCATGAGCATATGCGGCAAAGTAAGTTTACCAAAAGAGAGTACTAAGTCAGCCTTATCACGAGTCGATTGCAAATGTCCGTCCGCCCCACCGATAAGAAAACAAATATCCGAACAACCGTTCAGCATCCAGTTTTCAATCCTGTGCGCCAGCTCCAAACTCTTGATATTTTCACCTCGTTCGTCCAACACCACCACTTTTGCCCCTTGCGGAATGGAAGATTGCAAAAACTTAGCCTCCTCTTCTTGGGTGGCGTTATCTTTTTCTTTAATCACAATATCCCAACCGGAACGCTTCACATATTCATCAATAATTTGCGCTTCAGGTGAATTTTTTTTGCATTTCCCAATGGCAATAATATGTATCTTCATGTTTTTCTCCTTGCCCATTACTCTAACAAATATTTTCCCAAAAACAAGCCTCTTCTAAAAGATTGACATTTTAAGAGTAAGCCGATACATTAAGCGCAAATAAATATTATTAATCATCAAAACCCTATTTTTATGGATACATCTCATATTTATATGTTTATTGACTATGACGGTGTCGTAAAAACCTATGCCGAATGGCTGCCAAATTATAACCGGCGGCAAATTGCCCCTTTTAGCCACTCCATGATTAGGATACTCTCCTATTTTGCCTGGCGGGCAAATTTACCGGCATATTTTATTCCGATATCATCGACCCCTGGGTCTTACAGCAAAGCAGAGCTCAAAACCATGTTTGAACAAGAATATGGCGTTTATAATTTGGAGCTTCACCCGCAAGAACCGATTATTCCTGTTCGCACCAATCGTCAGGATTATGTAAAAAACATCTTGCAAAAATACGACGTCCAATATCACCTGATATTAGACGACGAGTTTATGTGGTATGAACACGAAAATTTAAACTATTTCCGTACCGACACTTTTGACGGCATCAAACATGATACCTTCTGCAAAATCTGTAATTGGATAGAAACAATAAACCCTCTCAAATAACAATTATTATGGAAACAAAATCAGAAATCAAAAACAAGATTCAAGCCTACTTAGCTCAAAATGATTTGCAGTTTGAATCTTTGGGCGAAAATGAAAAAGTGATGAAACCGAGTTTACTGGTAACGCAAAGTGAACAACCGATTGACACTTTCCGACAAGCCCTTGACTTTCTAAATCTAACGTTTGACTATCCGGTCAACAAAGAATCAGTCAAATTTGACCGTTTCAGCCTACCGGAATTTGGCATCGACATCAAAGGCTGGATTTACGCGGCCTCCGAAGGCTACTACTTCATAAAACTTAGAAGCAACCAACTCTACCTGGTTGACAGAAGATTTTTTGAATAAGCAAAAAAAACAAAACCCTTGGAAATTTCACTTTCCAAGGGTTTTTAATTATTCACCGGAACGAGGCTTAATCGCCGACCACATTTTTTCCAAACTATAAAAAGCTCTAACTTCCGGCTTAAAGATATGAACAATCACATCAAACGCATCAATCAAAACCCAATCGGCTTTTTCTTCGCCTTCAGACGTTGAAGGAAAACCTGCCGCCTTCAAATTTTCTTGAACTTTTTCAGCCAAAGCCGCCACATGGCGTTGTGAGGTACCGCTGGCAACCACCATTTGATTAGCGATTGAGGTTTTGCCCTTTAGGTCAATCACCACCACATCTTCCGCTTTATTATCTTCCAAAGTTTTTTCAATAATTTCCAAAACTTTATCTTCGTCTTTTACTTCGGTTTGTTTTGCAGCTGCTTTTGCCACGTCTTCACTCCTTAAAAAAAATAGTTATCCCCTAGATTGGAGACCAAGTTTTTTCTTGTCCGTTTTCTTCAACGGTTTCTTGTTCGTCTTTATGCGCTCTGTCTCTTGTAATATATTTATTCAAATCAAGCAAACAGTCAAATATTCCTTGTCTGGCAATAGCCGACATAGCATAAACCTTATGTCCGAGAGCTTTCTCCATTGCCGCCACTTTGGCTTTGACCTCATCAGGCGTTAAGGCATCACACTTATTCAAAGCAACGACTTCGGGCTTTTGCATCAACTTTTCATCATAGAGTTCCAACTCTTTGCAAATGACCTGATATTCCTTCACCACATCATCAACCGTTGCATCAACAATATGCAAAAATGCCGCACAACGTTCCACATGTTTTAAGAATCTATCGCCCAAACCGGTACCCTCATGAGCGCCTTCAATCAGCCCCGGAATATCGGCAATCACCATTTCATAGTTGTCAACCCAAGCCACCCCCAGGTTTGGATGCAAGGTTGTGAACGGATAATCGGCAATTTTCGGACGAGCCTTGGTAACAACCGATAAGAATGTAGATTTTCCGGCATTAGGTTGCCCGATAAGTCCGACATCGGCAATTATCTTCAAGCGGAGCCAAACCCACATTTCTTGCCCCGGCCATCCCGGCTCGGCATAACGCGGCGCTTGGTTAACAGAGGTCTTAAACTGCATATTTCCTCTACCGCCGTCGCCGCCTTTGGCAATCAAAAACTTTTGTCCCGGTGTCACCATATCAACAATAACCGTTTTTTGGTCTTCCGCCAAAATTTCGGTTCCGACCGGTACTTTAATGATAATATCTTCGCCTTTAGCGCCGGTCATTTGCGAACCCATGCCGTTTTGTCCCTTATGGGCTTTAAAATGTTGCTTATAGCGAAAATCAATTAATGTATTCAGATTTTCCACGGACTCAAAATAAACACTGCCGCCTTTACCGCCGTCACCGCCGTTTGGACCGCCGAATTCGATATATTTCTCACGTCTGAAAGAGACGCAACCGGCACCGCCATCGCCTGACTGAATAAAAATTTTTGCCTGATCTAAAAACTTCATCTTTTTTTGCTTCACATTAACAATTCATGAGAAATATAAAATAACAATATTTTAAGAAAAGTAAAGGGGATGATAAACACCCCCTCCACCGATTGAATTTCTTCAACAATTATTCGGTAACAACAGAAACAACTGTTTTATCACCGGCTTTTTTGCTGAATTCAACTTTACCTTCAGCAGTAGCAAAGATGGTATGATCTTTACCCAAGCCAACATTTTCACCCGGATGATATTTTGTACCGCGTTGACGAACAATAATGTTGCCGGGGATAACGGCTTGACCACCGCTTTTTTTCAAACCTAAACGGCGTCCTTCGGAATCACGTCCGTTATTAGAACTACCGCCTGACTTCTTATGTGCCATGACTTAATCTCCTAAAACTAAAACTATTTACCAAGGATATCGGTAATTTTAACCAGAGTGATGCTCTGTCTGTGACCGTTTTTACGACGATAATTTTGTCTTCTTTTCTTTTTGAAAACAATGATTTTATCATCTCTGGTTTGTTTTAAAACCTGAGCTTTAACGCTGGCACCGGCAACCAAAGGAGTACCGATAACATCATCAAGAGCCAAAACTTCGTTAAAAACGACTTCTTTACCTTCTTCGGCGGCGAGTTTCTCGAGTTTAACAACATCACCAGTTGAAACTTTGTATTGCTTTCCGCCAGATTTAATTACTGCGTACATTTTTATTCACCTAAAATTTCGTTATTTTAAACATAAAACGTTGTTTTGCACTATACATAACTTTTCGGCTCTGTCAACAAGAATCTGTTGAAAAATCCACTTTTTGGCAGATTTTAGTGTTTCATTAAAATTCTATAGAGCTCCGGGGTCATAAATTTTCCCTGCCACAAGCCTTTTTTTGCCTTTTTGGCCTGATTTTGAGCCTTTATGTATTCTGGGTTATCTGTACGATACACCACCGCCCAGCCGTTTGCAAGCATTTTAAGATTAATATTTTCACCATTTGCAAAGCATTCCGACAAATCACGCTTATAAATATCGGTTGCTATTTTGTTGCAAGACACTTTTTTGCCCCTAACCAAACGGCGCATAAATTCAAGAGCTCTTTGTCCGCAAGGGTAGTCAAAACCGTCTTTATCACCGCAAGTCTGGTTATATTCAGGGGCATCTATACCTTGCAAACGAATTCTCTTGCCTTGCATCACCAAACTATCCCCATCAGTAACCTTAACATCCGCAGCCCATGCATGAGCAGAAATCAACCATAATCCGACCAAAATCAAAAATCTCATACTTTCCTCAATCAGAAACATATTGCCGATTCTAAAACACAAAATCCGCTGAATAACCTAAAAAAAAACTTTGTTGTTTCTCAAACTTTGTCTTATGATACGAATAAATTAACAGATGTCAAATAAGGTTTAATAATCGTGTTCAAGTTAAGATATACAGTTTTGCCTTGCCTTACGGCGCTCATGTTAGCGGGATGTTCATTTCAAGATACTTTTGGCTTTATGACGCATCCGACCAGAAGTTACAACGGTCCGGCATATAACGGTCAACTTCAAGCCCCAAACTCAGTAGTTGTCTGCCGCAGCAAACAATGTGCCGCCGCCAAACTCTCTATGTCGCGCGAATACATCTACAACAGCTTACTACACTTATTTGACAATAATAATCACAAAACCGCCCTTGTTTGCGCCGCCAACCCCGGCAGCCACACTTGTACCGAGTCTTTTGTCACCATGCCGATTACGGTTGGCATTACGCCGGCCTATGCCTATATAGATTCGGTTAAAATCACTGATGTTTCGGTTGGCAAAGGCAACACACAATTAGGCTTAATCTTAAACTACAATGTTACCTACAATGGTCAAACCCCAGATTGCACCCCTGCCCAAAGTTTGATGTATGTTAAAAACGTCAACAACATCATTTTGGAAGATTCGGGATACAGCTGCAAAATGACCACCATTGGTCAAACCACCATAAAAACCCTATTTGCGATTGACTATATTGATTTAGACTTTGGCTTTATCGGCGGTTACTATTCGATTGGTTTCTCCGGTCCGGCCTACGGCGGCGGCTCCGGCTATATGTTGCTGCGTTTGCCCAAAGACGCCTACCCGCTTTCTCCTGAGCTCACTCAGCCCAAGAGCACCGGCAAACAAGTAAGTTCAATTCTCAAAGGCTCAGCCGTTACGGAAAGCATCACCGAAGAAGAAGTATCTACCAGCCAAGGTGTTCAGATTTTCCCATTACATAAGTAAAAATAAGCCCCGACGAGCGGGGTTTATTTTTAACCGTAAGTAAAATATTGCGCTGCCTCATAAATTATAATTTTTTCGACATTAGCAAATTTTAAGGTTTGTTGTCCGTGAGTAATAACACCGGAATTATCGGGTAATTGCCCATAACGGGTTTGGTATTCCAATAAGTCTCTAAAGCTCATAAACAAACCATTACTAAACGTAATATTCCACCCATAGTGTGAAATTCCGACATTAACATGAATTATTTTGCACGCATCATTACCGACAAATTCCGTAATTTGCGATTTAGTATCAAATTCAAAACATTTGTCATCACTGCTGCCGCTATACCATCTGGCTGCCTTTGAGCGTTCTTTTTCCTCATCTTGGTGCATTTGTTTGGCACTGGGTACAATCACTGACCGCACATCGCTAAAATAAAGTTTTGCAGCCTTCGGTCCGGTCAACAGCCCCGAAACCGGCTTGTTAAACGTAATTTGCTTACCTAATTTATCGCCTAAAGAAATATTTACAAAATCTTTGACAATGAGTTTAGAGTTATTGGCAATATTACCGTAAATATAATGTCCGCGGATTTTTACAAAATCTTCCGTCGGAGCCATAAAATTATATTTTTCTTCATTAAAGAGCTCCAACTTTGTTTTGCCGGATTTCATAATTTTAGCATAACGCACGGTATCATCACCTTTGGGCAAAACCAATTCTTTTTCATTAGGATTTAAGCGTACCCGATAATCATCAAAAATAATCAAGCTCCACTCATTTTCCTCATGCAGATTATAATCAATATCCTCGACCACCAGATTATAAACTTTTTCATCAGCCTGAAAACCTCTGAAACCTGAATTTTTGTTAAAAGGAAAAGCCACATTGCATAAGGATTGATATTCATCATCGCTCATATCATAAACCTTAATTTCAACCGGAATTTCCTCTGTTTGTTGAAAGGCCGGAGCAGGCGTTGTTTCCGCTACCGGAGCATGTGCCGCCGGCGCAGTAATAACCGGAATATTTTCTTCAGCCAAACCGGACACGCTGACTTGCTCATTTTGAGGGGCTTTAACGGATTGCGGTGTTTTTTCTTCCGACTGCATTTGATAGTCTTGGCTTTGAGGTAAAGCATCCTTACCTTGGACTGAGACTATTTCTTCCCGTATCGATGATTGTGCCAAATGCGGCTCCTCTTGAACCTTTTGCTCTGGAGCAACAGCCTCTGTCATAACAGGTTCCACAACTGGCTCAGGTGCTAGTGCAACAGCCTCAGGCATAACTGGTTCTGCTACCGGCTCAGGTGCCGGCATAGCAGCTTCAGGCATAACTGGTTCTTCTACCGGTTCCGGTGCTGGCGCAACAGGCTCATGCATAACTGGTTCTTCTACCGGTTCCGGTGCCGGCGTAGCAGCTTCATGCATAACCGGTTCTGCTACCGGTTCCGCTGCTGGCGCAACAGGCTCAGTCATAACCGGTTCTGCTACCGGTTCCGGTGCTGGCGCAACAGCCTCAGGCATAACTGGTTCTTCTACCGGTTCCGGTGCCGGCGCAACAGCCTCAGTCATAACCGGTTCTTCTACCGGTTCCGGTGTTGGCGCAACAGCCTCAGTCATAACAGGTTCTGCTACCGGTTCAGGTTCCGGCGTAGCAGCCTCAGGCATAACTGGTTCTGCTACCGGTTCCGCTGCTGGCGCAACAGCCTCAGGCATAACTGGTTCTTCTACCGGTTTAGGCGCTGGCGCAACAGCCTCAGGCATAACCGGTTCTTCTACCGGCTCAGGTGCTGGCGCAACAGGCTCAGTAACAATACCCTGTGGTTCTGTCACAACTTCTTCAGACAAGCCCGCCGCTTCATTTGCCGCATAATCATTTTGCTCAGCCAAACTACTGCCCATTTTTTGAGCATTTTCTGGTTCCTCGTCTAAATGCAAATCCGGCGCCGGCGTTCCAAATAATTCTTTTTCAAATTCATCATCAGAGAGCTCATCTTCAGGTTGGACATTAATATTTGGCAATGGCGAATCATCATCCAAAAGATCATCCAAACGTGCACTATCACTACGCGGTTCGCTCAAAAAATCAGGCATTTTCAAATCATCAACCGGCGTACTTTCAGCCAAGTCTTCAAATTTTGGCAGATTATCATCATCTTTCCACTCACCCGACGGTGTTTCAATTTCAAAATGAGGTTCTTCAACAATTTCACCTTGCGGAGCCTGTGTCTCATTTACCGGCTCATACACAACTTTTTCTGCCACATTCTCGGCATCATTTTGTAAAAATTGCGGAATATCTTCTTGCAGATGATTATTTGTCTCTTCTGGTTGCACATAAGCCTCATTTGACGCAACACTCTCCGCCGGAACATATGGTTGAGGGTTTGTTGGTTCCTCTTCATCAGCCGGTACTTCAACATATTCATACTCATATTCGGCACCTTCAGGCAACTCTTCCCCTTCTGCCAGCTCAATATATTCATACTCATATCCGTCATCAGCAGGAGTCGTTGTTGTGCTATTCACTTGAGAATTTGTTTCATCCACCATGTTTTTATCCTTTTGAAATCAAAACTTAATCAACAGTATAAACAGATTCTCTTAACATCGATTTAACAATTAAAAAGAGCATCAAATTTTATTTTGATGCTCTTTTTAATTGGTTTTAATAGCTCGCAAATTCCAGCGTAGTGCTCAGCCCAACCAGGCCATAAATTTACGAATTTGCGTGCTATAAGGGAATAGAAATGAGAACCCTCAAGCCTCCCATAGGACTATCCTGGAGTTCAATCGTACCTCCATGAGAAGTTATCACATCTTTGGCAATAGCCAATCCCAAACCGACGCCGCCGGTTTCCTTATTGCGCGATTCATCCAAACGATAAAAGGCTTTGAATACATCTTCGCGCTTATCTTTCGGAATTCCGGGACCATCGTCATCCACCACGATTTCCATTTTGCGGTTATTGCTTTCCAAATCAACCGAAACCGTTTTGCCATACTTGAAAGCATTACCGATAACATTGGTCAAAGCACGTTTCAAAGCTTGTTCACGACCTTGAATAGCGCTGACTTGGTCATTGGTCTTATAGCGAATCATGGCATTTTGGTTACGGAATTTGTTCAAAACACTCATAATCAATTCGTTCATATCCACAAAAGTAGCCTTTTCTCCGCCTTCACCGCTGACAAAAGACAAATACCCATCGAGCATTTTTTCCATTTCATCAATATCGGAAAGCAAATCTTTTTGTTCTTGCGGATCAGGCAGCATGGTTGCTTGCAATTTCATACGTGTCAAAGGCGTTCTCAAATCGTGAGAAACACCGGCCAACATTTGCGTTCTTTCACTGATTTGTCTTTGAATACGTTCCTTCATCTTAATAAAAGCAAGCGCTGCTTTTCTGACTTCAGAAGAGCCATAAGGTTTAAAGTCCTTATTATCAATACCCTTACCAAAATCCTCAGCCACTTGAGCCAATTCGGCAATGGAACGAACCTGAATACGCAAGAACATCACAGCCACCAAAAACAGCAGTAAAGATGTTCCGATCATCCAAGCCACAAATCCAAAAATAGAAGTTGAGAAAATATTCTTTGAAGACGTCTCAAACTTAAACAAGCGTTTGGGCGTATCTACAAACACGGTTAAATTTCTGTCACCTTCTTTACCCATATAAATTGTCGTAACATATTCCGGGAAAGTACGATTTAATTCTTTCTCCAAAAAGCCAGTTACGAGCTCATTATTTCGACTAACCTTATTAATGATACGGTGTTTATCTTTGTTTAAATAAACGCTGACACTCATATCCAAAGTATCGCTGGTAACTTTTTTAATTTCTTGCAGTTTATCTGGGGATTTATCAATGAGTTGCATCACAAATGACATATTTGAGGTCAAATTATTTGACAATCTTTTACCGACGCGTCCCCAAGTACCGTCAAAGAAAGCAACAATTGACACAACTTGCACCACAATCAATGGAATAAAAATCAACAACATCGTGCGGAAGAACAAAGTTTTTGGTAAAAACTTCAGTTTCAAATAGCGCAAGGTGTTATCGACTTTTTCAGGAAATTTAATTCGCATATACTTACTCCTAAAATCAATAACTGGAGACAGTTTAGAATCATTTTGCGGCAAATGCCAGCAAAATTATCGGCTTTGAGCAAACGAAAAGTTACAAAGTACTACAAAAAAACTCAGCCCTAAGGCTGAGTAAAATTTTTCTAATCCGAGAGGAGCATATAGCCTTTTCCGCGCACGGTTTGTAAATAGCGCGGATTTTTTGAATCTTGCTCAATTTTTTTACGTAAGCGAGTGATTTGCACATCAATCGAGCGCGGGCTCTGCCCTGCCCCCAAAATCTCGGCCAATTTTTCGCGCGAAAAGACTTGTCCGGATTTTTCACCCAAAACAGAGAGCAAAAGTTGTTCCACCGGTGTAATATGCACAATTTGTTTTTGCTTGGTCAACAGCTCTTTTTTATCCAAATCATAGGTACACAACCCCAAATCCAACACCTGCTTTTTAGCTTCATTATCTTTAGGGGCGCGCTTCAAAATATTTTTAATCCGCAAGACCAGCTCTTTAGGCTCAAAAGGCTTGGGCAAATAGTCATCGGCCCCAATTTCGAGCCCGGCGATTCTATCGGCTGTTTCGCCCATAGCCGTCAGCAAAATCACCGGCACCAAACTTTCCTGCCGCAATTTTTGTAAGAATTCCAACCCGGTTTCATGGGGCATCATAATATCGACAATCAACAAATCAAATTGATAGTCTTTTAAGCGTTCCCTGGCTTCAACGGCATCTTTTGCCGCCGACACAAAGAAATCACTTTCGCGCAAAAAACGCTGCAAGAGCGAGCGCAAACGAGTGTCATCATCCACCACCAAAATATGTGCTTTTGTATCACTCATTTCACGCGCTCTACACAGTTTTTACTTTGCAATTTTAGCTTCTTTTTTAGCTGACTTTTTAGCCTTGGCAGCTTTTTTGGCCACTTTTGTAGCGGCTCTTTTCTTGGCAATTTTTTTGCCGGTTTTGGCAACAACTTTTTTTGCCTTATTGACCACGGCTTCAATCTCTGCCACTGCTTCCTTCACGTCGGCTAATTTAGGATTTTTTTCAGCTTCGATAGACTTAACATAGTCCAAACTTTTTTGAAAATATTGGTAACCTGTCACAAAGGTCAAAACAGCGGCCACCCACAACAAAATTACACCCAAATCATGGAACATATAGCCCACCAAAATCATGGACAAAGCCGTCATCTGAAAACCGGTTTTCCACTTAGCCAAACGCGTAACCGGCATACCGACATGAACTTCAGCCAAAAATTCTCTTAATCCCGAGACCAAAATTTCACGACACAAAATCACAATCACCGGAATAAAGTTGATGGGATGAACCATATTGTCAGCCAAAATCACGATTAAAGCCGAAGCCACCAACAACTTGTCGGCAATCGGATCGAGCAAGCGTCCGAACGCCGAAGTTTCATTTCGACTTCTGGCCAAATAGCCGTCAAAATAATCGGTAATCGAGGCAATGATAAACAACACTGCCGCCAACATCGACCAAACCGCCGTATGAATATAAATTGATAAGAAAATAACCGGAATCACCACGATTCTGGAAATTGTAAGCAAATTAGGCAAACTATACATTATTGTCCTCTCAATTATTTAACAAAATTTTGCCTTATGGTATGCCAGAAATTTCAATTATGGAAGTAATTATAAATCTTTTCCGCTGTTTTTTTACTAATTCCTTCCACTTTTTCAATATCTTTGGGCAAAGCCTGCGAAATTGCCTCAACCGAACCGAAATGATTGAGCAAATCGCGTTTTCGCTTAGCGCCGATTCCTTCCACTTCGTCAAGTCTGGACTTGGTAATGGATTTTGCACGTTTTTTACGGTGCGTACCGATAGCAAACCGGTGTGCCTCATCGCGCAGATTTTGCAAATAAAAAGCAATAGCCGATTGGTAAGGCAACGCAAAACTTTCTTTTCCCACTTGGTGATAAAACTCTTTACCGGCGTTTCTATCCGGACCTTTAGAAATTGCAATAATTGCAATTCCTGACAAGTCATAGTCTTTTAAGGCCTCATGCACGGCATGAAGTTGTCCCAAACCACCATCAAGCAAAATCACATCCGGACGGTTTTCATCGCTCATCCGCTCAAAGCGTCTGGTCAAAACTTCCTTCATCATCGCAAAGTCATCATTGGTAATATCCGGATTTTTAATATTAAAAGTGCGATAACTTTTTTTATCAAATCCGTCAGGGGTTGCCACCACCATCGCCCCGATTGCATAGCTGCCCTGAATATGCGAGTTATCATAAATTTCGATTCTCATAGGCAAACGCGGCAAATCAAATACTCTGGCCATTTCTTCCAAGTTAGCCTTAACAGATGCCTCCATCGCTACTTTTCTGTCAATAGAGGCATAAGCATTGTTTAATGCCGTTTGGATTAACTTGGCTTTTGGTCCTTTTTGATAGGTGTTGATATGGGTTGACAAAGCCTCTTCCAAAAACTCTTTATTTTCCAGCTCCATAGAAAGCACAATTTCTTTAGGCGGCACATGCTCACCATAAAAACTGCTCAAAAAGGCCTCTAAAATTTCACCGTCTTCGGCATCTTGAATCTGTTTAGGAAAATAAGGAACATTGCCGCAATTTTGCCCGGAGCGAATAAAAAACACCTGAATACAAACCATATTTCCTTTTCGGGCCAACGCCACAAAGTCGCAAGAATTAATATTGGCATATTCAACCATCGTACCGTTTTGCACATTAGTCAGAGCTCTGATTCTGTCTCTCAAAACAACTGCTTTTTCAAACTCCAGATTATCGCTTGCTTCTTGCATTTTTTGCGATAATTCTTCTTGAATTTTGGTATTTTTACCATCCAAAAAATCAACGGCTTCCCGCACCAATTTATGATAATCTTCGCGTGAAATTTTTCCAACGCAAGGAGCCGAACAGCGCTTTATTTGATATTGCAAGCAAGGTCTCTCACGGTTATGAAAAACATAATCCTGACACGAACGCAGCAAAAAGGCTTTTTGCACGGTATCTAAAACATTATTCACTGCCAACACACTGGCAAAAGGCCCGAAATATTTGCTTTTATCATTACGTTTGCCGCGATATTTTCGCAAAGCCGGAAAATCCGATTCGACATCAATCACCAAATGCGGAAAAGTTTTATCATCTTTCAGTAAGATATTATATTTTGGCTCGAGTTTTTTAATCAACTCATTTTCCAAGAGTAAGGCTTTCGCCTCATTTTCAACAATAATAAATTCCATACGGTGGATTTCGGAGACCATTCTTTGCAGCCTGACCGGAAGTTTATTAATATGAGAATAAGCCACAATTCTTTTCTTGATATTTTTGGCTTTACCGACATAGAGAACTTTTTCATTTTCATCAATCATTCGATAGACCCCGGGTTTCTCCGGAGCTACTTTGATATGACGTTTCAAGTTTTCCAATCCTCTTTGGATATTTCCCATATTTTACCCTTTTCTGCTGTTTGAGCTAAAGTATAATCATTTTTTTAATGAAGTGTTAGCAAATTTATGGTATAATCCCAAAATAGAGTGATAAAAGTTTAAGGAGAAACAGATGTCAGAATTAGGAGCGATTAGTCAATATGCGTTGGCTGTGCAACAAATGCAAATGTCCCTAATTAAGAATCAAGTTGAAATGCAGCAGCAAGCTGTAGAGATATTGCTTGGAGGCACTGATGACCGTTCAGTAGCGCCCTCCCCCACCACCGGCGTAAATGTCGATAAAACCATTTAAGACTAAAACATCCTCAGGTTAAGCTGAGGATGTTTTAGTAAATCAACAAAAATTAAAAAGCTAGAACCGGACGAACATAGTAGTAGCCGTAGTTGTAGTTCTTATTGACGATGTTCCTAATACCGTCACTCATACGCAATAGCCACGCATTGCCGTTATTGCTCTCGGTAGAGGACCAATACCAATTTTTCGTCAATTGACTAGCGCCTACCGAGCTCAACAATGTCAATGTACTGTTTATAGCGCTCTTAAAGCTATAGATGGTATTTAAATCTCTCATACTCGGCAAAAACCATTTTCCTTGTCTGCAAAAATCTTTACTACAGCCGCTTACTTGATAGCTGTTTACCGCATTCGCGGCATAGGTTGTCCCATCACAGGTACTCGCTAATATCGCATCTGTATTCGCTCTGCCATCTGTTCCACATGTGATAACATTAATGCCATACATACAATTCTCCAAATTCGGCGTATCACACTGATAACTTGACCAATACATACTCTCAGCTCCCGCACTGCCATTTTTCTTTACATCAGTCAAAGCGATTGCCAAGCGATTTGCAACATCAAAAACTACGCCGATTGGTGTAAGTTTGGGCTCTAATTCATTAACACTAATCGCACAAGTTCCATCTCCATACAAAATATCGCCAACATATTGACAAGCACGAGATTTAATCGCCTGTACACAAGAATTACCTGACTTATTATACCCAGAATTACAGCTCCAAGATTGGATTTTAGATTTACAATCTGAAAAATAAGAACAGGTTGCATTCGCCGGGCAAGAGCTAATTACGGCCGTTCTTAAATCACAAGGGTTAATACAAGAGTTGCCTGATTTTACAAAACCTGACTTACAACTCCAAGACTGAACTTTTGACTTACAATCCGCAAAATAAGTGCAGTTTGCATTCGCCGGACATGAGGCAATTACGGCTGTTCTATTACGACAGTTATCTGTATAAGCCTTTTCACATTTTGATGAGCAACAGTCAAAATATTTTTCACAACCATACGGTGTTGCAACACTTGTTTTCAAATGACAGCAATCCGTATAAGGGGTTTTACAAATACTGTTACAAGGAGATGCATAATATTCTTTACATCCCCATTGTCCGTTATTTGAGTTAGGACAAACACAAGTCGCATATCTTGTACCGCTATCATCCGTGCAAGAGCTTCCTTTTATTTGCGGGTCATTACACGATGCATAAGGATAAGTTTTAGTATCACAATAGCAACGATATTTGCCTCCACAACTATCAGAACTGAGTTTTTTAGGACTTGAACATTGCGACGAAGTATATTTATAAGTCACATCGCAACATCTGTCATATATTTTATCATTATAAGGACAGGCTTGATTAAATAATCCTGTTTCACAAGAGGTTACTGTATAGCCTAAATTTTTACAAGTTTCTCCGGTTGGGTCTGAAAAGTCATTATTCTTGGCATCATCATTACCAAAGTCGGTTCCTTGATCACTCACAATAAAGTGAACCCCTGCCGTCTGATAGTTTGCACGATTAGGCAAGCCTATTGCTAGGCTTGCCCCAGATAAAGGTTCAAAGGTTTGGTTTTGACAAGTTCTTACGAAGTGTACGTATGTTGAGACAGCCTCTTGCGACTGTTCTTGAACACTATTTGCTCTTACCCCGCCCAATCCGGTTAGAGTAAGTAAGGATACTC
>CALXOP010000093.1 GCA_944390035.1 uncultured Alphaproteobacteria bacterium | reverse complement strand
GCGAGGACAGTTCTTTTCCGTATTTTGATTTGAAATTGCACGGTTATGATGCCAAAATTTTAGGTCAAAAGAGCTATAACGGCGTGGCGATTTTAAGCCCGCATAAAATAAAAATCATCGAAGAGGGTTTGCCTGATTTTGCTGATGAAAACGCCCGCTATCTGGAAGCCATCGTCAACGTCAAAGGCGAGGATTTTCGCGTTGCCTCAATTTATTTGCCAAACGGCAATCCGCCGTATAACGACCCTGATGATACCTCAAAGTTTACCTATAAACTAAGATGGATGGAGGCGCTGTTTCAACACACGCTTGAGCTCATCCATAACCCGGAGCCGGTTATTTTAGGCGGAGATTTTAATGTCATTATGACCGATAATGATGTCTATAATCCCGAACTTTTCCGCAACAATGCTTTGTTCCGCCCCGAGGTTATAAGCCGTCTTAAGGCAATTGAGTATCAAGGCTGGACAGATGCTTATCGTGCGCTTTATCCTTTACCCCTAAACGGTTACACCTATTGGGACTATGCCGGTGGTGCCTTCCAAAATGATACCGGTATGCGCATTGATTATTTGTTTTTATCGCCCAAGGCCGCGGATAGGTTAATCTCTTGCGAGGTAGATAAACACCCGCGCGGCCAATCCAAGCCATCTGATCACACGGCCTTGGTTGCGGAGTTACGCTGATGAGAAAAAAACAAAAATCCTCCACTTTGCCCGAAACTTGCCATTTGCGAATTTGCGGTGCATCTGATTTCGGTGACCTAATGGCACAAACCCTCAACCCTGAGGATAATCCGAATAACTATAAAATCTACGTATTGGAAAACAAAAAAATCAAACCGCCTTTGGCAGAAGGCGATTGTTTTATTGCCAAATTACATAATCAAAAAAACACCTGGTGGGCCAAGCCCCTTGCCCGAACGCGTACAGCCGAAAATAATACGGAAGTTTTGCATGGCGTGATTGAGGAGAAAGACAAAAAGTTTTATCTGAAATCGGCCGAAAAAAATTCCCGCAAAGAATATCTCTTGGATAGGTTGCAAGGCGCCAAAGTAGGCGACTTTGTAAAAGCCGAACTCTGTGGCGAGGAGCGTTTCAAACAAGTCAAAATCATCAAAAACTATGGCAAGTTTAATGTCGCCAAAGGCACGGATTTGATTGTTTTGGAAAAATACAATATTGAGACCGAATTCTCTCAAGAAGTCTTAAAAGCGTCCAAACACCTCAAGCCTTATTCAAAAGATAAAAGAGAAGATTTGACCGCAATCCCACTTGTGACCATCGATGGCGATGACTCAAAAGACTTTGATGATGCCGTCTGGGCACAAAAGATAGATAATGGTTTTGATATTATAGTTGCCATAGCCGATGTGGCCTACTATGTGCGTCCCAATAGTCCGCTGGATAGAGAAGCCTACAAAAGGGGCAATTCGGTTTATCTGCCCAATATGGTTGTGCCGATGCTGCCCGAAATCTTAAGCAATGATTTGTGTTCGCTGCGCCCAAAAGAGGAGCGCCCTTGCATTGCCTGCCGCATGCGCATAGATATGGAGGGCAATATCAAGAGTTATTCTTTTCACCGTGCCGTTATGAAATCTTGCGCCAGATTGACCTATCGCGAGGTTCAGCTCGCCTTTGACGGAGAGTTTAATCAGCAAACCTCGGCTTTGTTTAAACCGGTGCTTCAGCCATTATACGAGGCTTATTTTGCATTGAAAAAAAACACTCAAAAAAGAGGGGCCTTGGAGTTGGAGCCAACCGAAATTAAGGTCAAAGTCGGGTCTCAAGGACAAATCTTATCCATAGGCAAGGCCGAGCATTTTATGAGCCATGAGATAATTGAGGAGTTTATGATTGCGGCAAACGTTTCGGCAGCTCTTGCCTTGCAAAAATCAAAACTGCCGATAATGTATCGCATTCACGATAAGCCCTCAAAAGAAAAGCTCCAAGATTTAGAACCTTTATTGCATAATTTGCACTTGAAATTGCCTGATTATGCCGCCCTCAAACCGGAGCATTTTAATCATATATTGGAGCTATGCCGCAAACAGCATTTTTCTGCCGGTATCAATGATTTGATTTTGCGAACCCAATCTCAGGCGCAATATTCACCTGAAAATATCGGACACTTTGGTTTGGCCTTAAAGAACTATACACATTTTACTTCGCCGATTCGCCGCTATGCCGACTTGCTGATTCATCGGGCTCTGATTAGCGCTTATGAGATGCCTGACGGCGGTGGCTTGGAAGAAGGAGCCGATATTGACCTGTTTAAGCAAATCGGGGCCCATATCAGCCAAACCGAGCGCACGGCTGCCCAGGCCGAAAGAGAAAGTGTGGCGCGCTATATTTCGGCTTATCTCAATCCCTCAATCGGGCTAGACTTTGAGGTTAAAATCACCGGCCTGACGCAAGCGGGAATTTTTGTTTGTATTGAAAGTTTGGGCGCGGACGGATTAATCCCGATGAGAAGTTTGCCGATGGATAACTATGTGTTGGATGCATCACAAACCGAGCTTGTAGGAAAACAAAGCAAAAAAACATTTTTATTGGGCGAAAAAATCATTGCCCGCTTAACGGAAGCCTCACCTCTGACCGGAAGTTTGGCCTTTAAGTTGGTGGATAAAGATGAAGGTGTTGACTATGCCGCCGGCTATCCTATAATCGCAAGACATAAAAAGCAGGACAAAGCATCGTCTCACAAAACCAAAAAAGAGCGCAAAGCCAAAATCAAACGCCGCAACCGCCAAAAGGAAAAACGCAAAGCATGAAAAAAATAGGACTATTAGGCATAATCTTGCCGCTCATGGCCACCACGGCTCAAGCAGATGACAGAGTAGCTCTGGCGCAAGCCTATACGTCGGTCTTAGAGGATTATCTTCTGCCGGCAAATGTCGAAGATTTGGCGATTCCTGCGCTCCAAGCCTTAAATAAAATGGATAAAAATATTCGCATAGCCGATGATGGGGCCAGAATATCGCTTTATGCAAACGGTCGTTTGCTTAAAACCCTGCGCAAGCCCGAAAACAAAAACGATGTGTCTGCTTGGTTAGAAATCAATGATAATTTGCTGCGTGCTGCCAAAAAAGCCTCTGAAACTCTGGAAGTTAAAGATTTTGAGATTGTGGATACCATGTTGGCCTACGGAATTAAAAATTTTGATTCCGATTCGTCTTATTATCCCGATTTGGAGTTGAGCAATCCGCCCGCGCCGGAATTTAAGCCGCAACGCGCCTATTATGACCGCTTGCAAGAAGACAATATTTTATATATTCGCCTGGGCGCAATTAATAAATACACCGCCCAAAATGTCGAAGAAAGTTTGAAAAAATATGCCCAAGCCACCGGTCTAATTCTGGATTTAAGAGGAAATCCAGGCGGCGTATTGGAAGAGGCGGTTAAGGTTGCAGGTCTATTTATTGATGGGGGAATTATCGCCTCAGCCAAAGGTAGAGCAGGGAGTAAGCTAGAGTATTACAATGCCCCGCAAGGTGACATCTGGCAAGACAAACCGATTGTGGTCTTGATAGATGGGCAAACAGCATCTTCTGCCGAAGTTTTGGCGGTGGCATTGCAAGAGCAGAGTAGGGGAACTGTGGTCGGCACCAACAGCTTTGGCAAAGGAACAATTCAAAAGCTCATTAAATTAGATAACAATAGCCGCTTAGCACTGACCAACGGGTTGATATATACGCCTTCAGGCAATAAATTGGCAGGGCGAGGTGTCATGCCTGATATTTGCACATCAGGCGAGTTGGAAAGCCGCAATCCCGAAAATATCTTGGCCAAAAATAAAGACTTGGCCTATTGTCCGGCTGAAAAGAGAGAGGATAAGCAGCAAGATATTAATGTAGCCAAAGCCTATTTGCAAAAGCACACAAAAAAAGACCTGAACTAAGTCAGGCCTTTTATTTTTGGGAAAGCGAATTATTTTGCAAAATGCTCTTGCGGCACTTCGCGGATAATCCTCTCTATGTTTGCTTTTCTTTGTTCTTCTTGCTCACGGATTTTTTTTATCCGTTTTGCTCTTGTTCTTGCTTCCCACTTGTCAATATGGGTCATCAAAAACCACATGGTAAGTTTGAAAGCAAAAATAAAAATGACAATTGCCGCCAGAGCAATGGCGACTCTCATATCATAGATTGCGGCACCAACGAGCAGTGCGGCAATCAGGATTGTTAATAAAAATTTTTTCATGGCTTATTTTTTTAGGGTTAATGTGCAATTTTTTTGTAAATTCCATACGGCACCACCACCGTACAGAAAATCAAAATTAATGATGCCAGTGATAACACTAATATCTCCCCGAAATGCCAGGGAAAAGAAAATACGTTATCACCAACAAATTGAATTAAATACCAGCCACCCTTATATATAACAAGAGCAGCTACCACAGCAACAACTGCAGCTAAAAATTTTTTGTTCATAGTTTTATTATTTTTTTTATTGATTAATAAATTTCTTTTTATATTTACCCTAAAGGTCATGAAAAAAATTTCTTCACTAATAATAAGGTAAATAATTTGTTTAATGCATGGAGAATAACATAAATTTTGCATAAAGACAATAGACAAAAATAAAAATTTTGGTCAAAATTGGAATTGTCATAAATCTGTAACCGAAATAATTACGAAAAATTATGTTGACAAACCACTCAAAAACTGTATATTACGGCTAAATGTTTTGATATAACCTAATTTTAAGAGTATAAAATCATGGCAAAAGCAGTAAAAGTAAAAGTTAAATTAGAAAGTACCGCCGGTACTGGCACATTTTATCTTGCTGAAAAGAATCCTCGGAC
>CALXOP010000092.1 GCA_944390035.1 uncultured Alphaproteobacteria bacterium | reverse complement strand
CCCAAGTATCAATAATTTTTAAGGCTTGATAAAGTTCTTCTCTAAAAAATTTCGGACGTCTTTTATCATAGCTCAGAGTCGTCAAAGCATCAATCACTTGATAATTTCCGAATATCTGCCCAAAATTGGTTTCCATCCCCCAAAAAGCAATTAAATAGTTAAAGGGCACACCATATTTTGCCTCCAAATCTTGGAACAAAGGCAAGAGTTCAAGATACTTTTGTTGTGCTGTTTCAACTTTTTTCTTATTAACCACCCGATTCACATAATCACTAAAGGTCAGCACAAATTCGGTCTGATTTCGGTCAATTTTCACCACCTCAGGCTTAGGGTGATAATAAGATTGCTCATAAACTTCTTCAATCGTATCTTCGGATATTCCGCGTTCAATCATTTCAGCCTTAAGGCTCTCAAGCCATTGCAAATATTCCTTTGGCGGCGTAATTTCCTCAGCCATGGCAATATTGCTTCCAAGCAACACCATTGAACTCAACAACAAATCATGTATGCGAAATTTATGCATTTTCCACTCTCAAAAATTAATTGTCATTTATTTTACAAAAGAGCTTTTAAAAACCTCTTAATTTTGTTATCATATTAACTATATATTTTAGGATTAATTATTTACCTGAAAGACAAAAACATGAGTACATCAGCATTTACCAGTTACAAACCCCGCCATTTATGGCTTTATGTGATTGCTGCCGTTGCCTCTCTGGGCGGGTTGCTTTCCGGATTTGATACCGGCGTTATTTCCGGTGCCTTACTGTTTATTAACGATACCTGGCCGCTTTCCAGCCTTGAAAAAGGTTGGGTTGTCAGCTCAGCCCTGGTCGGTGCGGTTTTAGGTGCCGCCGCCAACGGTGTTTTGGCTGACGTTTACGGCCGCAAAAAAGTGATCATTGCCACGGCCATCATTTTTGCCATTGGGTCGATTCTTTGCGGTTTTGCCACATCGGTTCATTGGTTAATTGCCGGCCGTATGATTTTAGGTCTGGCGATTGGCATGGTCAACTTTGTGGTTCCGCTTTATTTATCGGAAATTTCTCCGCAAAAAGTCAGAGGAATGTTGGTTTCGCTTTACCAACTGGCCATCACGGCGGGAATTTTGTTCTCATACCTGATAAATCGTGTTTTTGCCTTAAGTGAATATAATTGGCGTTGGATGTTAGGCTCCGGCCTCATTCCTGCACTCATCTTGCTTATCGGCATAAGTTTCTTAGGAGATACGCCGCGTTGGCTGATTTCTAAAAAGCGTGAAAAAGAAGCCAAAGCCATCTTCCAAAAGATTGAGCCCGAAATTGATGCCGACAAACACATTGCCGAAATCAAATCCACGATTGCCAAATCTGACACTGCACAAAAAAGCGCCTCGGCTTTTCAAAGTTGGATGCTCATGCCGATTATTGTTGGTATTGGAATGATGTTTATGCAAATCTGCACCGGTATTAACACCATTATTTACTATACGGCCACCATTTTCCAAGCCGCAGGCTTTACAGACACTTTGGGTGCTTTATATGCCACCATCGGTGTCGGCGTTGTTAACTTTACCATGACCTTTGTTGCCATATTCTTCACCGACAAAATCGGACGCAAACCTTTGCTCTATGCCGGCTTGCTTGGCGTCACCGTTTGCTTGTTTGTCTTAGGCGGTTCCTTCTACCTAACAGATATTTTAGGCGATAAATTAAAATGGGTTGCCGTCGGTAGCGTCGTCTTTTATATTGCCTGCTTTGCCTTCTCTTTAGGACCGATTGGTTGGATTATCGTTTCCGAAATCATGCCCTTAAAGATAAGAGGCTTGGCAATGAGCATCTGCACCATGGCCAACTTTGGCTTCAACTTTTTGGTTGCGCTCACCTTCCCTGTTTTGTTAGAACATATCGGTGAGGCCTACACCTTCTGGATTTTCGGTTTTGTCGGAATTTTCAGCCTTTGGTTCACATTTTTCTATATTCCAGAAACCAAAGGACGCTCCCTCGAGCAAATTGAAAAGAATTGGGCCAAACGCCTTCCTGCCCGAAAATTCTAATCACAAAAAAGGCTTTCCCAAAAGGAAAGCCTTTTCTTTTATACTCAATTTTAAAATACACCAAAATAACTATTGCCTTTAAAAAAAACAACTAGTACGATTAAATCGCAAGATAAATTCTTGCACAAAATTTTAACATTTTAGGAGTTTCTAATATGAAAAATATCAAATTAATGGCTTTAGCCGGTGCCGCAATGTTAAGTCTATCAGCCTGTGCATCTACCCACCAAGGTGTTGCCAGTGCTCCGCTACATGTTAAATTAAAAAACTACCAAGTAGCCAACATCAAAGCCGGAGAAAAAGTAACCGCCGAGTCCAATGCTAAAGTAATTTTGGGTTTCATTACATTAAGCGACGACAACAAATATGCTGATGGCGTAAACTATGCCGGTGAAAGTGGAATTCCGGGAATGAGCATGTTCGATTCGACATCAAAGGTAAAATCAGCTGCTGCTTACAAAGCTGTTCAACAATCCAATGCCGACGTATTATTGGCTCCTGTATATGAGACCGAAGTAAATGACTATTTCCTCTGGAAAGATGTCAAAGCCACTGTTAAAGCTTACTCTGGCAAAATTGTTGGTTTCAAAAACAAATAATTTCATACAAAAAAATACCTCTGTTGCAAAACAGAGGTATTTTTTTGTACTTTTTACCAATTTTGCTTTGAAAGATAGAGCTTGAACTCTGGCTGAGAAAGCTGTTCTTTCAATACAAAGTTGGGCATTGCACGCCAAGGCTGGCACAGTTTTAAGTCTTTGTCGAACTCAATCATCAAGGCTCTATCTACTTGTCGTCCAGAAAACAAAGACGTATTAGTTGCCCAATAATCATTTAACATTGTCTTATCATCGCTGTATCTTCTTGCAACATCGCTTACCCAAAAAGTCAAATAGGTTACTAATTGCTCATCGACATTCGGCAAAGCAAAAGATTGAATAATTGTTTTCTTAAAATTATCCAACAAAGCATCTGGCCAAAGGAGCACACTCCAAACCTCACTTCTGGACCGTTCAACAAAATGCATCAAATCAGCAAATAAGGAACACCTACGTTGATATAAATCATCATCCCACTTACCTAAAGTTTTGACCTTGTCAAACACAGCACCGACATAAGCCCGTAAAATAACATCCTTAAAGGCAAAAATTTCCGCCTCTACATTTTCTTTTTTCGGATAACTTGGAAGACACAGCAAAAATTTTTCTTCAAAGAGCTGATTTTGTTGCTTTTCTTTTTCTAAAATTTTTTTAAGACCTTCAGGATAATTTTCTTCTGTCTTCTCACAAAGCAACACGCCGTCCAAATAAATCTTCACCACATAATTCCCCATCACATGGAGCTCAATTTCAGACTTACTCCGCCCAAAAAAGTTTTTCTTGATGAGTGAGGCAATGTTTTTATCACACCCTCTGATTTTGACAGACTCTCTAAAGAAAAAGCCACTCTGTGCTAAGAAGACTTCTTGGTAGTCATCTTTTTTTTCAACACGCAATACCTTGGTTTTGTGAATAATAGTTTCCATAAATAAAAGTTTTAAGTGATACAATAATAAAATATTGCCTCACATCATACAAAAAATAGACTTTAAAGCAAGAAGTTTTTGCATTTCAAGCTCTGCCCCATGAAGGCGAGCTTACGAAGCCTGAATGGTATCTCCGCCACAATACAAAAAAAAAGCACCCTAAAAACTGGGTGCTTTTTTAATGGCGGAGAGGCAGAGATTCGAACTCTGGGAGGGGTCGCCCCCTCGACGGTTTTCAAGACCGCTGCATTAAACCACTCTGCCACCTCTCCATAAATATCTATATCCAAGACTTCTTTTACAAAACCGTCATATAAAACTTCGTTTTATCGACGATTTACGGCTCATCGCGGGTGGCACCGCTCTTCGCCAATCTTGCTTTGCGCGATTCCAAGACCGCTGCATTAAACCACTCTGCCACCTCTCCATCGGTGTTTGTGATTTACGAAAGACTTTTTACCCAAATTCCCCCAAAAGGTCAAGAACTTTTTTGCAGTTTTGTAATTAAATTTTTTCAAATACCCAAAACTTCTCTTGACAAAACACAAAATTCGTCCAAAATCAAAACAAATTATATAATTAAACTTACAATTATGGAACGAAAAATTTTAATTGACTTAGTCAAACGTCAAACAGAAACATTTGCATCTGATGCACGCAAAAGCCCATGCACACGCGTATTTTACAAAATCTGGCTGTTGGGCAACGCAACATTAAGCCAAACCTCATTTCTGACCGCCAAACAAAATCTGCCGGCCTTAAAAATTATTTTACAAGAAATCACCCGAATAAAAAATTCTCGCAACATGGGACATTTTCCCAAACAGCTGCAAGAAGACGTGATTACTCTAAAATGCTACTTGGAAGATTATATTAACTTCCATTCAACCCCATCAACGGATTAGTTCAACTAATCCGTTTTTTTAGTGTTTTACTGACAAATTTATTTTCTTTTATCACATATCGCCAAGGCTTATCACGATACTCTTCCGCATAATCGATTCCTATTCTGGGAGTTGTCTGCCAGATAATCTTTTCATCTCGAGGAGAAATCCAAATTTCGTCTCCCCGCAAATCAATACCATTATGCTCGCGAGTAATTCCCAATGCCTGACATAATTTTCCGGGACCTGTGGTTAAATTTTCTATTTTGTCACACTTGCGACGTTGTTGCATCACAGTCACACCGCTCACCGGCTCCAAACTCCGAATAAGTATAGCGTTTGCCTGCCCCTTCTCACTTACCACCACATTAAATTGATGATGCATTCCATACACAAAAAACACATAAGCCACACCGCCTTCTTCAAACATCACGGCATTTCTTTTGGTTTTCTTATTCAAATAAGCGTGACAGGCTTTATCTTCCACCCCGATATAAACTTCTAATTCGGTGATTTTTCCGGCAACGAACTGCCCTCCCACGTTTGAACACAAATAAGCGCCGAGCAAAACTTTTTCAGCCACTTCAAACGGCGGCCTTAAAAAATCTTCCTTTTTTAGTCTGGCACTAAAATCAACCATTATCTGTCAAACAATTTTTCAATATCTTTGATTTTGAGTTCAACATAAGTCGGCCGTCCATGATTACATTGGCCTGAATGCTCTGTTTTCTCCATATCTCGGAGCAAACGGTTCATCTCTTCAATATTCATTGGCCGCCCTGCCCGCACCGAACCATGGCAAGCAATCGTTGCGCATACCAAATGCAATTTTTGGGTCAAAGAAAAACTTTTGCCCCATTCAGCCATCTCTTGCGCCAAATCTTGGATTAACTTTTTCACATCAGCTTTGGCTATCAGAGCCGGAATTTCGCGCACAATCACCGCGGTAGATCCAAATTCTTCCACCACCAGACCAAGTTTTTCCAAATCTTGAGCATTTTCCAAAATTCTTGTTTTTTCGCTTATTGACAAATCAACCACTTCCGGAATCAACAACATCTGGCGTGCAACTTTTTCCTCACTGGCCAGAGCTTGCTTCATTTTTTCCATCACAATTCGCTCATGCGCCGCATGTTGATCCACCAAAATAATGCTGTCTTCTGTCTGCGAGATAATAAAAGTATTATGGAATTGCGCTTTTGCCAAGCCCAAAGGTCCGGGCGCCTCGCTCATCGAGGCCGGAATATCTTCATGCGGTTGGTCCACTTTAACGGAATATACGCGTTCCAACTCCGGCAAAGCCGCTTGCCGGCTTCGTCCTCCACCCGCATAAGGATTTCCTTGCCAGAAAGGCCTGCTCATCGGTTCATGCTCACAAGCCATTTCCGCACACTGATCAGCCTCATAATTATTTTGCGGTTGAGCATCAAAATCCGGAATATGGTCAGCAATCAAATTTTCCAAATTCAAGGTATTAGCGGTTTGTTTATCCCCTTGAGCCAATGCACTCCGAATAGCACTAACCAAGAGCCCTCTGACCAAAGCATTGTCATAAAAGCGCACTTCCGCTTTTGCCGGATGAACATTTACATCCACAAACATCGGGTCAACATCAAAAAACAACGCGCACATCGGATAACGGTTCGAGGCCAAAACATCTTGATAAGCGCCTTTAATAGCTCCCAGCAACAGTTTATCTCGAACCGGACGATTATTCACAAACAAATATTGCGACAAAGAATTGGCTTTATTGAGCGTCGGTAAGCTGACATAACCGCTGATTTTTACTTTTTCTCTCTCCGCATTAATCAGCAAAGAATTATCCCCGAACTGTCGCCCCATCACATCTGACAAACGGAGCAATCTGGCATCAAACAATTCTCCCTGACAAGCATTCAAACTGACTTTTTTCTTATTATCTTCCGTCAAATAAAACGAAATATGAGGATTAGCCAAAGCAATTCTGTTAAGAATATCAACACATTGCGCCGTTTCCGAAGCCGAAGACTTTAAGAATTTTAATCGAGCCGGCGTGGCATAAAACAAATCTCTGACTTCAATCCTTGTACCTTTAGTTAACGCCGCCGGCATCACCTCAGATTTTACACCGCCGTTCACCTCAATCTTCCAGGCACTGTCTTCATCTTTGGTACGTGACACAATGCTTAATCTGGCCACGGAAGAAATTGAAGGTAATGCTTCACCTCGAAAGCCTAAGAAGTTGATATGAAACAAATTATCATCAGGTAGCTTAGAGGTTGCATGGCGTTCGACCGCCAAGCTGAGCTCATCTTTGCTCATGCCTTTACCGTTATCGGTAATCACAATCAAACTTTTACCGCCGTCAACCAAATTAACCTCAATTGAAGTTGCTCCGGCGTCAATCGAGTTTTCTACCAACTCTTTGACCACCGACGCCGGCCGTTCGACCACTTCTCCTGCGGCAATTTGGTTAACCAGATTAGACGGTAAAATTCGAATAGGCATCAATATTCCTCTTATTTTCTCATTTTCTTGATGGAAGCAATGAGGTTTGCGGTTGAGCAATCATGTGACACACCCTCGGCATTGCCTTGCAACTCCGGCAAAATGTTCAACGCCATCTGTTTTCCGAGTTCAACTCCCATTTGATCATAAGAGTTAATATTCCAAATTATACCTTGAACAAACACCTTATGTTCATACATAGCCACCAACATACCCAAGGTATAAGGATCGACCTTCTTTACCAAAATTGTGTTAGACGGACGATTGCCGCTAAAGCTCTTGAAATATTTCAGCTCTTTGACTTCTTCCTTGGATTTTCCGGCTTTTGTCAGTTCTTGCGCGGCTTCTTTAACGGTTTTACCTTTCATCAAAGCCTCACCTTGAGCCAAGACATTGGCCACCAAAATCTCATGATGGTCACCGATTTCGTTGTGTGAGATTGCCGGAATAATAAAATCAACCGGCACAATATCCGTTCCTTGGTGAATAAGCTGGAAGAAAGAGTGCTGAACGTTTGTTCCCGCACCGCCAAACAAAACCGGACCGGTAGAATAATTAACCACTTCACCGTCTTTGGTCACAAACTTACCGTTACTTTCCATATCAAGCTGTTGCAAGTATGCCGGCAAATATTGCAAATATTGGTCATAAGGAATAACGCCGTATCTTTTAATGCCAAAGAAATCATCATACCAAATACCAATCAATGCCAAAATCACCGGAATATTGTGCTCCAAATCGGTTTCGGCAAAATGCTTATCCATGGCATAAGCCCCATCGAGCATTTTTTCAAAATTATCCATCCCCACCATCAAAGCCAAAGACAAACCGATAGCCGACCACATAGAATAACGTCCGCCGACAAAATCCCAAAATTCAAACATATTCTCAGGATTAATGCCGAATTTGCTGACTTCCTTCGTGTTGGTCGAAACCGCAACAAAATGCTTTGCCACGGCATGTTCACCCAAAGCATCAACCAACCATTTGCGGCAAGTTCTGGCATTAGTCATGGTTTCAATCGTGGTAAATGTCTTTGAAGAGACAATAAACAAAGTTGTTTCCGGATCTAGGTTGTTCAAAACTTCGGCACAAGCCGTTCCATCAATATTGGAAATGAAGTAACACTTCATATCTTTTGCCCAATATTTTTTCAAAGCCTCACAAGCCATCACCGGTCCCAAATCAGACCCACCGATACCGATATTAACGATATTGGTAAGTTTTTTACCGGTATGGCCCTTAAATTTTCCCAAACGAACGGCTTCGCTAAAATCTCTCATCTTAGCAAAAACTTCGTTAATTTGCGGCATAACGTCTTTGCCATCAACCATTATCGGTGTATTGGCACGATTTCTGAGAGCGACATGCAATACGGCGCGTTTTTCTGTGGTGTTGATTTTATCCCCCCGAAACATAGCCTTAATCATTTCTTCTAGCTGGCAATCTCTGGCCAAGCGGCACAAAAGTTTCATGGTTCGTTCATTAATGCGGTTTTTAGAATAATCCAGCATCAAATTTTCGAACTGAGCCGTAAATTTCTTGGCACGCTCTTCATCATATTCAAACATATCGCGCATTTTCACATCTTTAATGTGTTTATAATGCTCGCCTAATTTTTTCCATGCCTTTGTTTTGCTGACCAGTTGTGTCATATCATATCACTCCTTGAATCTTTTTTTTATTTTTCATTATTTCCGATTGCGATAAATCTTGGATTTTTTGCAAAATACTTTTTCGCAGCCATATTAACGTCCTGAAGTTTAATATTACGTATATAATCATTACGTTTTTGCAAAAAATCGATACCTAAATTTTCTTTTTGCATTGCCGATAAAATCTCCGCAATATTACGAATTGAGGCAAAACGCAAATTATACGAGGCAAGCAAATAATTAATCTCGGCCTCAAATTCTTGCTTTGAAACGCCTTTACTTGCAATTTTTTGCCACTCTTGTTTTACAATTTCCTTCACTTTGGCAAAATTTTCCGGTGTGGCCGAAAATCCCCCTCCGACAAGAGGTGCCTTTTCCGCCACACTCAAATAAGTATAAACCCCATAAGTCAAGGCCTCTTTTTCTCGTGCCGCCAAAGACAAGCGCGAAGTCAAGCCCGAACCGCCCAATATATCATTTGCCACATACAAAGGATAAAAATCCTCACTTTGGCGTGTAACCCCCGGCACCACAAAAAACGCAATACTTTGCGGCAAATCTTTGGCAATTGTGACGTCATCTCCCGCAAAATCGACATCTGCTTTGCGAATAAAAGCCATTTTTCCGTTTTCGGGCAAAGCCCCAAAAACATCATCCAGCATTTTTCCGGCCTCCGCAGCTGAAATATCTCCTGCCACACCCACAATCAAATTACTGCGTGTCAAATGGTCTTTAACATATTCCACCAAATCAGCTCTTGAAATTTGCGCAATATCTTTAGCCTCACCCAAAGGATTTTTAGCATAAGGATGCTGACCAAACAGTTCCTTATTGGCCGCCAAAGATAACACACTTTGCGGTTGTTCTTGTTGTATTTTGAGCCCCATAAGCATTTCTTGCCGTACCTGGGTAATATCTTCTTCATCAAAACGCGGTGTAAGCAACACATCTTTCAGCAAACCAAAGGCTCGCCTGCTTTGCGCTTTTGTGGTCAACAAAGTCCCGTTCATATCATCTCTTCCGGCGGAAAAACTGATATTTATGGCATATTTTTCCAACTCTTCCCGATAAGCCACACGATTAAGCTTTTCGGTTCCGTCATCCAGGAGCGTAGCCGCCATTTGCGCCAAACCATCTTTTTTTTCTTCATTTCCGGCGTATCCGGCATTTTTAAACAAGAAATTTACCGCAATTATCGGATTGGTATCATCTTCAAACAAATAAGCCTTAATTTTGTACTTTGGTGAAATAATTTCTTCAACTTTCGTATCAAAAGTTTTTTCTTTCAAAACCGAATTTGCCACCAATCGGTCGGGATTAAAGCAAAAATATGTCTTATAACCAAAATAAGCACCGGCAACCAACAATGCCCCCAAGACAAAATATTTGAGTTTTCCTTGTTTTGAGCGGTTTTGATAATAACGTCTTTTTGGCATTATTCTCCCTCCTCTTGCGGCAACAACCACCCGGTTACGGAAGTTGCCTGCAAAATCTCTTTGGCCGCCGATAAAACTTCTTGTGCACTCACAGCTTCAATTTTTTCATCTAAACCATCAATATCTTTGGCATTAAACCCAACAGACGCCATCATCCCGACCACATAAGCCGCCTCACTCGGGTTATCTTTCAAATAGACCAGTCCGGCCAACATTTTTTGTTTCACCAAATCAATTTTACGAGGTGAAATTTGCTTCAAGGCCTGTTGTATGGACACCTTTAAGGCTTTTTCAAATTCGGCTTGCGTTATTCCTTCCACCGGAACCGCACTAATCACAAATGTCCCGTAACTCCGATTTGCATAATCAAAAGACACGCTCACATCCAAGGCAAGTTTTTGTTTTAACACCAAATCTTTATAAAGAGCCGACGTTTCACCCTCACCCAAATATTTGGCCAACACGGCGAGCGCATAAATTTTATCCGCCGCCACATTAACCGAAGGCGCCAAAAACACTTGCATCAAACGTTTAGATTGCGCCGCCGGCAGCTTCATCTGCAAATTAGCGTCAAATTTGCGGGTTAAGACCGGAAAATCGGCTTTTTTTCCAATTTCTCTGGCCTTTATTTTGCCATAATACTTGTTTGCCAGTTTTTGCGCCGTTTCAACATCAATATCGCCAGCCAAAACCAAAATAGCATTATTCGGCGCATAAAATTGCTCATAGAAAGTCTCAACATCTTCCTGAGTGATTGATTTAATTTCATCTGGGTATCCACTGACCGGCAAACCATACGGATGCTCCTGCCACAAAACCTTGCGCACACTCTCCCCAAAATAAGATAAAGGATTGTTATCAACCACTTGCTTGCGTTCTTGAAAAACAATATTTTGTTCTTTTTCAAATGATTGCGGAGTTATCTTCAAGTTTTGCATGCGGTCAGCTTCCAAATACATCGCCAATTCCAACCGACTAATATCCACAAACTGATGATAAGCCGTATAATCCAAACTGGTAAAAGCGTTGCTTTCACCGCCGTTTTGGTTAATCACATCATTAAAGACGCCGTCTTTAACCTTTTTCGTACCGCGAAACATCAAATGCTCAAGCAAATGCGCCGTTCCGCTTTTGCCTTTCGGTTCATCGACACTGCCGCTTTTATACCATACCATATGTTTAACAATCGGCGCTTTATGATTGGGAATAACCAATACCTGCAAACCGTTATCAAGCTCAAATTCCGTAATACCGAACAATTTGGCTTGAGCATTTGCGACAAAACAACTGAGACAAAGTCCAAGAGTCAGACAAATTTTTGCAAAACTAAATTTCAAGAAACACACTTTCTTCGGTGAAAATTAACGCAATTTAGACAATAAGGCTTGTTCACCTTCGCTAAATGTTGCCGGCTGAGGAGCTGCTTGAGAAACGGCTTGAGGAGCTACTTCCTGACGAGCCGCAGTTACGGAGCTCACCGGACGCAAATCAAAATCAGGCGGTAAAGTCAACGGAGCACGGGTCGTAACCATAAATTCATCCGGGGCCGAATTTTCAATTCCTAAAGATTTTTTCATATCCGAGCAAGCACTCAAAGCGCCTACTCCGGCTAACAAAGCAATAGCAAACAACACTTTATTCATTTTCAATCCTTTCACCAAAATTACTTATTATCCGACGGTTTAGCCAACAGCCCATGGACAATGACAATGCAAGCTCCAATGCAAATAAAACTATCTGCCACATTAAAAGCCGGCCAGTGATACTCTCCAACACTAAAATCCAAAAAGTCAAATACGGCACCCAAACGCACCCGATCGGTCACATTGCCCAAGGCCCCGCCGATAATAAAACCGAGAGAGAGTTGCACCAACGGAGATTGTTCGGTTTTGAGCCAGCGTATCAAAAAGAAAATAATCACGAAAGCCACAAAAGACAAGACAATCACCCCGCTCAGCCCCCAATTATTAAACATTGAAAAGCTGACCCCGGTGTTCCATGCCCTAACCAAAGAAAAAAACGGCGTAAAGATAATCATGGCTTTTTCAGCCAATACATCGTTCATAATCCAATATTTGCTCGCCTGATCCAAAATAAACACAACCAAAGCGGCGCTCAATCCCAATAACAAGACACAAAACTCCTTTTATTTAAGCGAAATCTATTGCCTACTATAGAGCTGAATTTAAAATATACCAAGCCTGAAATAAGAAATATACAGATATTTTAGAACAATAAGAGCTTAGCCAAGCCTAAAAAGACGAAATAACCGCCGGAATCCGTACAAGCAATCAAGAACACGCCTGACGAAATCGCCGGATCAGCCTTACATTTGTTCAAAATCAATGGGATAAGAATACCGGCCAAGCTGGCAAGCGTCAGGTTACACAGCATTGCCAAGGCAATTATCAAACAAATCGTATCATTATGGAACAAAAACCAAGTCACAAGAGCAATAAGACCGGCAAAAAGCATTCCGTTCATCAGCCCCACCAAAAATTCTTTCAAAATCATCCGCAAAGTATTTTGTGATGTAAGCTCTTTTGTGGCCAAGGCTCGTACCACCACCGCCAAGGTCTGGTTTCCGGTTGTTCCGCCCATAGAGGCCACAATCGGCATCAAAACCGCCAACACCGATAATTGTGCAATAATATCTTGAAAACCTTTAACCACGGACGAGGCCAAAATTGTGGCAAACAAATTGGTTACAAGCCAAACCGACCGCGACTTAAAAATACTAAACGGCGATTTATAAACATCACCTTCTTCTGCACCCGACAGCAACATAATATCTTCAGAGGCCTCTTCATGAATAACGTCAACGATGCTATCCAAATTAATCACACCGATAAGCCGTCCGTTAGCATCAACCACTTCGGCAGATTTCCAACCATATTCACGGAACATATGAGCCACTTCTTCTTGGTCGGTATCAACGCTTAACGGTACAATTTCACAATCCATAATATCGGAAAGTTTTTCACTGGCCTTGGCTCGCAAAAGTTTATCCAAGGTAATTTCGCCGGTCGGATGCAATTTCTCATCGGTTAAGAAAACCGTATAAAATTCGTCGGGCAAATTTTCATCATCGAGTAAAAACTTCTTTGCTTCCTTCACGGTCCAGTCATCAGGCATACTGACGAATTGGCGCTCCATAATACGTCCGGCGGAATCTTCCGGATAGCTTAAAGACGATTGGACTTGGACTTTGAGTTCGGGCGAGAGTTGACGAATAATATTTTTTTGTTCGTCATCATCCATATGTTCCAAAATTTCAACGGCGTCATCAGAGTCCAACTCATTAACGATATGAACGATTTGTTTTTCATCCATACTGTCAATAATTTGCTCTTGAACAACGTCGTTTAATTC
>CALXOP010000091.1 GCA_944390035.1 uncultured Alphaproteobacteria bacterium | reverse complement strand
TTTACGGGTAAGTAGTAACAAATTGCGTCTGGCAGAATATGGGTGCCCCGTTTAGGGGAGGCCAGTGCTAAAGGCTTATAGCCGCATATGAAGAACCCCGCGTTTTACGCGGGGGTATCTTTTTTTTTGCCTACATGAATTCCATATTTTGTCTAAAATTTCTGGACAATTAACTCCCTTTGTGTTATCCTTTTCCCAAACTAAAATTATTAATATCATGAAACAGCTATTGTGTATTTTGGTGGGGATGATGCTCAGCGTCGCTTCACTATCGGCACAAGACAAGTTTGACCGCTTTGTTGGGCAGTTAAATCGTCTTGAAGAAACTTGCCGACGTTTAATCAATACCGGCAATGAGTTCAAACGACTCTCTCCGGTACGAGAATATGATCGCCAAACCACGCAAGTCAAATTTATGCGCTCCAAAGTGCGTAAAATTGTGATTGGGGATTTGGTGGTGGTAAATAAGAAAGACAGGATAGACGTTTACCGCCAAAAAAATGGCTCAAGAAATCGTCTTACCCTAATTTCTAAACTTTATGACAGTAATCACATCTATACGGCTGATGCGCTGGTTGATGGCGGCGGTATTGTCAGCTATAAGGTAGTGATTATTGTGGAAGATAAAGAATCCGCACTCTTCAAACTTGCGGGCAACCGCATCGCCGAGGAGTACGACTTGGAATATTAACCCTTAATTTTATATTATTATGAAAAAGTTTTTTCTGATGATGATTTTCATCATCGCTGGGGTGACATATATGCATGCCCAGCAGACTTACACCACGGCAAAACAAACCACGGTGACAACAGAGAAGTACAACAAGAACAAGATTGTTGCTCTCCAGTGGGCTAACCTGCGGATTGAGAGTTATTCAAAATTCCTACAGGTTTATCAGCTGGATCCCCAGACAAGGGAATGGAAGCAAAAGCAGTACATTCCTCGGGATACCCCGAAAACCTATCGGTTTGAAAAAACGTGGATTGCCGATGAGTTTGTGCAAGGCCGTTTTATGACCCACACCATCGTGGTCACCATCACCGGTGCCAATGAGGCCGCGGGAGTCATGGTAACCTTTAACGGGCAAACCAAGGAGGCCTTCTCCCTCAAGCCCTAAAAGGTAATAAAATTTTAAGAGGAAAGTTCACTTTGAACTTTCCTTTTTTTTATTCTGTGCTTAAATAGAGCATAAAGCTCTAACCAAAGGAAATAAAAATGATTTATCAGGAATATGACATTAACCATGCTCGAGGTATCCGTTTGTTTGAATCGGTTCGCTTGGATGGGCTAATTTTGGAAAAAGGGCATATTCTTGATGATGAGGATATTATCCAGCTCAAACTCTCGGGCATCAAAAAAATCTTTGGTGCCGAGATGAGTGAAAATGACTTAGATGGCGCAACCGCCCTGGGCGTCTTAAGTGCCAAGTTGTGTGGGGCAAATACAGCCTATGCCGTTACGCCCGAAGGCACCAGTCAGATTATAGCCCAAACCGACGGTGTTTTTTTGGCTGCAGATGACCGCATAGCCAAGTTTAATAGATTATCCCCAGACATCATCTTAAACACCATTCCGCCTTATTCCGAGGTCAAAGCCGGAGAGATAATTGCCGAGTTGGAATTAACCGTTCCGGTAATTACGTCGGCAAGGGTCGATGAGGTGGTATTTAGTCTGTCCGGCAATATTGCCATGTTGCAGGTTGCAGAACCTCAAGAGCGCAAAGCCACTTTGCTTTATACCAAGTTTTATAATGACAAACTTGAAACCGCACACTTTACGGGCGTTGTGACCAAGTTAGTAAAAGATTTCAAAAACCTCAAACTGAATTTTGCCGTTGAGCATGAGGCCAAGCACGAGATTGAAAAAATCGCCGATGTACTGGAAATCGCCCTAAAAGGGGAAGGAGAGGTTATCTTTATAATTTCCGGTCAAAGAAATTCGCAAGCCGACGATGTAATTTCTGCTGCGCTTAAAAGTGTTGCCGATGAAGTGATTGTGACCTCAATTCCGCAAATCGGAGCATCAGATTTACTAATCGCGCTCAAACGTGGCAAAAAGATTATTTCTCTGCCTTTTAACTATGCCACACAAGACAACACCTTAGCCAATCACTATATTAAACTGGCTTTGCTTAATGAAAAAATCACGCCGGAGGATTTTAAACACCCGCAAAATGTCCAATTATCTCAAGATAAAATGTTTGATGCGGAAAGTGGTTTAGAACTGATTAAGGCTCCTTCAGATAAAGGTAAAAATGCCAAAGTCGCGGCCATCGTACTGGCGGCGGGTTCAAGCCGTCGCGCCGGACGCAATAAATTGCTCTATGAGGTAGATGATGCTCCGCTCTTTCTCAAAGCTGTCCATGCAGCGGTATTTTCTGAGGCAAGCCCGGTTTTTGTGATTATCGGTGATCATGCCGCCGATTTTGAAGAGGCTATGAGTGATATTGATGTGAATATCATCTACAATCCGGCTTTTCGTCAGGGAATAAAAACTTCCATAAATTTAGGCCTAAAGTCGGTTCCTAATTTCTGCGACGGTGCTTTGTTACTGCCGGCAGATATGCCAAACATAACGCCTGAGTTTATCAATAAGATGATAAAAGCCTTTGATGCCAAGTCCGAAAAACAACTCGTTACCGCACAGCTCAAAGGGGTAAAGACCAATCCTGTCATTTGGAGCAAATCGCTTTTTGACGGGGCTGATTTGGTACCCGAAAACGCCAACCTCCGTCCGGTTTTGGTTGAACATTCAGACTATACCAAAACCATCAAAGGCGATGAAAATTTGCTCTTAGACGTCAACTACCCCAATGATTTGCAATTGTTGGATAAATAAAACAAAAGCCTCCACCAATTTATTGTGGTGGAGGCTGAAAACAAAAGTTTATTTAGAACGGTGCTTCACAAACATAAGCAACCAAACTAGCACTAGAACATCCGTAATTAGGATTGAAATTTCCCCTGTAACAATAGCCATTTCCATTAGCAGTTGTTGTATCACAACCACCATTAGCGGTGCTCCCGATAAGCTTACACGCATGATTTCCACTAGCTAAAGACCAATTTAAGCCACCTGCCGTCTTAGACATACAATTTGCCGTTGCTTGCCCAGCTGTTGCATTTCCTCCAGAAATTGCAATATAACCATGCTTTCCGGTACTATCCACTTCAACAACTTTACCTAAAGCCACGCCATCTTTCACATAAGTATCCCCGACCTTGTATGTCGTCGGTGTTGGAGTAGTACCATTAGCTAAATTTGCTAATGTATTGACACAACGCGTTGGAAACGAGTCCGAACCAGCACTACCTGATTGACCTGTCAACATATCCACATAATATACACGAATCCCGTCAGAGGTATATACATACTTTCCTTCAAGTTTAGTTTTAGCAAACAAGTCTATTGATGCGTTTAAGGTTGTGATATTTTTATACATTTCTTTTAATTGGTTTTCTGTCGGAACGCTCCAGGTACTGGCACCAGTAGTATAGCCTGAACAAGACAGAGATGAGCTCCATCTAAAACTCCCATAATCATCAAAAGCCACAAAATAACCGCCATTAGAGTTATATATCACTCCGATAGGCTTTTTGGTTGGTTGAAGTATTTCTGGATTGGCATAAGTACCATCAGAATACACAATATCGCCAACAGTTACCGGAGCAGAGCCATCGGGATTCCGGTAAGCGGTGCAGAAATATTTCGAGTCATCAAACGGGCAGCGCAGTTTTGCCAAACCGCCGCAATCGGAGGCAGTTTTGTCATAGCCCAAGCCTTCGCAAGTCGGCGGAACAACGCAGGTTTGTGCCCGAACTTCCGTCACGGAGAAAGCCGTTGTCAATAACAGCATCGCTCCTATTGTCAGTTTACAGTTCTTGTTCATGGTCTTTCTCCTTATTATTTGCTTTACTTAATTCAT
>CALXOP010000090.1 GCA_944390035.1 uncultured Alphaproteobacteria bacterium | reverse complement strand
TAGAAAGATTAAATTTGAGTTTTTTTATAAACGAAAAGGAAAACAAAATGAGCAATAAAGTAATAGGTATTGACTTAGGTACAACCAACTCCTGCTTTGCAGTAATGGAAGGTGGAGAAGCCAAAGTTCTTGAAAACTCTGAAGGTGCACGTACAACGCCGTCAATGGTTGCTTTTACGGATACGGAGCGTTTGGTAGGTTTCCCTGCAAAACGTCAAGCCGTTACCAATCCGGAAAACACCTTATTTGCAATTAAACGTTTAATTGGTCGTCGTTATAACTCTCCGGAAGTAGAAAAAGATAAAAAACTTGTTCCTTTCAAAATTATTGAAGGCGACAACGGCGATGCTTGGGTTGAAGTAAAAGGCCAAAAATATGCCCCGTCACAAATCTCAGCCATCGTTTTGCAAAAGATTAAAGAATATGCCGAGAGCTATTTGGGTGAAAAAATTGATAAAGCGGTAATTACCGTACCGGCATATTTTAATGACTCTCAACGTCAAGCCACAAAAGACGCCGGTAAAATTGCCGGACTTGATGTTTTGCGTATCATTAACGAACCGACTGCCGCTGCTTTGGCTTATGGTATGGATAAAAAAGCCAACGGTACGATAGCCGTTTATGACTTGGGTGGTGGTACGTTTGATATTTCTATTTTGGAAATCGGCGATGGCGTATTTGAAGTAAAATCCACCAACGGTGATACTTTCTTGGGTGGTGAAGACTTCGACCAACGTATCGTAAGTTATTTGACCGATGAATTCAAAAAAGAAACCGGCATTGACTTGAAGAATGACCGTCTGGCTTTGCAACGTTTGAAAGAAGCTGCCGAAAAAGCTAAGATTGAGTTGTCTTCAACCACTCAAACCGAAATCAACTTGCCGTTTATTACGGCTGACGCAACCGGTCCGAAACACTTAAACATCAAATTGACCAGAGCTAAATTAGAATCTTTGGTAGAAGATTTGATTGACCGTACGGTTGCTCCTTGCCAAAAGGCTTTGGCAGACGCTGGCTTAAAAGCTAACGAAATCAGCGAAGTTATTTTGGTTGGTGGTATGACTCGTATGCCGAAAGTCCAAGAAAAAGTAAAAGAAATTTTCGGTAAAGAACCGCACAAAGGTGTTAACCCGGATGAAGTTGTTGCTGTCGGTGCTGCAATTCAAGGCGGTGTCTTGATGGGTGATGTTAAAGACGTCTTGTTATTGGATGTAACCCCGTTGTCTTTGGGTATTGAGACTTTGGGTGGCGTCTTCACACGTTTGATTGATCGTAACACCACGATTCCGACCCGTAAATCTCAGGTCTTCTCAACCGCCGAAGATGGCCAAACCGCAGTTACGATTCGTGTCTTCCAAGGTGAGCGTGAAATGGCTGCCGACAACAAATTGCTTGGTCAATTTGACTTGGTAGGAATTCCGCCTGCACCGCGTGGTATGCCGCAAATTGAAGTAACCTTTGATATTGATGCGAACGGTATTGTAAACGTTTCCGCCAAAGATAAGGCTACCAACAAAGAGCAAGCAATTCGTATTCAAGCCAGCGGTGGTTTGTCTGACGCTGATATTGAAAAGATGGTTAAAGATGCTGAAGCCAACGCTCAAGCCGATAAGCAAAAGAAAGAGTTGGTTGAAGCCAAGAACCAAGGTGAAGGACTTGTTCATGCTACCGAAAAGACCTTAAAAGAGCATGGTGACAAGATTTCAGCCGCTGACAAGACCAAGATTGAAGACGAAATCAAAGCCTTGAAGATGGCTTTGGAAGCTGATGACTTGGCAGACATCAAAGCCAAGACTGAAAACTTGATGCAAGCCTCACTGAAATTGGGTGAAGCTATGTACAAACAAGCTACTCCTGAAGGTGCTGCAGCCGGTGCTAGTGCCGGAGCAGACGCTGGTCAAGCTCAGTCGGGCAATGGTGATGAAAAAGTTGTTGATGCTGACTTTGAAGAAGTTAAATAACAACTCTTAAATCTAAGAAAAGCCGCTTCGAGCAATCGAAGCGGCTTTTTTATAAGTTGACAAGAACACCATTTCACGTACAATAACTTTATATTCACCATTATTTTATAGAATTATGCTGTATCGAGTAGTTTGCGGCTATTCTCAAGCCAAAAGGAGAATTTATGCCGCGGTGCATCGAGCAGATAAAGCCTTGCACCAGAATATGTATTATTCGCTTGCTCTGGAGCACCCCGAAGTTACGGATATGCTACAAATCGGTGGGTCAATGTATTTAGATGAGCTCGCATCTGGATTAAAATTAAATATTCCGCCTGAGATGATAACATCAACATTTTTGAGCCTCCAAGATGAGTTGACCAAAGAAGTGATAACCACTTTTGAGCAAATGAAAACCAAAGGCAAAGAAAGCTCATTGCGGGAATATTTAACCGATGTTGAAAGCTATGCCAAGATTGAGCCGATTTCAGCTGTCGCCGCGCGTATCAAGAGCCAAGCCCAAGATGAATTGCGCCGCCGCCGTCAAAAGGAGGAACGTATTCGCCAAGAGCGAGAACTTCCGCCTTTAGACCGGCTTGGTTGCGGTTTCAAACGCATTATAGCGGAGATTAACAAAAAGAGTGCCTCATAAAGAGACACTCTTTTTGTTTTTATTAGTTTATTTGCGCTTGCAAATAATCACATAAACCTCGCCTTTACCGACAGAAAGACGGTGAATCTTATCGCCTTTTTGAGGCCTTTCGTCATTGATAATTTTCTCCAAGCCATATTCTTTAGAAAGGACACAATCACTTTTGGCATCCACCACCTCAATCACGGGTTCTTTCACGGTCATTTTGATAATGGCAATTTCTTGGTGAAATTCATCCACTTTGTTTTTGGATACACTATACGTTGCGATGCATACCGCAACCATAGCAATAATAAATCGCACCATATCCCAGATAAAACTCCGTTTTGTTTCATGTTTTTTGTAGCTGTATATCAAATAAGCTACAGAAGCCATTGTAATAGGAACAATAAATGAGATGCCAAAGAACCAACACCAGAGGAGTAATATTGAAGTCCACGGCCAAACAATCTTTAAATGAATAAAGCTGTCTGCTGTGTCAGAACTGTCAAATTGAATTTGAAGAATTATCAAAATAATTCCTACAATCAGCAGTCCAATTATGGCAGAGCCAGTTCCCCAAGGAGAACACCAAATATTTTCTACGCCCCAATTCGGATTAAAGGCTTGCTCTTCATTTCCATATCTTAAAAAGTATAAGATAAACACGATAAGAGCAACAAATCCAAACGAAGCACAAATTGATACTGCGTGTTTTTTGACATACGCCAAAACCTTGTTTTCTTTTTTTTCTTCCATAAGGCAAATATATTTAAAGATTAATAATTATGATAATTGTAATTTTATGCACTTAATTTAGAGCGTTTTTACATTTTGTCAAATTAAATATAAGGGCACAAAAAAACCGCCCCGAAGGACGGTTTTCTTTTTTTTATCAAAACTCAATTATTTCTTTAATTGAGCAGCAACTTCAGCGGCAAAGTCTTCTTCTTTCTTTTGCAGACCTTCGCCCAAACGGAAGCAGACATATTCTTTTAATTTGATGTCGGTACCGAGTTCTTTAGCGGCA
>CALXOP010000089.1 GCA_944390035.1 uncultured Alphaproteobacteria bacterium | reverse complement strand
CGTTTACGGGTAAGTAGTAACAAATTGCGTCTGGCAGAATATGGGTGCCCCGTTTAGGGGAGGCCAGTGCTAAAGGCTTATAGCCGCATATGAAGAACCCCGCGTTTTACGCGGGGGTATCTTTTTTTGTTTTTTTAGCTTGATTTTGTCTAAAATGTTGGCTATAACAGACTTAATTTATCATTTTTATGTCTTACCAATTAATTTTATTTTTATTATGGAAACAAGTAAAGTAAACAAGCAGTTTATTGCCTTAATGGCAGAGATTATGAATGATGACATTAAAAAGTTTAATTACTCCCCGCAGGATATAATTGAACTTTATTGTCTGGTTCGTGAAAAGGAAGATTTGTTGCAGAAGCGCAAAGGGCAAATATTTGCAGGCGGTGCAGCTTTATCTTTGCGACTTGGTGCACTGGCGGCGATGAAACATCATTTGGCAGAAATTTATATGTTTGTGGCAAAGGATGAGGCCGGTGTCGCTAAGTTGGAACGTTGGTATTATATGTACCAACAAGACAAAATAAAGAAACCTAAAGTCGTTTCCGCAGCTGTCGTTGCGCGTCCGAAAAAAGTTGCGACGCAAGTCGGTGCCAAAAATTCATCCCTGCTGATGGGAATGCGAAAAGATGCTTATATGTTGGCTACCCACAAACGCTTGACAGAAGAAGGCGTTTGGAAAGGTAACAAGGAAAAAACATCCGTCCATAAGACGGATATGAAACGTTTTTTCTTTACGTTGTGTTTAGACGAGTATTGGCTCGGCTTGTTACAACATAACGTGTATGTTGCGCTTGATATTGATAAACGTTTAAAAGTATTGGTGAAAAGCCGATTACTTTTGAAAGAATATTTTCAGTTCAACTACACCAAAGACCCTGAAAGCGAATTCGAAACTTGGATGAGTGCAATTCGTTTGGTTCTGGGCAAGGACATTGAACTCTTGGAAAAGGTGGTCAAAAATGCCAGAAATGTGGAGGAATTGTTGTCGGCTCACCGAGATTTCAACAATTTCTGGTCTCATTTGTTTCCTTTGGAGGCTGAGCAAAAATGGTTCAATATGACCTCTATGGTCGGAATAGGTGTTGAACCAGAGGACAAAATGCTGGTCTTGGAGCAGCTTTCTTGTTTGGAGCAAAACAACTGGAAAGCTAAAGAGGATTTGTTGGCAGTGGTTTTGCAATCGAATGCCGATACAATCGCCTTAGAGGCTAGGCATTTTCCTTTTTTGATAAAGGAGCTTAAAAAAATGAAGCAAGTAAAACGACTCGTCGTTTTGACTAAAGAAAGTCTGAGTGAAGGCGTATTTGTTTTATCTTGTGAATAATTTTGGGGCGGGACGCGTGCGTCTCGCCTTTTTTGTGCCTTAATGGGGCAAATTTTGTTTAATTGCTTGCAAATGGAAATTTTTGGTTCTACAAATAAAAGGCTTGTTAATTAATATTAATAAAGAGGTTTTTATGAATCAATATCGAACACATACCTGCGGAGAATTGCGGGAGAAAGATGTGAATAAAACCGTGATTTTAGCCGGTTGGATACATCGTAAGCGAAATTTGGGAAATCTATGCTTTATAGATTTACGAGATCATTATGGAATTACCCAATGTGTGATTGACAGTTCTTCCGATTTGTTCGATAAAATCAACGATATTCGTGTTGAAAGCGTTATCGGTGTTACGGGTAAAGTATTGCACCGCGAAAGCGTTAATAAAAATATGCCGACAGGTGATATTGAAATTAAGGTTGAGGCGCTGGAAGTTTATTCTCGGGCAGAGGTTTTGCCTTTCCAAGTTGCTCAGGAAGATGATGCTCCGGAAGAATTGCGCTTGAAATATCGTTTCTTGGATTTGCGTAAAGAACGTATTCATCAAAACATTATGTTGCGCACCAAGGTTATCTCTGCTATGCGTCGTTTGATGACCGAGCAGGGTTTTACCGAATATCAAACCCCGATTTTGACGGCTTCTTCTCCCGAAGGTGCACGCGACTTTTTGGTGCCTTCTCGTCTGAACCCGGGTAAGTTTTATGCTCTGCCACAAGCTCCGCAACAGTTTAAGCAGTTGTTGATGGTTTCGGGCTTTGATAAATATTTTCAAATTGCCCCTTGTTTTCGCGATGAAGACCCCAGAGCAGACCGTAGTCCCGGTGAGTTCTACCAAATGGATATGGAAATGAGCTTTGCTACCCAGGAAGATGTGTTTGCCGTTATTGAGCACACCTTGGGTACTATTTTTAATGAATTTTCTTTCGGCAAAACGGTTGACCAAGCTCCGTTTGTGCATATTCCTTTCCGCAAGGCTATGTTTGAGTATGGTTCTGATAAGCCCGATTTGCGTAATCCTCTTATCTGGAAAGATGCAACGGAAATTTTTGGCGAATCCGGTTTTGGTGTTTATGATACAAGAGTTAAAGAAGGGGACAAAGTCAAAGCGATGGTGGTATCTTCTGCCGGAGACAAGCCTCGTTCTTTCTTTGACAAGTTGGATGCTTTTGCCAAGGAAGAAAATATGGGCGGTGTCGCTTATATTGCTTTTGCAGAGGCCGGGGCCAAAGGTATTGCCAAGTTCTTTGACCAAGACAAGCTTGCCAATATCCAAAATTCTCTTAATGCTAAGCAGGGTGATGCCATCTTGTTTGTTATCGGCAAGGGTATAAAGTTTGACAAGTTCAGCGGCCGTTTGCGCAATAAGGTTGGCGAGGAACTCGGCTTGATTGATAAGAACTCTTTCAAGATGTGCTGGATTGTCGATTTTCCGTTTTATGAGGAAAATGAAGAAACCGGTGCCGTTGAGTTCTCTCATAATCCGTTCTCTATGCCACAGGGCGGAATGGATGCCTTGCTCAACAAAAACCCGTTGGATATTTTGGCTTACCAGTATGACTTTGTTTGCAACGGTGTTGAGCTGCTCTCCGGTGCGGTGCGCAACCATGAGCCGGATATTATGTATAAGGCTTTTGAGATTGCCGGCTATGACCACAGCGTGGTTGATAACAAATTTGGCGGCATGATCAGTGCCTTTAAGTTTGGCGCTCCTCCGCACGCGGGCTCTGCTTATGGTATGGACAGATTGATTATGTTGCTTTTGGATGAGGAAGTTATCAGAGACGTGATTGCCTTCCCCTTGAACGGTAAGGCTCAAGATTTGATGATGCAGGCTCCAAATGAAGTAACCGAGCAGCAACTTAAAGATTTGCACATTAAAATTAATCTGGATTAGAATCCTTTTTGCTCTTGTTCCCAACCTTTGGCGGCGGTGTTTATGCAATCATCATAAACATGGCGGTCAGGTTGGGGGCAGGCGATGATTCCGCAAACAATTTTTTTGCCGCTGTTGATGAATTCCGGCAGTTCCCATGTTTTATCTTCCAGCTTATAGCGAGCGAGGTCTGCCATTAGGCGCGCTTCCATAAAGTTCTCAAATTCTGAGGTGCAAATTGAGGGCTTTTTTTGAAACCGTTGTTTTAGTGCCGCAAATTGTTTTTGGTGTTCGGGCAAAACCTCTCCTTTGCCGGATAGTAAGTCAGTGAAACCTTGGCGGGCGAGGGGGTTCTTCCAACCGCCGCCAAAGAGAACAATCTTGCCTGGCAATTCTATCTCTTGAGGAATCAGGCTCAAGGCATGGGCGGCAATATAGCCTGCAAAATATTCAAAAGTATGCACAGCGTCATTAAAAGGAATATTTTCTTTTTCTACATATTGAAAAATCTCGTCTTTGTGGTAATAAGCGGGGTCTCCGGATTTGGGCAATGTTTGTTCGTAGAAATCTCGTCCAAAGTCAAATAGCTTTTGCAACATTTTCATATTTAGCTTGCCGGCTTTGCC
>CALXOP010000088.1 GCA_944390035.1 uncultured Alphaproteobacteria bacterium | reverse complement strand
GCGCAATAATTCCTTCTATTGGCAACTGTGGCGCATAGCCTGCTTTCACCTCTTTGGGCGAACGAGCCTGACCGGTTTTGTAGTCAATAATATTAACTTTACCATCTCTCGTTTCATCGATTCTATCGGCTCTGGCCGTCACCGTAAACACACCCGCCGGCGCCTCAAAACTATAACGTCCCTGAACTTCATTATAAACCGTACTGACCTCATCGCGATAAGTGCTTTCTTTGCTCACCAACCAATCAACCGTTTTTTCAAAATTTGGCCACCAAAAAGCCTTAGTCTCAGCGGCAATTTCGTTTTCCTTAAAATACTTTTCACCCAAAGCCAAAAGTTCTTCTTTGGCATTTTGCGGAAATTGGTGATTATACTTGCGGTTAAACTCTTCCAATACGGCATGAATAATTGTTCCGTAATCGGCAAAAGTCACATCTTGCTCCAAATCATCAAGTTTTTTGAGTTTTAGAATATATTTTGCAAAAATAATATACGGGTCACGCATCCAATTCTCAATGGCGCTGGCAGAAAGCTCTCTCGGACGAGCCTCAACCGGAGGTCTTGGGCAAGGCGGCAAAAGGCGCTTAAAATCTTCGCTTCTATCCAAAAATCTCGCCCACATCCGAAAAGCATTGTCTTCAAGTTTTTCAATCGGAATATTCAAGGCGGCCAATACGGTTTCCAAACGCATCCACCAACGAGACTTCACCATTGGCGTTCCCATCACCCGCTCAGCTCTCACCAAATAAACCTCATCATTTGCCAAGAGTTGGCTAAAATCATAAGCCCCGACGCCGATATTTCGCTCCGGCAGAGGAAATCCGAATTGCTTTTTCATAGGTCTTGACATCCACGGGTCGGCACTCACCGCCAAAGGCCAAATATTTTCATTAACCTCACCGATAATCACGCGGTCAAAATGCGAAAATCTGGCCTCTATTGGTCCCAAAATACTCAAACGCGGGTGTGTCCCATATTTTGGTCGAACCGTAACTCCGGTCATCAAAGCCTCAAACAAGCCCAAATATTCCGCACCGCCGATTGCCCCCAAAACTTGCGCATCGGCATACAAATCGGCAATAAAAGCCGCGCCTGCCTCTCCGGCATCACCTTTCCACAAGATTTTATCACCGGTTTTATCTTCCGTTGCCGCCAGTTTTTCAGCCACCTGAATATGCGTTGCCAATAATTGCTTAAAATCCACCATCGGTGCATGAATCATCTCATAGAGCGGACGCAAGACCTCTTTAATGCCATCAATCAAGGCTTGACTTTCCGAGCTGACCTCTCCGCCATTTCGCAAAACTTGCCGTTCATATTCTCTGGCCAATTTACGTACCCTAAAACCGTCTTGCCCCAAACAAGTCAACGGGTGCTTTAACAATGCAAGCAAGACCGTATCTCTGAAATCGCTCTGACAAACCTCAAGCACAAGCCGTAAAAATATTCCAAGCGGGGTTAACCCCAAAGGACAACCGGCTGAATCATCAACCTTCAAATTCCAGCGTTGCAACTCGGCCGCCACGCGTCTGGCCAAATTTCTGTCAGATGTCACAAGCGCTGCAGTTTTTTCAGGAATTTCCAGCGTTTCCCGCATCATCAAGGCGATACTGAGCGCTTCTTCGCGAATATCCGTACAATTCACCAAAGCAATGCCGTTGACCGCATCAAACTTAATTCCTTTTTGAGCAATATCGCGCCATTTGTCGGTTGTAACCGCCGGACGCATAATTTCGCTCACCAAAATATTTCGATTCTCATTTTGCGGGGCTTGCAAATCGGGAATATCTCTGCGAGATATTTCCAAATAATCCAACAATTCTTTTATTTCAAATTGCGGATGCGTTTCATCAATTTTTTCCCACGCCTCATCTTCCAAATACTTATCGATTCCGGCCAAATAAAGCTCGCCTTTTTCCAGCCCGAGCACGGTCTTAACCAACTCTTTCATCACAGGGAAGGCAGCCGTTGTTCCGGCAATCACGATTCTCTTTTGGGTAGGACAAGTTTTCCAATATTCAATTTCAGCTTTCAAGAGTTGATTGCGCCTAAAAGCAGCATCAACCTTACCCTTTTCTTTTAGAATTTCAGGCCAATAGGTAGTAATAATTTCCAAAAATTTGAGAGTTTCTTGCCAATGAGTTGCATATTCATCCGGCACCAAATCAGATAAATTCTTAAAATCCAACCCCAAATTATCAGCCATATCAATCAAAGAGGCAAGCTCTTGCGCCAAAAAGCACGCCTGATTGGCAGCTAATTTTTCAATTCCGTATTCAACAGGTTTTGCCATCACGATTTTTGTAAACAAGAGTAAACGCTCCACTCTTGAGATGGCTGGAGAAAGCTCTTTTAACACACCGCCCAAGTCAAACCCGCTCAAAAACAGTTCATCTTCTTCCACATCCCCAAGCGGCGACATCTGCGGCAACAATGTCGGTTGAGCCCCTTGCAAACGCACAAAAGCATCTTTAAGGGTTTTAACCGCACGCCTGTTTGGCAACAAAAACAATACATCGGTTAACCCGAAAGGATTATCCTGATATTCTCTCAAAAACTTTTCGGCCAAAACATCGGCAAGCGCACAACCGGCCGGAATATTAAAAACATTATTCATCATGGCAAAGAGTTTAAAACAAATCGCCAAATAGTCAAACACAAACATATAGACAGCGATGTTTTTTTAACTTGTTTTCTTTACAATAAGGTGATATTACAAACCAGATTTATAAATGAGCGGAAAACAATGTCAGCATTAAATAATTACGAAAAAGGCTACCTGCCTCCCCGCATCACAGCGGTGCGGTTAGCTAATGCTTATTTGCAAGAAAGAGTTTATCATGGCTCCAATCAAAGAATTATCTTTGAGCATGGGATCCATGTCTTTAATGTTGCCAAAATTGCGGAGAACATTGCCGCCCAAACCAAAACCCTTAACCCCGAAACCGCCTATGTTTTAGGTCTTTTGCATGACATCGGCCGCATCAAAGATGAAACGGTAACCAAAGTTCCGCATAGCCTGGAAGGGTATAACTATCTCCGTAAAATCGGTTATCCGGACGTTGCCCCCATCTGCATCACACACAATTTTATTGATCCCAACATCAAAGCAGATGACTTTCCGACTTATGATGAAAAATCATTTAAATTTGCTCAAAACTATCTCAAAAAAATAAAATACAACGACTATGACCGCCTGATTCAGTTAGCTGACTTATTCTCCCGCGGCAAAGAGATTATGAGCATTCGCCAACGCTTGGATAAAAACAAACAATTCTATCACATTAAAAACTTGTCTTATGAAGACAAAGCCTTTGACCTGCGTGATTATTTTAATCAAAAATACCAAATTGATGTTGAACAGATTGTGGCCGACACCTTTAATCTGCACAAGCACACCCACACCAACGACAACCGTGCGGTATTTTTGATTTTACCGCCGGCTCAAAATTACATGGCTTATAAAAACAAGCGCTCGATTGTCTAAAACAAAGGATTCTCGCTAAAATATTTTTCCGCCACTTGGGTTGCTTCCGGATTCCCGACATGAAACCATTTTCCTTTATGGATATAATATCCCAAGCGATGATTTTTTTCGAGCTTATCAAAAATATCAATCAACCAATAACGCCCTTCGGGTTCATTATCAAACACTCTCGGATGAACAATCAGCACACCGCCATACAAATATTTTGATTGTTTTTCGGGTGTTTTTCTCCGCACCGGAAAACCTTGTTCATCAATATCATAATCCCCGTTTTTCATGGTCTGGAACGAATTTTCAACCGGCAGCAACATCAACATCATATCAAATTTGTCGTCATCCCAGGCATCAATCATTTCTTTAATTAAATTACCACCTTCAGCCTCGGTCCAAAGAGCATCGCTGTTGACCACCACAAAAGGCTCTCTCTTCATTTTCGGCAAAGCGTGTTTAATTCCGCCGCCGGTTTCCAAAGCCTCTTCTTCTTCCGAAAAAATAAAATGCAAAGCATTTTCTTGGCGCAAATGTTCCTTAATCATCTCGCCTTTATAGCACAGATTAACCACACAATCTTTAATTCCGGCATTTTTCAAACGTTGAACATTATAGTCAATCAAACATTTTCCGGCCACTTCGACTAAAGGTTTGGGCTTATCATCGGTTAACTGCAACATTCTCTTTCCTCTGCCGGCAGCCAAAATAAACCCCTGTGTAATCTGTGTCATAAATCAATCCTTTTCATCAAAAACAAGAAAAGAGGGAAAATTCCCTCTTTTCTTTTTAATGTTAATTACCAAAAATTTCATTAACAAATTTTTCCAAAGCTCGACCGCGGTGAGAAATTTTATCTTTTTCCTCATGCGACATCTGCGCAAAAGTCCGACCGTCTCCCTCTTTGGGCACAAAAATCGGATCAAAACCGAAACCACCGTCTCCTTTCTTTTGCAAAGCAATTTCGCCGTCAACAAACCCTTTGAACAAAGCCACGCTTTCCAAATTTTCAGGCATTGCCAAAGCCAAACAACAAGCAAAATGAGCACCTCTGCCTTTTTTGGGAGATTTTTCCAAAGCCTCTTTCAACTCGGCCAAGAGTTTATCCATCCCTTTGTCAAAGTCGCGGTTTGGAGCATAGCGCGCCGAATAAACACCGGGACGCCCATCAAGCGCATCAACACACAAGCCGGAATCATCGGCCAAACACGGAAGACCTGACATTTTAGCCATTTCCAACGCTTTTAAAGAAGCATTTCCCTCAAAGGTCGTAGCCGTTTCTTCCACATCCGGCAAATTAAGCTCTGCTGCCGATACAACTTCAACCCCGAAAGGTTTCAGCATTTTTCTGATTTCATCAACCTTGCCCTGATTGTGCGAGGCAATAACGAGTTTTTCAATTTTTTTCATAACTTCTGCTTTTTGGTTCAACATCTAATATTTTAATAATCTCAAAGTTTCACTAAAATACCAGATAATTTTTGTTTGTAAAGATTAGTCTTTAAGAGCCTCATGCTGTTTGGCGATTAATTGTTTAATTCCACCTTTAGCCAAACGCAACAATTCGGCAAAATCACTTTCTTCAAAAGGATTTCCTTCGGCCGTTCCCTGAATTTCAACAATTTTACCGCTTTCTGTCAGCACAAAGTTCATATCTGCCTGCGCGTTTGAATCTTCCAAATAATCCACATCGGCAATCTTATTTCCTTCATGAATAGCGCAAGAAACGGCGGCCACATATTCTTGAATAGGATTTTCTTTCAGTTTTTTCTCAGCCAAAAGTTTTTGCATAGCCAAAGACAAAGCCACAAATCCACCCGTAATAGAGGCCGTTCGTGTTCCACCATCGGCTTGAATCACATCACAGTCCACACACAAAGAAATATCTTTCATCTTAGTCAAGTCAACCACCGCCCGCAAAGACCGGCCGATAAGGCGTTGAATTTCTTGCGTTCTGCCGGATGGCTTTTTGGATTCTCTTGGCACTCTGACTTGGGTTGCGCGCGGCAGCATACCATACTCGGCGGTAATCCATCCCTTATTTTGACCCTTCAACCAAGCCGGAACTTTTTCTTCCACACTTACGGTACAAACCACATGCGTATTACCGCATTTAATCAGGCAAGAACCTTCGGCATAAGGGTTAAAATTAGGAATAATCTCGACTTGACGAATTTCGTCATTTTGACGTCCGGAATGTCTCATTTTCACATCTCTTTTCAGTTATGTTTAATCAATAGGTTAAGGCTACAAATGCCCGAATTTCAATAAATTATAATACTTATACAAAGACCCGTCTTTAACGTTCCAGCCAAAATCTTTCATCATGGCATTTTTCTTCATTTCTGTAATCATTAAGGGGTTTTCATAAAAAGTTTTTAAGGCTTTTTGCAAAGTTTCGGCATAAGCATTAACATTATTTTTTAGCCGTTGCGCGGTCAAATTAGCCCCATAAACCCGACGCCCGTCAGCAAAAAAGACTTCGGTTCTAAAACCGTCAACTCCGTCTTCAACCGTATCAACCAAACCACCTGTTGACATTGCAATCGGCAAGGTTCCTTTCGCCATAGCCTCCATCTGGGTCAAACCGCAAGGCTCAAACCGACAAGGCATCAAATAAAAATCGGCCGCGAGTTGAATAGCGTATGCGAACTGGTCGCAATATCCTCTGAAAGCAAAGATTCTCTTGGCCGCCTTAGGATTAGTTTTAGCCACGGTATCTTTCAAATTTTGCAAGATTGCAAAATTTTCGTCACCACCGGCACCCCCCAACACCAAAATCGGCAATTCTTGGCTGAAATCATCAAATTCGTGCACAATTTTCAAAAAAGCCTGAGCCAAAATATCATAACCCTTTTGCTCAACCAAACGGCTGGTAGCACACAAAATCGGTGTCTGTGCCGGATTTTTAACCTCTTGAGAAATATCCTCAAATTTATAAGTATCAATCAAAGGAATAACGGAATTTTTATAAGCCTTATCTGCGGCAATTTTAGAAATCAGTTTAATAAATTCTTCTTTATTGTGATTTTTCTCATCCAAATGATTTTCATCAAAAACTCTAAAATCGGTCGTTTTAAAATAATTATTAATCACCGAGATTTTATCTTTATTGGGAGAAATAAACTTTTTCTCATATCCGTTCACAATGCCGAAAAACGTTCTGTGGTCTTTTCTAATTTTCAAAATATCACGAAAATCAAATCCAAACCCCAATTCTTTAGACACTTCTTCCATATAGTTTTTGGATACGGTCACCACTCTGTCTGCCAAGTGGAAATTACAAGAAGCCTGATTATAAGTATCATGCACAATCAAGGTGTTGGTTGCTCTAGGATTGCTGTTTTTAATGGCTTTTGCATTTTTAAACACCACGGTTGCCGCGTCTTCGTAAAGAGAATTTAAGATTTTTGCGGTATTATGAAAATCCCAACCTTGATAACCCAAGTGGTGTGCAATATGCACAATCGGCAAAGTCTTAAGTTTTTCTGCCAAATCGGGAGCAATTTTTTGTTTTAGGAGCAAAGCATCTGACAAATACTTGGTCAAACCCGAGATTGCACCGCTGTGCCAATCATTAGCCAACAAGACGTTAGGCGGTGTAATTTGGCTGATTTTTCCGGCCAACACTTCTCTAAGTAGGCAATAAACCGACTTAGAAAAAAAGGCAAAGCGCTCAACTTCTCGAATACCAAACTCGTTATAAACATAACACCCGTCCAAAAAAGAAGGATTATCTTTATAAGGATTAACCGAGAAGAAGTTGTTGTTTTCAAAAAAGATATGCTTAACGTGATTAAATTCGCCCAAATACACATTAACTTTATATTTGACCAACGACTGTTTTTTTCCGACAAAAGGCACAACCAAGGTTGTGATTTTCTCAAGATTAATTTTTTTATTTTCCGCCCCCAGGTAAATTTTATCTTGTTCCCATAGAGCTTTTTTCTTGCCGGTATTTCCCAAATACAAAGGGGTCAGCACCGAAATTTCGTCACCGTTTTGAGCAAAAACTTCATTAAAGACTTCCGGCAATTCCGAAGCCACCATCCCCAAGCCGCCCATTTTCATAAAATGAGCCGTTTCGGCAGTAATCATCCAAGCATTAACATTTTTAATTTCGGGCCAAGGATCGCGTCCCAAGCATTGTTTTTTAGAAAAGTTTTGAATTTCGAAGAGGAAGGGGTCATTAACCACCCCATAAGAGAGAACAAATTTCTTTTTATTGAAGGCTTTCGGTAAAGGTTTAAATTGTTTTTGCACATCAAAAATCACTGCATTGGCATTCATCTCGCTCTCTCTAGACAACAAAAAATAATTTTACGCGGGTAACTCAAGCGACAACGCTCCTCTTTTGAATATATCACAGATATGCTCTTGACTTGTCAGACATTAGTTACTAAATTTCCTAATATATACACGCTTTCAAAAAAAATTTAAAGAGGAAAAATTATGAAAAAGTTCAAAAAAGAACAAGCCGAAGAAAAAGAAGAAATGACTGAAGAGATAAAGGAAGCAGAGGAAGAAATTTCTGAAGAAAAACAAGAAGAAGAAAAACCTTCTTGCGATGATGAAATTGAGCAATTAAAAGCCGAAAATCGTCAGTTAAAAGAAGATTTTCTGAGAGCTTATGCCGATGCGGAAAACACCAAAAAGCGTTGTGCTCAAGAAATTGAAAAAAACAATAAATATGCGATTTCCTCTTTTGCCAAAGACTTGTTAACTGTCGCCGACAATCTGCACCGTGCACTTGAGGCTGTTGATAACCAAAAGGACAGCGATTGCGAAGCTCTTCGCAAAGGGGTTGAGCTCACCGAAAATGAGTTAACCAAAGTATTTAACAAATTCGGCATCAAGAAAATGGAAATTCTGAACACGGTTTTTGACCCAAATTATCATCGTGTTATCCAAGAAGTTGAAGACCAAACCAAACCCAATGGTACAATTATCGCCGAACTCCAAACCGGTTATATGCTAAACGACCGCATTTTGCGAGAGGCTATGGTCGTTGTCACCAAAGGCGGAAAATAAATTACAGCGGGGCTTTCACCCCGCTTTTTTATTTTTTCTCTCGACAGATTACCACTCTTATAATGGGACACGAACGCCCGTGTAGTCAATTCTTGCGATCAAACGCGCGGCATTTGTGCCATCAAGGGTGCTACACTTGCGACAAGTAATGCAGGGAGCATCGCGGAGATAGGGCACAAGCGCCCGTGTCATCAGGTTTTGGGATTAAACGTCCCACGTTTAACGCAGAATGAGGCGATGAAACTTCCACAGATAACTCTGAGAGCATCGCGGAGATAGGGCACAACCGCCCGTGTAGTCAATTCTTGCGATCAAACGCGCTGCGTTTGTGCGGTCAAGCGTGCTACGCTTGCAAAGGACGTAGAATGAGGCGATTAGTAGGAGCCAAAGAAAAAAAGTACCGGAGTGTACAAAGAAGTACATGAGGACACTTTTTTTCTCTCGACAGATTACCGCTCTTATAATGAGGCACAACCGCCCGTGTAGTCAATTTTTGCGATCAAACACGCCGTGTTTGCTAGAAGGCATAGTTCAAACCGGCATTAATCGACGCATTCTTGTAGTCACTGCCGAAGGTATAAGCGGCAAAGAGATAAGCACTCCAGTTATCGTTAAAGCTCATGCTGCCTCCGACTTCAACACGTCCGAGGGTAGCATCTTCAAGCCCCTCAACGGTTTGCAATCCGGTAACATTAACATCGCCGCTGCCGATATTTTGAATAACACTGGGCTTGATATAAACCTTGCCGAACCCGCGCTCGCGGGCAAAGGCTTTTTCGATTTTGACACCGGCCTCAAGTTCGATATTGCGAACATCGTCAAAGTCAGCGGTTTTGCCGTAATTATCTTTGAGCTTGTCATAATTGATTTGCGTGTAACCAACGCGCATGGTCGGCTCAATCACCACATCTTTGCGCGGCGTAAAGGTCAACCCGCTCTCAAAACTTCCGCCAAAGACAATGCCGTCGGTAGTGCTGCCAAACCCGTCATCCGAGGCAATATCAACATCTTGGTATCCGCCAAAGACTTGGCTCATTGCCCAGTATTTGCCGCCGTCATAACGGTAGTAAAGGCCCAAGATATAGCTATCAATATCAATCTCCGAACCGGTCTTGGAGTAGTAGTCATCGCCTTTACCGTCAAAGTCATAATTACCATATCGAGACGAAACAAACACACCCAAACGGTTATGCGCATCGGCCTGCAGGTCTAATCCGGCATCAAGTCCGGCAATCTCGGCATCATATTTATAAGGCGACTTCACTTCGCTATAGCTATAAACCGGACTAGCCCAAGCATTGCGCAGGCCTTGACCATTATATTCGCAGTCATAATAGCCATGGCAAATCGGGCTATAAATTTTGGTTGAAGCCACTTTTGAGCTAACGTTTCGGGTCATATCGCGCGTTTGTTCAATACCGGCACTTGGCAAGCCCATATAGGCAATAACCTCGCCAACCACACTCGGTTTCTTAAACCAATTGTTTCCACCAGTTTCACTTTCGCCACTGTCTCCGCCACTGCTCGGTGTATCTGGGAAGTTCGGTGGCAAGACGGCATCTTCTTCCAAAACCGTATCATCGGTAATGTCGCCCAAATCGCTATCGCCATAACCATTGGTTGCCCCATCGGGAATAACATCATCCGTACCCACATACCAGCGATTATTCTCATACAAAACATTCCACTTATACGGACTACCGAAGATATGCCCGTCTTGTGTATAGAAGGCGGCTCCCGTTGCGGGATTATCGTTCAAAGCCTCAACAAACAAGATTTTTTCACTGGGCTTGGCCT
>CALXOP010000087.1 GCA_944390035.1 uncultured Alphaproteobacteria bacterium | reverse complement strand
GATTATCTGAAATAAAATTATTTTCACTTACGCCTCCTATTGCAGTGAGCGCAAGCACCGATACTCCTATCGCAAGTTGCTTTCTCATAATACACCTCATTATAACTGAACTTTGTCACTTTATAATTTAGCATATTCAAAAGTATTTGTCAAATAGATTTACGTGAAGAGTTATATTTTGGCTATTGGGCGACGCTACGGAGGATTTCGCTTAACTCGCGCTCGGTCATTATCTCCGGTAAGACCATGCCTTCGGGGATATTGGGCGTGAACAAAATTGAAAAAGGAATACCTTTACGCCCGAATCTTTCCATAAAAGCTAAAATTTCTGCATTGTAATTGGTCCAATCAACATTAATAACTTTAATCTTATACTCATTCATCAATTTCTTGACAGAGATATTCCCAAAGACCAGATAATCATTATAAGTACAAGTTAAGCACCAGCTGGCTCCGACGTTGACTAAAACAATTTTACCATCACGAACATCTTGAGCAATTTGCGATAAGTCTAACTTTTCAATATTTTGCGTTTGCGCTACTTGGCGGGCATTATTAAAACTTGTTTTGACATCCCATGCAGAAAGAAGCAATAACAAAATACTCAACAGCCAGAAAAATCTTTTGATGATTTTTTGGGCGCCTTGTTTGACCTCAGTCTCTGGTTCCGTTAGCTCAATTTGATTAATGACTTTTTGAGAAAACCAGACAAAAAAGAAGAATAGTGCTAAATATCCGCTCAGGCGAAATACTGGTATAATGCCGATTTGTGACCACAAAATGCTCAACAGCCACACAATCGTCAGGACGAGCAAAAAGTTCATCCAATGCTCGAGGCGTGCCATCCAAGGCCCAGGTTTGGGAATAAAGATTGAGACATCCGGCACTATGATGAACAACAGATACGGCAAGGAAACACCTATTGCCACCATGGATAAAATCGCAAAAATATCGCCCACACTGCCGGCTAAGGCGAAGCCGATGGTCGTGCCTAAATAGGGCGCGGTGCAGGGAGTTGACATTACAACAACCAAAATGCCGGTAAATATATGCCGCAAAGCCGATTTATCTCCCAAAGACAGAGACAGGCGCGTCAAAACATCAGGCAAAGTAATGGAATAATACCCTTTGATTTGGGCAATAAACAGCGTGATGATAAAGAGCATCAGCGTTACAAAAATCGGATTTTGGAACTGCATGCCCCAACCGACAGCATAGCCTAAGGTTTTAAGTCCGGCAAGCAAACCGGCCAAGAGCAAAAAGGTTGCATAAATGCCTATCACGGTGAACAGGAAGCTCTTTTTGAGTTTGGTTTTGTTTTGGGCGCCAAACTCGGCAACCGATAACAGTTTTAAGGACAAAACCGGAAAGACGCAAGGCATAAAGTTGAGGATAAACCCACCTAGCAAGGCCAAGAACATTAGTCCTAAGGTCAGCTTTTCGCTCATAAAGTCAAAAATAGAGGCTGCTTTTACTTCTTTATAAGTGCGCAATGCATTGTATTTATCTTTTACGACGATAATCTCAACTTCCCTGCCCGTTAGCATTTTTGTATTGCCTGAGGCATCTAACAAAGCCGTCATTTTTTCACCGTTTATGGCAATGCGCGGGCGCGAAAAACGAATCTCTTTACCGGCATTTACAAAAATGTCCGGTTGCCCCATGAGGCCGGAATTTTTAAGCTCCAGGCGTAATGTTTTATTCTCTTCATCAAAAATGACCTTTTCAACCGACAAATCATCCAGTTCGGTTGAGGGCAGATAGTTAAAATGTTGGGCGATATAATTGCTGACGCTGGAGCTAAAGCCCAATCCGCTCTCAAGCTCCAAAGTCGGGCGAAGCGACAAATTTTGGCAAGGCTGTTCGGCCGAGCACAACGCAAAATCAATCTTGGCCGAGAGGATGAGCGGGTTATCGGCATTTTGCAGGTGATAGATTACGGGGATTGCCAAATCTTGGCTATAACCGGCTTGCTCTTTTGCCGACAAGATATCGACTCTTTTTGGAATCGGCAAAAAGACATCGGCGCGCTCGAGATTTTGTGAGCCGTCAAAACTGATTTTGGGCTTGGAGGCATAAGCCGTGTCAAAGGCTGGAATCACTTTTCCCTCAGGGATTTTGAGGCGCAAAATTCCTCTTATATCCGTTTGGGAATTGGTGGAGGTCGTTGATGACAAAAGTGAGGCTTTTAAGTTTTTATCAGACTTATCTGCTACCCACGGACCTATGCCTTTATTGCCGATAACGGGATTGCCATAAATCAGGCCGTAGAAAGGTAATTTGCGCCACTCAAGTTCGGATAAAACTTTGCTCAAACGTCCGAATCCGTCTTCATCCTTTAAGGCTTGCTCTTGGCGCTTTTGCTCCATGTGGGCCTTGTAGGCCTCATAGTCCTTTTGGTCGGCACCGTAAGACAATACTTTTTTAATATCGGTGATAACAAGCGATTTATTTTCACCGGCATCGACATAGGGCTCGGGGGTGTAATCATCATAGTCTTCGGGCGCAACAACCAATGGCGGCGCTTCTGGCACCAAAAGCTTGTTTTTGACTGTTTCGTAGGCTTCTTTGAGGGTGCGGTAAATTTTAACACCGTCGCGAATCAATTCTTCACGGTCATAAACCTCTTGCTGTGATAAATAAGGAAAAAATTTGCGTACATCTTCCGATAAATCCATATCAATAAAATTATCGGGGTAGTTCTTTTCAAAATAACGGCCGACTTCCAAGATGGTGCCGACTTGGTCAGATAAGGTGATTTCTTGCTCATTTGCCTCACCCGGCTCTAAATCAACAACAACATTGTTGCTCAATGTTTGGACAGTTGAGGTCTTGGTTTCTTCAGCCGTTGCTAATGTGCAAAACAGGCTCAAACTGGCTATGATTGCAATAAATTTTTTCATTTATTTTAAAATACCTTTAAATTCTATTTCTAAAATACTTTATTCTGTGGTAAGATACAAGTGTTGAATAATTTAATTGGGGTATAAAATAATGACGACTTTCAGAGACAATTATTTGACCGGCAAGTGTTTGATTGCCATGCCCAATATGCAAGACGAACGGTTTGCAAACACCTTGATTTATATTTGCTCGCACTCTAAAGACGGTGCCATGGGGTTTGTGGTTAATAAAAAAATTAAAGAATTTTCTTTTGCCGATCTGGCTAATCAACTGCCGATTAATACGTTGCACCCGATTGAACAAATTGATTTGCACCAAGGCGGTCCTTTGGAAAAAATCAGAGGCTTTGTCTTGCACTCTACCGATTATATTAAAGAAGATACTATCGTGATTAATGATACTATGGCGATTTCTTCTTCTATCGACATTTTGACAGACATTGCATTTGGAACCGGACCTAAAGACAATTTGGTGGCCTTGGGATATGCCAGCTGGGGACCGCAACAACTCGAAAACGAAATCATTAACAATACCTGGCTGGTGGCCAATACATCTCCCGAACTGGTTTTTCGCACCAAAGATGAAGAAAAATGGCAAAAAGCAATCGAATCTTTAGGGATTGATCTTGACCGACTTTCTTATCTCTCCGGAAACGCTTAATATCTTATACAAAACAGACGACAAAAAAACCTCTGATTTCTCAGAGGCTTTTTTGTTTTAAGCAACTTGGCCGTGGCAATGCTTATATTTCTTACCACTGCCGCAAGGACATAGGTCGTTGCGCGCAACTTTTCCCCAGGTGCTCGGGTCTTTAGGGTCAATCGCGCCCTGAGCATAGCGGAAAGGTGCCAGTTTTTCATCTTGGTTGGCATTGGTATTTTGTGCGCCAACAAAAGTTTGCGGCTGTTCATGGACTTCCTGCATCCGCGGGGCTTGTTGTCCGGCCGCCTGAAAGGCCTCGGCACTCTCGGTTTGGATGGTGGCGCGGCACAATAAAAACGTTGTTTTTTCACGCAACTGATCCAACATATTGGAAAACAGGTTAAAGGCCTCTTTTTTATACTCAATCAGCGGGTCTTTTTGACCATAAGCGCGCAAAACAATGGTATGGCGCATCATATCCAAGGTGGCAATATGGTCTTTCCATAATTGATCCAAAACCTGCAAAAGGATATTTTTTTGCAACAAGTGCATGATGGCTTCGGGAACATGAGCATTTTTGGCTTTTAGCTCTGCTTCCAAAGTATCAATTATCTTCGTGCGCATGGTTTCAGAATCCATTTCCGGCTCTTTGGCCCAATCTTCTAACGGGAAGGTAAAGCCCGTAATGCGGAACAGCTCTTGGCTTAGAGCTTGGAGCGGCCACTCAGACGGTGTTAAATGCGGCGGCAAGAAAGACATGATGACATCGGATAAATATTCTTCACGCATATCTTGCAAAGTGTCGGAAACATCATCAGCGGCCATCAATTCTTTGCGTTGTTCATAGATTACTTTGCGTTGGTCGTTCATGACATTGTCGTACTTCAATAAGTTCTTACGAATATCAAAGTTACGTTCTTCAACCTTTTGTTGGGCCTTTTCCAAGGCTTTGCTTATCCATGGGTGAACAAGCGCCTCGCCTTCGGGCAAACCAAGGCGTTGCAACATAACCGACATTCTCTCGGACCCAAAGATGCGCATTAAGTCATCTTCCAGAGATAAGAAGAATTTGGAGGTTCCGGGGTCACCCTGACGTCCGGCACGACCGCGTAATTGGTTGTCAATACGGCGGCTCTCGTGGCGCTCCGTACCCAAAATATACAACCCACCGCAAGCAATTACTTTTTCTTTGTCGGCAGCGACTTGTTGTTTGATTTTTTCTTTGAGGGCAGCGACTTGCTCAGGAGTTTCATCTCCGGTCAGCATTTCTTTTAACTTCATCTCAACGTTACCGCCAAGTTGAATATCCGTACCACGACCTGCCATGTTGGTTGCAATGGTAATGGCTCCGGGAACACCGGCTTGAGCCACAATGGCGGCTTCTCTTTCATGATGGCGGGCATTTAATACCTCAAAATGAACAGAGCTTTGAGCACGCAACATATCTGCCACAAGTTCAGATTTTTCAATTGACGTGGTACCGACCAAAATCGGTTGGCCTTTTTTGTGGCATTCAAGAATCGTATCAATAATGGCTTTGTATTTTTCTTTTTCGGTACGGTAAATCACATCATGCTCATCTACCCTTTGTACCGGACGGTTGGTCGGAATTTCAACACAGCTTAAGCCATAAATATCATTAAACTCGGCTTCTTCGGTCATGGCCGTACCGGTCATACCGGACAATTTCGGATACAAACGGAAATAATTTTGGAAGGTGATTGAGGCCAAAGTTTGGTTTTCGGACTGAATTTGAACGCCTTCCTTGGCTTCAATGGCTTGGTGAAGTCCATCCGAATAGCGGCGGCCTTCCATCATACGGCCCGTAAACTCATCAATAATCATTACCTTGCCGTCTTTGACAATATAGTCCACATCACGGGTGTGCATTTTGTGCGCACGCAAGGCTTGATTGACATAGTGTACCAAGCTGACGTTGTTGATATCATACAATCCGCCTTCGGTAATCAGGCCGACCTGTTTGAGCAAATTCTCAACATGTTCCATACCGGCTTCGGTCAAAACAACCGTCTTGGCTTTTTCATCTTTTTCATAATCTGAGGCAAGCAACTGCGGAATGATTTTATTCACACTGATGTATTTTTCAGAAGAATCTTCGGCCGCTCCGGAAATAATCAACGGGGTTCTTGCCTCGTCTATCAAAATTGAGTCAACTTCATCGACAATCGCATAGTTAAACGGACGTTGAACCATATCCTCAAGGCTGAATTTCATATTATCACGCAGATAATCAAAGCCCAACTCATTATTCGTTCCGTAAATAATATCGCAATTATAGGCGGCGCGACGCTCTTCATCATTTTTTTCGTGGATAATATAGTCAACGCTCAGACCTAAAAAGCGATAAACCTGCCCCATCCACTCAGCGTCACGTTTGGCCAAGTAATCGTTGACGGTAACAATATGAACACCCTTACCGGTCAGCGCATTCAAATATGCGGCCAAAGTGGCAACCAAGGTTTTACCTTCACCGGTTTTCATTTCGGCTATCATACCTTTGTGCAAAACAATACCGCCTATTAACTGGACATCATAGTGGCGTTGACCGAGTGTGCGTTTGGCGGCTTCGCGGACAGTAGCGAAGGCCTCGGGCAATAAGTCATCCAAAGTTTCACCTGCTTGGAGGCGTTGTTTGAACTCTTCGGTCTTGGCTTTCAGCTCCGTATCGCTCAATTTGGAAATTTCTGGTTCCAGAGCATTGATTCTTTGAACGGTTTTGTATTGCTTTTTGATAAAGCGGTCATTGGCACTGCCGAAGATGGCACGGGCGAGTTTACCTATCATATTATTATACCTTATATCTAATTCTTAAATTCTTTCTACATTTAGTGTTTATCTCTCATAAAGTCAATAGTTTACTCTGATTCGTTCAAAGTTATAAACCAGATAAAAAAATCGTTTGGATTTTTGGGACAGGCATATTATATAAATAAGTAAAGTTTAATGTTTTACGGAGGTAAATATTATGAAAAACAAATATTTGGCTTTGGCTGTGGTTTCTGCCTTGGCTCTCTCTCACAATGCTTTGGCCGAGGGAAAAGACGGAATCGCCGCTGTTGTTAACGGCGAAGAGATTAGTGTCGATGAAATTAAAAAAGGTTATGAAGATAATCCGCAGATAAAAGCTAAAGTGCCGTTTGAAGATTTCTATGCTAAGGCATTGGATATTTATGTTAACGGGAAACTCGTTTATCAAGCCGCTATTGCCGATGATGTAACCGACACTCCGGAATATAAAGAACAACTCAAAACCGCTCAAGAAGATGTGGCTCGCAAAGTATTCTTAGAGAAAAATGTTAAAAAAGTTGTTACCGATAAAGAAATTAAAGCCGCTTATGACAAATATAAAAAAGATTTCAAATCACAAAAAGAAATCAAAGCTCGTCATATCTTGGTTAACTCCGAATCTCAAGCCAAAGACATTATCGCTCAACTGAAAAAAGGCGCAAAATTTGATGATTTGGCTAAGAAATATTCTAAAGACAAAGCCGTTGATTTGGGCTATTTCACCCAAAATATGATGGTGCCTGAATTCGGTAAAGCCGCTTTTGCCATGAAGAAAGGTACTTACTCCAAATCTCCGGTTAAGACACAGTTTGGTTACCACATTATTCAAGTTGATGATGTTCGCAACACCAAACCTTTGGAGCTGAAAGTCGTTCGTCCGCAAATCGAAGCTATGCTGACACAACAAGCTGTTGCTCAAGTTTTTGAAGGGTTGAACTCTAAAGCAAAAATCGAAAGATATGACTTGGACGGTAAAGTTATGCCGGCTCAAGGTGCTGATAAATAGCTTGCTCGCAAGGACAAAAATATTGCAAAGAGCTCTCTTGAAAAAGAGAGCTCTTTTTTTGTAATAATTCGAAATATTTTAGGAATATCAACAACGTAACAATTTGTAATTTTATTTGGTTTGTGTTTTGAAAAACTTTCCGCGAAAATGTTTTTAGTCAATAATTAAACAGGGAACTCAAATATGAAACACGGAAAGAATTTCACTTTAGGCGAATATGTCATTATTAAAAAGCCTGAACTTATGGATATTGGCGACAATGTCAGAATCGCGGATTTTTGCCGTATCTCTTCGGCCTGCAAAATCGGCTCGGATTGCGAAATTGCTCCGGGAACTTATATTGCAGGCGGTGATGGAAAATATACTTTTCAGATGGGGGAATGCTCAAGTCTTGCCGCTGGGGTTAAAGTTTGGCTCAGCAGCAACGACTATGTCAACGAGCTGGTTACCCACTCCTTACCCGAAGTTAAAGAGATTCAAGGAAACGTTACTTTGGGAAAATACACCGGCGTCGGCACAAACTCTGTCATTATGCCCAACAACAATATTCCCGAAGGGGTGAGCATCGGCGCTTTGAGTTTTGTTCCGTCGAATTACAAATTTGAACCTTGGACCGTTTATGCCGGAAGGCCGATTAAACCCATCAAAAAGCGCAACAAGGAAAATGTGCTCAATACCTTACGCAAAATCGGATACCTCAAATAAGGAGAAATAACCATGTGTGGATTAATCGGATATATCGGCAACAATGCCGTCGCTCAGACCTTGCTCGATGGCTTGAAAAACCTGGAATACAGAGGCTATGATTCAGCCGGAATTGCCTTGAACGATAATAACGAGATTGATGTTTTTAAGGCCAAAGGAAAACTCAACAACCTGTTTGAGGTTATCTCTAACCACCAAGCCCAAGTCCAATCATCCCATTTGGGAATCGGACATATTCGTTGGGCAACGCATGGCAAAGCAACGGTTGAAAATGCCCACCCTCACCTTTCTAATGACAAAAAGTTGGTTTTGGTTCACAACGGCATTATTGAAAACTATCAAGAATTACGCAACCGCCTTGAAAAAGAAGGTTTTGTGTTTCACTCACAAACAGATACCGAAACTGCCGTGCATTTGATTGATAAAGAATACAAAATTTGCGCTAATCTGGAGCAAGCCGTCATCAATGCCGTTAAGCAGTTGGAAGGGGCCTTTGCCTTTTGCATTATGCACAAAGACGAGCCCGACAAAATTATTGCCGTGCGCAAAAATGCTCCCCTCATTATCGGCTTGGGCGACAATGAAAACTTTATTGCCAGCGATATTCCGGCCGTTCTCGGCAAGGTTAAAAAAATTATTCACCTCAATGACGGCGAGTTGGCCATTGTTAAGCAGAACTCTGTGGAAGTCAAAGACTTAAACGGTAATCTTCTCAATAAAGAAATTGAGGAAATCGGTTTTAATCCCGAGGTTATCAGCAAAGCCGGGTATAAGCATTTTATGCTGAAAGAAATTAACGAACAACCCGCCATTATTCGTAAAATCGTGCAAGAGCACCTGAGCGATGAGGCCATTGTTTGGGGAAAATTGCCTTGCACGCTAAATTTGGAAAAAATTCAAAACATCAGCATTATTGCCTGCGGAACTTCTTTGCATGCCGCCATGTTTGCGCAAAATCTTTGGGAAGATTGGCTCCAAATTCCGGTGCATGTGGAAGCGGCCAGCGAATATATTTATCGCAAAAATATTACAAACCCAAACACTTTGTTTATCGGAATTTCACAATCGGGTGAAACCGCCGATACGATTACGGCCGTTAAGCAAGCTAAAGAAAAAGGCGCGCAAATTCTTATTTTGACCAACCGCGAGGATTCAAGCATTGTCAGATACGGCGATTGCGTGGTTCCGCTTCAAGCCGGAATCGAGGTTAGTGTGGCGGCGACCAAGTCTTATACCGCTCAGCTGGCCGCCCTTTATTGGATGGGCTTGTACTTTGCCGAACGCAAAGGAACACTCAATACGGCTCAATTAGCAGTCTTAAAGCAAAACCTAACCGAATTGCCGGCTAAGATGGAAGAAATTTTAAGCAATTCCGATGCTGCGCAAAGTTTGGCGCAAAGACTCAAAGCTTATGCCGATTTGGTGTATATCGGGCGCGGCATTAATTTGGCCAGTGCTTTGGAAGGGGCTCTCAAGCTCAAAGAAATCAGCTATATCAATGCCAATGCTTATGCCGCCGGCGAGCTTAAACATGGCCCGATTGCCTTGTTGGATGAAAATATGCCGGTAATTGCCATTTTAGGACCCGGCGTAACATTTGCCAAAATGATTTCAAACTGTGAGGAAGCCAAGGCCAGGAACGCAAAAGTCATTGCCGTGTTGCCGACACATTTTGATGTTAAGGAAGGGTTATTTGACACCTGCTTGTTTACCCCGCAAGCCGATGAAACGACTTTTCCTTTGCTGGCAAATATTCAACTGCAACTTTTGGCCTACTACACGGCAGATGCCTTAGGACGCGAAGTGGACCAACCGCGAAATTTGGCAAAGTCCGTTACCGTCGAATAAGCCATAAAAAAAGCTCCCTACTCGGGAGCTTTTTTTTCATCTTCTTCGGCATAAGTTGCCAAATCGTGAAATCGTCTAAATACTCCGGCCCAAAAACCGGTTTTTTCTTCACATTGCTTGGTTTGTTCGTTCCACTCTCCGCCTGCAGCTTCACATTGGGACATCTCACGGGTGGAATAATCATGATACAAAGATACGCCATACGCAATGATGATGGCTAATAATATCAGCTGAAACAAATTGCGGGCAACATACCAAAATATCCAGACAAAAACCAAACAAAGCATATATAACTTATTGTCGGTCGGATTAATGTTCAACAAATAGGCTTGCGCGGCACAATATAAAAACAAGATAATGATTATGGTGCTCAACGGAGAACGCAAGGCCGTCATGAGCAGGCGTTTGCTCCAACTCGGACGGGCCGGTTTTATCTCTTCGGGGATATTTGGTCTTTCATCACTCATGGTTTTACTTTTCTCACCTGTTGAATAAAGTCTATTTTTTGTTGAATATATTCTTGCAGATCTTTGCTTTTAGATGATTTTTTGAGCTCGCGTTCTAAAATATCCAGAATATCAAGTGCCATACGGTCTTCATTGACCGCAATGTCTGCCAGGCGATAAACGGCGGCTCGATAAATCGTTTCATCTTGGACTTGCAGTTGGGCGGCAATTTCTTTATACGGCGGCGTAAAGGTTTCTTTGCGGTGTGCGTGCGAAACTTCGTAGGCCGTCCGTTGAATTTTGCGGGCAATATCTTCGGTAATACCCTTATCTCTGCCGCTGCGGAAAAAGACGTTTCCGGTTTTGCGAACAATGCTTTTGAGCTTTTTGATAATACCAAAATTGGTTGCTGAGGGCATTTTCCTCTCCTTTCTGTTGAGGTTATTTTATATATGTAAAGTTAATAATGTTTAAATACCTTTCATTTATGATGACGTTAAATCAAAATCAGAAAAGGAGAAATTTATGCAACAGGCCCTTAACGACTATCACGCACAACGTCGTGCTTTTATCATTATCCCAGAAGGAGGATTGATTGTGGGAGAAAGCGGACAACCTTTTTCTCACCGGGATATTTTGACGAATTTGGGCTTGGATAAAGAGCAAATCACACATGTTTTACAAAATTATCCGAGGGGCTATTTTTTAGACAACACCTTGGTGATTTATCAGGCTGATGACAATTTGGAACAAAAATCCTGGGAGCTCAAGCCTGAAAATTATTTTTATGTTCGTAAATATTTTCAGGATTTGAAAAATTTATTCCGTATGACCGCCAAAACCAAAATTTTCTTAGGCGTCAAATGCGGTAAAGAAGGCGAAGTTTGGCCGACCATCAATGAAGTCAAGAGCTCATTTTTTGAATAAATATTGACTTTTTCTCTCTTTGGCTCTAGCTTGCAGGCAATAATCTATATTTGTTAAATTATTGTCGAATAAAATTTTTTTGATTTATGGAAACTTCTTATTGTAAGTCAGGGAACGAATATGAAGTGAAACTTTGTGTTCGCAAAATTGTGATTGAACATGTCGGAAATTCCTCCTATCCATTTGCTTGTGATATTGCAACCAAAGATGATAAGTTTTTCCGCTGTGCAGTGAGCTTTGATGATATTGCTCAATTTGCTTTGGCCAAAGAAAACGATATTCTTTACCTCAAGCTAGAGGTTGTTTTTGAACAATCTCAAGTCATGGGCGTTATTGCGTGCAAAAACCTTACGCAACAATGGACAGATATCGGACGACAAGAAATGCTGCACAATAAATGCAGTTATTTTGAAGCGGAAGTTTGCGTTGAGAATATATTCTTTCTGTCTTTTCCAGAGGAGCGTTCTTTGTATCCGCAACGGGTATATTATTGTATTCTCTCGCAAGCAAGTGGTACGTTTGTTTGCTTTTATATCAGCCACGACTTTATGCCGGCACTTCTCGGTGCGCAAAAAGGTGATGAAATTTCGCTTAAAGTCGGAAATTGGTTTTATTGGGGCGCAGTAGATGTTTTGCAATCTTTTGAAAATAAGTCCCGAACGATTCAACCTATCAATCAAGCTGTTCACGAACTCTAAACGAAAAGGCGGAGATACCCTCTCCGCCTTTTGTCATTTCTTTTATCGATACAAGTAAAAAAAAACTAATAAAACTTTTCCTAGAGGTCACTCCTTCTCGCCTCTTTACAAAAAAAACTAAAAGCCGTCTTGCGACGGCTTTTCTAATGGCGGGAGTTTTGATGCTCCTCTTGCTTGGTAAGTTCACGCGTTGCGTTCACTAACCGCGCGTCGGTCACTCGTTTTTTAAGTTTTTTTGCGGTTGCTTACTCAACCTCAAAAAACTAACAAAACTTCGCCTCTTGCGGTAAAATCAACCGGAGCAACGGTTGATTTTATCCTCGAGCTCGCGACCGAGGTCGCTCCTTCTCGCCTCTT
>CALXOP010000086.1 GCA_944390035.1 uncultured Alphaproteobacteria bacterium | reverse complement strand
GCCAAACGCGGCGGCATTATTTGCTATTTTTTTTGCCATTGTTGCTTGTCATATCCTAGTTTTCGGGGATGTCAAACCCTTCTTCTTGATATTGTTTAAGTTTGTTCCTTAATGTGCGAATCGAAATACCCAAAATATTGGCGGCCGTGGTGCGATTGCCAAGTGTGTGTTTGAGCGTATCAATAATCAAATTACGCTCCATGCTGGCAACGGTTTTGCCGACAAATTCACCACCGGTCATCACTTCGCCTTCTTTTGGGGCCGAAATAATTGAATCAATATCATCTAAGAGAATTGAATCGGCGTCGATTTTTTCTCCGGTGCTCAACAATACCGCACGATGAACCGTATTCTCCAACTCACGGACATTACCCGGCCAGAGATAATTCAGCAATTTTTCTTCTGCCTGAGGGGTCATCTCTTTTATCGGTAAATCGTTTAATTCGGAATATTTTTTCACAAAGTGTTTGGCCAAAACAACAATGTCGTCTTTACGGTCTTTGAGCGGCGGAATATTAATATTCACAACATTTAAGCGATAATATAAATCTTGGCGGAAAGTACCGTTTTTAACACATTCATCCAAATTGCGGTTGGAAGTGGCGATAATTCTTACATCAACCTTTATCGGAGCTTTGCCGCCGATGCGGTCAATTTCTTTTTCTTGAATAGCACGAAGCAATTTCGCCTGAATTTTAATATCGGTTTCGGAGATTTCATCGAGCAACAAAGTTCCGCCCGAGGCTTCCTCAAACTTGCCGATACGGCGTGCTACAGCCCCAGTGAAAGCCCCTTTTTCATAGCCGAAAAGCTCAGATTCCAACAAGGTTTCCGGAATAGCCGCACAGTTAATGGCCACAAATTTTTTATTGGCTCGTTTGGAATTATCATGAATAAAACGCGAAAAGATTTCCTTACCGGTGCCGGATTGTCCGGTCAGCAAAACATTAGCCTCAGAGGGCGCAATTTGTTTGGCTAGTTTCAAAACCGCTTCGGTCTTTTTGTCGCCATAGATAAGTGCATGATTTTCACGCGTGGCGGCGGCTAAAACCGCACCAATCAACTCAGGGTCGGGCGGCAAAGGTATATATTCTTTGGCGCCGGCTTTAATGGCTTTAACCGCTAATGACGAATCATTGGCAACACCGCAGGCCACAACCAAGACATTGATTCTTTCTTGCTCTAACGAAGAAATGAATTTATAGACGTCCAACTTCACATCTATCATAACCAGCTCAATGGCTTTGCCGGAGCGCAAAACCTCTAAACCGGCGTCTTCGGTATCGGCAATAGTGACATGTCCGCCTTGCTGAACAGCAATTTTGCTGGCCGCGCCGATTTGTCCTTCTAATGTGCCGACTATCAATAATTCCATCGTTTACCTGCTATTTGGTCGGAGTTTTGACAATTTCCGTCATGGTAATGCCGAGCTTGTCGTCCACAACAACAACCTCACCTCTGGCAACCAGATTATTATTGACATAGACGTCGATTGCTTCGCCGACCTTACTGTCTAATTCAATAATGGCTCCTTTGTTGAGCTTTAAGAGCTGGCTGACCTTCATTTTGGTCTTGCCCAAAATGGCCGATACTTTTACCGGTATGTCGTAAACCGCTTCCAAGTCACTGGCAGAATTCGGAATATCAAAATCATCCATTTGGTTATCTTTTTTCAATACCGGCTCATCATCCAGCATTGCGCTTTCGCTTAATTCATCCAATTCAATCTTATCTGTCATGCGTTTATCTCCGGTTTGGTATTTTCTTCTGCTGTCAACAAATCATCTACCTTGGCGCGTTGTTGCTCGCCGTTGAGCTCTATGCCGCCTTTATCCCATTCTATCCGACAATCATTTTTTGCCAAGTGTGAATCTTTGTGAAGCGCTATTTTTCCCTCGAAATCATAGCTTTTTGCCAATGAGGCTATCTTCTCTTGGGCATATGATATAATATCCGGATGAATATAGAAAGACAATTTTGATTCATTCTTAAAATTGTTGAAATTATCGGCTATAAACTTGCACACCAACTCTGAGGCTTGCTCGGCCTGCAAGGTTGGAACTAATTGTTTGACAACCGTTTTTATAACCTCAATCGATTGATTTTCAAGCTCTTTTTGGAGACTATCTCTGCTATCTAACAACGTTTGCAATTTTTGAGCAATGTCCATCAATAAAGAGGTGACTTCAGAATCTATGCCTTGCTGGGAGTTTTTAAATCCTTGCTCATAGCCCTCGGTGCGCGCTGCATCGACTTTTTCATCTAACTCTTCTTGACTATAGCTTGGTTCTTCGGGCTCCGGTTCCGGTTCGGGCTCAGGCTCAGGCTCGGGTTCCGGTTCAGGCTCAGGTTCCGGTTCAGGCTCGGGGATTTGTTCGGGCATTTCATCAGGGTTAGGCGTGGGCAAGACATCTTCCGCAGGTGCGGCATTTTCTACACTCGGGGCGAGAGAATCCGTGTTTTCTTCGGGGGTCTCTTCGGGTGCGGCAGAGTTTATGTCCGGCTCAGGCAAATCCGCTTCCGGTTTTGTCTCAATAACAAAGTTATCAAACATAAACTTCTTAAAATGTGCCATAGGTGTCCTTCTAGTAAATCAACTCGTCGCTGTCTTTACCTTCACTGATGACAATTTCACCATTGTTAGAAAGCTCTTTGGCAGCCGTAACAATATATTGTTGTGCCTCTTCAACATCACGCAAGCGCACAGGACCCATGGCCTCCATATCTTCTTTCAATATCTTACCGGCACGAGAAGACATGTTGTTGAAGAACAAATCTTTAATGGTTTCAGATGCACCCTTCAAAGCAACTGCCAATTTATCTTTATCAATATTACGCAGTAAGATTTGAATGCCTTGTGCATCAATACGAATAAGGTCTTCAAAGGTAAACATAAGAGATTTAACTCGTTCGGCAGATTCACGATTGCGCTCTTCCAGGGCCTCCATAAAGCGGCTTTCGGTGTTTCTATCCAAGGAGTTGAAAATGTCGGCGATTAATTCGTGCGAATCGCGACGGGTTGACTTGGACAGGTTGCTCATAAATTCCTTACGCAAAGTTTTTTCCAAACCATCCAGCACTTCTTTTTGAACCGAATCCATCCGGAGCATACGCATTACGATTTCCATGGCAAAGTTTTCAGGCAACAAGGCAATTACTTTTGCCGCATGTTCGGCCTTAATTTTGGATAAGATGACGGCAATGGTTTGCGGATATTCGTTTTTCAGATAATTGGCCAACACATGTTCGTTTACATTGCCAAGTTTATCCCACATCGTACGACCGGCCGGGCCGCGGATTTCTTCCATAATTGAGGAAACACGGTCTTTATCCAAAGCCTTTGATAGCAATCTTTCGGTGGTTTCATAGGTTCCGACCAAAGACCCCGTGCTGGAAACTTTGTCCACAAACTCTGAAAAAAGCTGTTCCACAACGCCGGAATTTACCTTGCCTAAGCTCGCCATAATCACCGAGAGCTCTTTTATTTCCTCATCATCCATCAGCGAAAAAATTGAGGCAGAACGCTCTTCATCTAATGACAACATTAATATGGCCGCTTTTTGCTGACCGGACAAAATATTATAATCATCTATTACGTTTTGTTTCATCAGAATATCTCTTTAATGTTAATTGTTATCATTGGAATAGAGCCAACTGCGAATAACATTGACCGCAGCGTCAGGATTCTTCTCGACAATTTCATTGACCTTCTTCAATGATGAAACTTTTACTCTACCGTCTATCTTGTTTAGGTTAATTAGTTCTTCTACGCTGTCATCTTCTTCATTTAAGAAGTTGGACAACAACAAATTATCATCATCGGGATTGCTCCCTAACAGGCGGCCGTCATTATTGTTGTTGGATACGTCAAACGCATTGTTTATCAACGGTCTGATAACCAATAATATTACCAATATTGCAACAATCGCTACGCCCAAGCCTTCCGCTATGCGGATGAGCTCATCTTTGGTAAAGCCCATGATTAATACTTCTTGCACTTCTTCTGTCTCCGGCATCATATTTACAAATCGCATATTTTCCACTTCGACAATATCTCCGCGGTTGGCATCATACCCAACGGAAGATTTTACCAAATTGGTGATTTGTTCCATTTCTTCAGGGGTTCGTTCACGGTAAACCATTTTGCCTTCGGCATTTTTTTCGTATATGCCGTCAACCATTACCGCAACGCTCAAGCGTTTAATGGTTCCCGTATTTTTAACCTTATTACGAACAACTTTGGAAATTTCATAGTTAATGGTCTCTTCCGTACGTGAGGACTGAGAGGCATTGCCCGAACCGGTGGATACCATATCGCCATTGGGAATATTTTGTGCAACGGTTACCGGATTTTCATTATCTTTATTGTAGCTTTCTTCGGTTACGGTTGCTTGAGAGCGAACAACCTGCGTATCCGGATCATAGATTTCCTCTTTGGTGACAACTTGGTCAAAGTCCATTTCCAAATTAACCTGAGCACGAACTTTCCCCTCACCGACCGTACGCTCCAACAGGCTTTGAACCTGAGAGCTCATTTTGCGCTCTTGCTCCAAACGCATGATTTCATTATTGGCTGCATTCATAGTTTCTTCGTCTTCATAATTTTTGGTTAGCAAATTACCAAAATTATCAACGATTGCCACATTTTTAACATCCAATTTCGGCACAGAGGCGGCAATTAGTTTTTGGATTGCCTGAATGCTCTTAGCACTCAACGGGCCGTCTTTGGTTTTGATGACCACGGAGGCCGACGGCATTTGCTCTTCGCGAGAGAACATTTCTCTTTTGGGCAAGACTAAGTGAACGCGAGCCGATTTAATATTATCAACCGAGCGAATCGTACGCGCCAATTCACCTTCCAGTGCTCTGACCAAATTTACGTTTTGAACAAAGTTGGTTGAGCCTAGGGCATCGGTATGGTCAAAAATCTCATAACCGACATTGGACCCGCTTGAGCCCATGGCGATTTCAGCCGTGTCAATTCTTAGTTTATTGACATCTTCGGCCGGGACCTGAATCTCCGTTCCGTTCTTGGTGAGCTTGTATTTGACGTTGTCTGCTTCCAATTTGGCAACAATCTCTTTGGCGCCGTCCATTTCCAAATCCGTATATAATACGACATATTCCGTATTGTTCATACGGGCTATCATATAGCCTAGGAAACTAACCAAAAATATTATAACCGCTGCTATCGCGGCAAGTCTGCCCGGCGACAAATTCTTTATTGTTTGCCAAAAATTATTCACTTTAGGCCCCATTTTTTCAAGTTAAACGTCTAATTACCTTATGATTAGCTTAATTTTACATTTAAGGAAACGATATTTTTAAATATTCACAACGTTATCTTTTGCCAAAACCTCTAAAAGCCCCGTCTTTTAACGGCGGGGCTTACTTTAGGAGGTTAATTTTATTTGTGCAAATCTTTATGAATCAGACTATGTCATACGAGTTAATTCATCAAGCATTTCATCGGCCGTCGTAATAATCTTGGTGGCGGCTGAGTATGCACGTTGAGTTACAATCATGTTAGAAAACTCTGTTGCCAGGTCGGTTTTTGAGGTTTCCAATGCACCCGAAGTGATTTCACCGGCACCGTTGGTTCCTGCCATTTTTAACAAAGCTTGACCTGAAGCATCTGTTTCAATCCAAGCATTACCGGTCAGAGCTTCCATACCTTCCGGATTTGCAAAAGTAGCTAACGGAAGAATAGCAATCGGTCTGGTTTCACCGTTATCAAACAAAGCCGTAACAATACCGTTTTCACTAACTTGAACACCTGAGTAACTACCGAATTTTGCACCGTCTTGTTTGATATAGTTGGTGGTGAAGTTACCTGACAAGTTGGTTAAACCGTCATTGGTTCCGACATTACCCATGTTTAAGGTAATCGGGGTACCGTGGCCGCTTTCGCCGGTCATGTTTTCAGCACCGTTGGCCCACTCGATTTCCATTGAATTTACCCAAAATTCTTTTGGTGTACCGTCAGAGTTAAAACGAACGGCAGGAACGATTGAACCTTGTTGAATTTCGGTGGTGTTGGTAGCAAAAGTGCTGCCAATGGTGCAATTTTTGTTTTGGATAGAACCCCAAGCGCCGCCATTGTTGCGTACGACACCGTCTATTGCCGTACCTAAGGCTTGCGTGTCAATGGTAATATTTCCGCCCGAAGAGGTCGGCAAAATTTCCAAAGACATACCACTGGCAACAAAACGGTTCGGCTCATCTGCCGTTGCGTTGATTGCGGCCGCCAAGGCTGAAACGACACCCGCCGGGCTGACATCGCCTCCGGAAATAGCATCCGAAATATCGACTTGCAGAGGATTATTCGGGTCTTGGGTGTTTGAGAAAGTATAGGTTTTGCCATTAATGGTAATGGTTTTGTTCAGATAATCTGCCGCAGTGGTGCTGACAAAGTCAATGCGGGCACCGTTTTTGATGTCGTTATCAATTTGCGGAATATCAAAAATACCGGTCGGAATACCCGTATCAGCACGCGGGTTAACCGCACTTTGAACGCAAGATAGGGTCTTGCTTGCATCAATCGTTAAGGCTGAACCCATGGTTGATTGAACAATGCTGACCGTGTTGCTGTCGGCAGAGAAACGTCCGGCTGAAGGAACATTGGCTTGAATGGCATCAACAAAGTTTTGAACAAAATCATCAACCGATACAACTTGGTTGCTGATTTCTACCGGAATATTGGCGCCAACGTAGCCAGCGGCATTGTTTACGAATTCAAAGACATAAGTTTCACCCGTTCCGGCATCGGTAATGCTAATGGTGGAACCATTTTGCGGAATTGAGGTGAACTCTAATTGTCCGGCTGCAAAATATACATCTGATGAAATATCGTTGCCGTTTTCGGTATTGCCGGTCATGACAACGGAAGCGGCACCACTTGGAATCGTGCTACCCAATGACCAACCATTTGAACTGGTTTTGGTAAATTCCAAACTCAAGTTGCTGGCATTGCCCAAACTATCATAAATCAAAGCGGAAATTTTTTCCTTACCGCCGGCCGCTGCATTGGTCGGGTCGAATATAGGAGCGCCAGATGGTAAGTTTGCACCCATGCTGATTTGCTGGGTTGCAGTTGCAGTACCGCCAATTGTTGAAAGATTAATCGGACGAAGGTTACGGCTATCAATAATGTTATCATTGATATAAACTGTTTTGCCGCTGGCATCATAATAAGCCTTCATATAGTTAATGCCGTTTACATTAACAACGCTGGCGTTCGGATTTCCATCCCACGGCAGCAATGACCAACCTTGCGCATAGAATCCGCCGGTATTGACCAAATAGCCGTTATCATCCAAACCAAAACTTCCGGCACGGGTATAGGCCCACATATCGCCTTCACCCGGATTAGCAGCTTGGTTTACAACAAAGTAGCCACTTCCGGTAATTGCTACGTCCGTAGAAATAGAGGTGGAAGACAATAAGCCTTGCGCACTGATTTCTTGGCGCGGACGAGATTGAACACCGCCAGGGGAATACATTGTTGAAGAGGTTTGTTTGGTTACCAAAGTGGCAAATTGGGTATTGGTCACTTTATAACCAATTGTGTTTACGTTTGCGATATTATCGGAAATCGCACCCATTGCACTTGATTGGGCGGCCAATCCCGAAATACCGGACTGTAATGCACCAAAAATACTCATTGTTTTATCTCCTAAAGTCTAAATTATAATAATCCGAAGGTGGCGGCTTGGGCGGCGGCTCCTGCCATGTCACTTAATACTCTCGCTGCCTTTTCTATGCTGCCTTCCTCTTCTGAAGAATCTGCGTCACCTTCTTCCGGAGAAGTGCTTTCATCCCCTGCTCCGGGTTTGTTTGTATCAAAAAAGTCATCATTGCGAACCGTTAAAATATCGCTCAAGTTTGCGGTTACGGCATCGCCTAAACCGACATAAACACCATTAGAATCGCTGGCAACACCCGTTACACGACCAAAGACCGTCGTGGTTACCGTGGCAGAAGTTTCACCGCTGGCAACTTTGGTGGTGACTTCAATTTGGTATGCGCCGTCTTCTAATTGGTTGCCGTTTAAATCTTTACCATCCCACTCAAAGTCATGTGTGCCGGCGGTAATATTGCCTTGTTTTGAGTAAACAATATTGCCTTCCAAGTCTTTTACGGTAATGACGGCACTTTCAACATTTTTATCTAATGTATAAGTGGCTTTGGCCATTCCGTTTTCAAGCGGCATAACATCGCCTAAGCACTGAGCTACTTTACCAATATAAGAAACAGCCTGTGCGCCTAAGTTGGACATATTTAATGAGAGCAGCGAATCTAACTTTGAGTTGGTTTGAATTGCTTGTTCGACGCTGGAATATTGTACCAATTGGTTGGTAAAATCTGCCGTATCCATCGGGTCCAGCGGATCTTGATATTTCAGCTGGGTGGTGAGAAGGGTTAAAAACGTGTTCATATCCGCAGACAACTGGTTGCTTGCCTGGGTGGTGGTTGAACTACTGGTCTGGGTATAACCGTTTATTGCATTGATATCAGCCATAATACACCTCCTTGGTTACACTCTGATGTTTAATCCGTTTGTTCCGTTCAGGTTGCCGCTATAGAGCATATCGTTGCCGGCTGCATCCATGGCGTTTTCTTGTTCTAAGGCCTGCCCGATAAAGTTACGCAGATTATTTTTCTCTTGCTCTCCGTTTGATTGGCCTTCGTTACGGAAGCTAAAGCTCAAGCTGCCTTCATCGGTTTGAAAGCCGGCATCGTTAAATGCTTTTTGCAGGCTGGAAATATCTTTTTGCAACATTTCGGCGGTTTCCGGACGGCTGGCAACAATATGAGCTTGCAATTTGCCGTCTTTGCCGATTTGCATTTTAACCTCAATGTGGCCTAAGTCTTCAGGTTTGAGTTGAATTTCTACTTTATCAACGCCTTTAACGGCCGATTTGGTGATATTTACCTTAACTTGGTCAATAACTTCTTTGCTCATGCCTTTATAGACATCTCTGAAAGAAGTATTTTGGGCGTCATTGGCAGCTAATTTTGCCGTCGGGATGTTTTCACGTCCCAGGCTGCCGACTTGCGCCAAAGTTGTGGTATTGTTATCTAAAGAAAGAGAAGCCGTATCATCAGCCGTGGCGATGGCTGCGGTGTTTTGAGCAACGGCAACACCGGCCAATTTAGCTTGCGAAGTTTGGCTTTGCACTGTTTGCGCATTGTTTGCCATATTGGCTGCCGGAGTTTTTGTCTCGGTTAACGGATTTGATTGGTCATCTCCGGACATAATGGCTGACAAGGTGTTCTCGGATAATTTGCTCTCTTTTACCAAACTACCGTCAACCTTATCGGCAATTTTTTCCTCTTTGACATTGACTTCAACTTTTAATTTGCGATTACCGGAAACTTCACTGAGCTGAGAGGCCTGTTCATCTACCAAGTTGATATTTTCAGCATCCGTGGCAACAAGTTCCTCTCCTTTTTCTTTGGTTGCGGTTTGGGCTTTGAGAGGTTGGACTTCAGCCCCGTCAGCCACAACTTCAAAAGATTGGAGAACTTCTTGAAACGCATTAAACTCCGAAGAATTTTCTTCAGGCATTACCAACATGAGCTGACCATTTTCACCTTCAGTCAAAGAAACAGATTCAACACCTTGAGAGGATAAAGCCGTTGCCAAATCTTGACCAGAGACTTGCATTTGAGTTCCGTCAAGCGGATTTACAACCATAATAGAACCCAGCAAGGACAGGGCTTCGACCGAAATTTCTTTGGTTTGAGATTGCGTTTCAACCACGTCGTTTGCAATTACATCTTCAGCAGGTGTTGCTTTTACGTCTTCTTTTGCAGCAGAATCATTGGCTACAGAGGAGCTATCTTGCTGATTTTTATCTTTTGCAGTCGTTTTGTCCTCGGTTTTGCTATTTGTTTTGTCTGCGCTTGTTTTGTCTTCTTGCTTATTATCTGCCTTTTCATTTGGTTTAGAAGAAGCGTTATCTTCCTTGGAGGACGAAACTTTATCCGTATCGGAAGAGGAGGTTTTATCATAAGAAACAGTCTCTTGAGATTTATTTTCAGAGAATTGAGTAGAAACTTGCTTTTTAGCTTGGCTGAAATCGGCCTTTACATCGGTTTTGCCGGCATTAGCTGTTTTCAACTCAGCCAAAATGTCGCCAAAACCCATAGCAGTCGCATTGCCGGATTGGACCGGAGTTTTATTCATTTGCAACAAATTCAGCAAACTATTATTTATTTCTTTGATTTCCATCTCATAACTTCCTTACAGAATTACTCGTTGTGCTTTTCTATGCAATATTCGTGCCAAAAAAAATAAGGGCATAAAAAAAACACCCCTCAGGGTGTTCTTATTATTAAGTCTTATGGGCTTACTTACTCGCCGTGGCCGGCCAAACCTTTGGCAATATTCATATTAATATCAATTAAAATATTAAGGCTTTCGGGCTTTGGGTCAGACAATACATCCATTGTCCGACGAAAAACGAACAGTGCCAAATTGAGAATATTATTTCGTATTTCCACCGGTTGCGGGCAATCATCTTCCTTCATGGCACTGGCGATTATGGTCCACAAGCGACGATTTTTATCTAAGGCTTCCTCTAATTTGCCTTGCTCGGTATCCCAATGCTCTTTTATCATATTCAGTGAAGAGGCCGCTTTTATAAAGGCTCGGCTTTCCAATTCACTTTGATCCATTGCCGAAATTTCAGTTGCGGAATATTTTTGTGTTTCGTTCATTTTTTTACCCATTTGCTAATTCAAATTTAAAACCTTTTTAATATAATTTGGTTAATTTATTATTAGTTATTGAGCTTCTTTTATTACTTTTGGGGATAATATATGATGCGCCATTGTTTACAAAAAATTTTTGTGTTGCTTTGCTGTTGTTTGATAGCGGGAAGAGCCTTCGCCATGGTCGAAGTCAAATCCGACAAGAACACGCAACGCCGAGAATTACGCGTTACATCCTTTCTGGATTATCCCCCTTTCGGTGAAGTGATTGTCGATGCTTATAGTTTACCGAAAATGCACACAATTTACAATCAATTTATTGAAGATTTTGCGAAAAAAAATTTTTATGACATCACCTATATTAATGACAAACCATACAAAGATTTAATTATTGATGTACTGCGCGGAGAAATCGACCTTATCCTCGGAATTTATTATGATACAGACATTTATCAGGGGATTGAATATATCTATCCGTCCATTCTTAATAATCCGATGAGTGTAGCCATGATGCCGAATCGTATCACTGAGGTGCGCACCATGGATGACTTGAAAAAATTAAAAGGCGGTATGGATTCACGAGAACATTTGGCCGATTATGTTACAAAAGCCATGAAAAATTACAATGTTGTCTATGTCGACAACTCAAAAGATTTGTACCAAAAACTTTTTACCGGCGAAATCGACTATGTTTTCACGAGTTATTATTACGGTATTGTTCAAACCTCTCGTCTGGGTATTCGCCGACAAGTGGCCTTCTCCAAACAATCTCTTTGGGATATGCCGTTGTTTATCGGAATTTCCAAAACATCCAGATTAAGAAAATCCCTCTATTCGACCTTTAGCAAAATGTTGCAAAACGACAAATATCGCAAAGATTTGGAGCAACACTTGATTCAAGCCCTGCAGCAAGAAGAACAACAAAATATGGGCGTAGTTCCGCCGAGCTTTGCAAAAAAATAATAAAAGTATAAACCTTGCGGAAAACTTGACCTTTAAATTCTAGTTGTTAAACTATATCTAATTTTTAAGTAAGATATTTTATAGGCAGGAAGTTATGGTTCTTTTGATACATCATCCGGTTTCTCCGTTTTCTCGTAAAGTGCGAATCGCCATGACCGAGAAAAAGATGTTGTTTGTTTTGAAAGAAGAAGAGCCTTGGAATCTTTCGCAAAACGTGTTTAAGCTCAATCCGGCAGGAGAATTGCCGATTTATGTTTATGACGGTAATGTGATTGCCGGAAATTATGCCATTTGCGAGTTTTTGGAAGAAATATCAAAAGACTACAAACTTTTGCCTTCCGCCCCTCAGGAGCGTGCAGAAGTTCGTCGCCTGAGCGAATGGTTTGATGAAAAATTTTATCGCGAAGTTTATCGCAATGTGGTGGTAGAAAAAGTTCACAGAAGGTTTGGCACGGGACAAGCCCCAGATTCTCGCCTGCTTAAAGCCGGACTTAATAACTTAAATTTTCACTTAGAATATATTGATTGGCTGATTGAGCGGCGTAATTATTTGGCCGGAGAGAACTTCTCTTGGGCCGATGTGGCGGCCGCAGCGCATCTTTCCATTATTGACTACCTCGGGGATATTCCGTGGGAAAGCTATAAAAATGCCAAATTATGGTATTCTAAAATTAAGTCTCGCCCAAGTTTTAAGGATATTCTAAAAGATAATATTAAAGGCATTTTGCCCGCTAAGCATTATGCTAATTTGGACTTTTAATGATGAAAAAAATTTTATATTCCGTCGCATTGTCTTGTTTGAGTTTGACGTCTTGTACTTGGTTTTCAAGCGGGCAAGGACAAGTGATTTATCACTGGGAAAGAGAAAATACCGGTATTGAAAAATTTGCACGCGATCATTCGGAGTGTATGCGGCAAGCCGAAGATTTGCGCCTGCCTGACTTTAGAACTTGGTTCTATTCCGAAGAGGTAAAACTTGATATTCGCGCCGACTGGTTTGCCGAGAAGGGAATTTGGGCCAGCTACGTGCCTTATCCCGGGGCTATGCCGATTATGGTTAATTCTTTGCGCGATGATTATGATTCTAACCCTAAAAAGTATCGCCTTTGCATGGAAGATAAAGGATATTGGCACAGAACTTATAACCTGCCGTCGGTTACAAATATCTATGTTTACAGACCGCAGCGCGTTTTGCAAGACGTGCCGTTTAACAATAACGACTATTAGTCTTTAAGAGCAGACGGCCAGCTTGTTTCCAAACCACCGCCGGCGGCTTTATAAAAAGCAATGAGCTGCTGGTAGAGATTATTGTGATTGCCTAAGAGCTCGGTTTGAGCTTGGAGTAGATTTTGTTCGGCCGTCAGCACCTCACTGAAATTGATTAAGCCGTTTTCATATTTGGCAAGAGTTGATTGCAAGACATCATCCATGCTTTGAACCGCTTGTCGGTAGGAGGTATTTTGTTTTTGCTCTTCCTCAAGACCTATCAACGCATCGCGCAATTCTTTTATGGCATTTAGAATTGAGATTTGGTACGCATAGAGATATTCTTGCTTGGTTTCCTTTTGGGCTTTGACGGCATTGGTTAGCTGGTTCCAGTGAAAAAACGGCAATTTTATCAGCGGAGAATAGCTATAAGTGTTGGTTTGAGAATTTATCAGATGAGAGAGCTCGCCTGCCTGCCAACCGATAAAGCCATTGAGGCTGACATTAGGATATAAATTGGCCACTGCCTCACCGATGGCGGCATTTTGTGCAATCAAGTTTTCTTCGGAAATTTTGACATCCGGCCTTGAGCGGATAACTTCTATCGGCACCATTTTTAACTCAGACAGGTCATATTGCGGGGCAACCGCGGCCAAATTGGTTGTCGGCGTGTTGATTTCGGTAGGGAAATCATCCGGCAAAATTCCGGTCAGAACGCTGAGTGCCGTTTTATAATTCTCTATGGCCATTTGATATTGTGGAATTAAGACTTTGGCGGTATCAACCGAATATTGGGCTTGTTGCAGTGAGATAAAATCAGTTAATCCGTTATCGTATTGGCGTTTAACCAAGTCAAAAACCTCTTGTCGATAGGCCAGCGTTTTTTGGGCCAATTTTAATTGCTCTTGATTGGTGCGCAAATTAAGGTAATCAGATATAATTTCTGCAATCAAGACCAGTTTGACATTGTCTAAGTTGGCGCCGGCGGCCTTAAATGTGGCTCTTAAGACTTCCGTATTGCGACGATTGGCACCCCATATATCTATTTCCCAAGAGGCATCCATGCCCAGTTGATAATAATCTTGATCAATGCCATAACCGGCCTCTTTACTGCTTTTATCATAATTGTAGCCGCCGTTAATATCAAACATCGGAAAAGACTGAAATTCTCCTTGGTTTAGACTATAGCGCGCCGCGCGTAACTTGTGAACGGCTTGGTTAACACTCGGTGCATTTGAAAGTGCCGTTTTGACTAAATCATTTAGGGTTTGGTCCTGAAAACGATGATACCACTCTGCCGATATGGGTTTTGGAGTTTGGGTATTGAGTTTGAGGGCGGAACTTAGTTTTTGCGTGTCATAAAATTCGGGACGCTTATAGTCGGGGCCGACGGTGCAGCCGGCTAAAAGACTGCCCAACAGCACTATTTCTATATTTTTATTGCGCATTTTTCTCTCCTTGCGGTGCCGAAGGTGATTTTTTGTGCCAGCCTCGTTCCTTTATGCTCTCAAACACAGCAAACAACGCCGGAATAAAAATTATACCGACAAAAGTGGCCGCAATCATGCCATAAAAGACCGACGTGCCGATGGCAATTTGTGATGAGGCACCGGCGCCGGTGGCCACAATCATCGGAAAAACACCCAAGATAAAGGTTAGAGCCGTCATCAAAACCGCGCGGAATCTTTCTCCGGCTCCTTTGGCCGCCGCTTCTTGAATAGTGTCTCCGGCTTCGCGATAAGATTTGGTAAACTCAACAATCAAAATGGCGTTTTTGGCCGCCAAGCCGATGAGCATTATCAGCCCTAACTGCGCGTAAATGCTTAAGGATTGTCCCATAAGGTGCAATCCGACCAAGGCGCCCAAAATGGCAAAAACGGTTGAAAACATTACCGAAAAGGCCAACATCCAACTCTCATACAAAGCCACCAAAAACAAATAACAGAAAACCAGCGCCAAAATAATTAAGATAGTGCCAAGTCCTGCGGCCTCAACCTCTTGCAAGCTCAAGCCCGTCCAATCTATTTGATAGCCTTTGGGCAAGACTTTGTCGGCAACAGACGAAATCTGAGCTATGGCCGTACCGGTGCTGGTGTCGGGTGCGGTTTGTGCCGTTATGGCCGCCGAAGTATATTGATTATAGCGATAGATGATTTTCGGTGAAATGCTGGTTTTGACGGAGGCAAAACTGTTGAGGCGGATTAAATCGCCTTGTTGATTGCGAATATAAAGGTTTTCAACATCTTGAATACTTTGGCGATAAGGAAAGTCCGCCTGAATTATCACTTTGTTTACCTGCCCGCTTAAGGTAATGTTGTTAATGTATTTTGAGCCTAAATTACTCGACAGCGCACTAAAGAGCTCAGAAACGCTGATGTTGTAACTCTCCAACTTGGTGCGGTCAATATCCAAATATATATGCGGTGTTTTTGAGGTAAAGGTGCTGAAGGCATAGCTTAATGCGCCTGATTTATCCAAGGCCAGGAGATATTGTTCCATTTGCGCAAAAAGGTCTTCGGGAGTGAGAGAACCGTTAATGGCCAAAAGTTCCAAAGAAAGGCCGTCGCTGCTGCCTATTCCTGGGATGGCCGGCGGGGCAAAGAAATTCACCTCGGCTCCGGGGGTACGGCCAAATTGTTCACGCAAATTGGTCAAAATGGCATTAAGCGAGGTTTCAGGGGTGGTGCGCTCCGACCAGGGCTCCAAACCGATAACGCCTAAGGCAACGTTTTCACCGCCACCGCCTAAAATAGAATAGCCGGCAACCGATATAAAATATTTGATACCGGGGATTTTGAGACTGCCTTCACTAATTTGTGACAAAAGAGCATTGGTTTGATTGATGGTGGCCGTATCCGATAATTGGATATTGGCAAAGACAATGCCTTGGTCTTCTTCGGGAATAAATGACGTTGCCGTAAACTTAAATATCAGCCCGATAAGCGCAATCACGCCTAAGGTGACGGCTATGGTTTGGCCTAAATATTTTGAAAAATGTTCCACCACGCGCAAATAGTGTTGTTTGCAAAAATCTATCACCTTGTCAAAGGCCTTAAAAAAGCCATGCGGAGAGGAATTTTGAGTGTCGCCTTGCAAAAAAATCGCACATAATGAGGGACTGAGTGTGAGGGCATTAAACGCCGAAAACACAACAGCCGTTGAAATCGTGACGGCAAATTGTTGGTAGATTTTTCCCGTGATGCCGGCCATTAAGCCCACCGGAATAAAAATTGAAAGCAACACAAAAGTCGTGGCAATAATTGCTCCGGCAATGTCTTTCATGGCCTTAATGGCGGCCTGGTGCGCGTCAAGCTGATTATAGGCCATTAGGTATTGCACCCGCTCCACAACAATAATGGCATCATCAACCACCAGACCAATGGCCAAAATCATGGCAAACAGTGTTAAAATGTTAATGTCAAACCCCAAAACATATATCACTGCAAAAGTCGCAATCAAGGATACGGGAATCGTAATCAACGGAATAAGCGTGGTTTTGAATTTTTGCAAAAAGATATAAGTTACCAGCACCACAAGCGAAAAAGTAATGAACAAGGTTTCGATGATTCCGGCAATAGAGGCACGGACATATTCGGTAGAATCGTAAGCCACCTTAAATTCCATGTCGGCGGGAAAAGTTTTGCTTAATTCGGTAATTGTTGTCCGCACATCGTCCATGATTTGCAAAGAGTTGGTATTGGGCGTTTGGCTCAAACCGATAACAACTGCCGGCGCGTTATCAAAATGGGCATTCATACCATAGTTGTCCGCACCCAATTCAATACGGGCAACATCTTTCAGCCGAACAACACCCCCGTCGGCCGACGTGGCCACAATGATATTTTTGAAATCATCAACCGTGTTGAGCAAGCCTTTGGCCGTGAGTGATAGAACCATCGGCGTTTCATCACTGCTCGGAGCCGCGCCGACCTGACCAATGGATGCCTGAACATTTTGCGAAGATATGGCTTGCGCTATTGCGGCGCTGTCCAGCCCAAGCGAGGCAATTTTGTCGCTGTTGAGCCAAATGCGCATGGAATATTGCGGGCCGTAAATATCAACCGAACCCATGCCTTTAATGCGTGACAGCGGATTTTTGATGTTGGTGTAAGCAAAGTTGCTCAAAAAGAGGTCGTTATAAGTGTTATGCGGCGAGCGCAAGACCAACATACCCAAAATATTTGACATGCTGGTTTTGACATCTATGCCTTCTTGATTGACGATGGAAGGTAATTGCGACATCACCTGTTGCAGCCGGTTTTGCACCTTTACTTGGGCAATGTCGGGGTCTGTTCCGATATTGAAGGTGATGGTTAGGGTATAACTGCCGTTGTCATCTGAAGTGGAAGACATATAAAGCATATCTTCAACGCCGTTGATTTGGTTTTCTATGGGGATGGCAACCGTATCAACCAAAACTTGAGCGCTGGCGCCGGGATAAGTGGTGGATACGACAATTTGCGGCGGCGTTATCGGCGGATATTGTGATATGGGCAATACCACAATCGCAAGCAACCCCAATAATATCATTACAATCGATATGACGCCGGCAAATCTCGGTTTATCAATAAAATATTCGGAAAACATTATTGTTTCTCCCGATTGGGCTCAATTTCCATTTTTATTTTGGCGGAGAGAGCTTTTGCTGAGACTTTTTCTACTACCAGATAATCTCCGGAGGCAAAGGTGTTTGCAACTACGTTGTCGGTGCCTTTTTCGCCCAAGATATTGATTTTGCGTTTGAGAAGTTTGTCTTGATTGACCACATACACAAAATTGCCGTTGACGGTCATTTCTATATCTTGCTTATTTATCAGTAAGATGTCGGCATAAGTTTTTTCTACCAAAACATCGACATAGGCATTGGAGAGCAAAATTTTATCGGGATTTGCAAAGTCGGCATAAACCGAAACAGAGCCGGTTGACTTGGTGACTTGATTGTCCGAATATTTATATTGTCCCAAAAAAGGATATAAACTGCCATCGGCCAAACGCAACTGAATTTTGTTATCTTTGAAAAAAGTGCCTTTTTTGACCTCTTCCAAATAATCTTTGTCACTAATGGCAAAGACCACACGTATCGGATTGTAACTGATGATGCTGAACAGCTCTTGTGATGAGGGAGAAACATAGTCGCCAACCGTTAGGCTGACTTCGCCGATAATGCCTGAAATCGGGGCCTTGATTTCCGTATAGCCTAAATTGACTTTGGCCAACTCATAATTGGCCTTGGCTTGAGATAAAGCGGCCTGAGCACTCAAATAGGAGGCTTTGGCATTATCAAGCTCGGTTTTAGATACGGCCTTTGGTCCGGCTTTTTTCATGCGGCGATAATAAATTTCGGCATTGGTATAGTCGGCTCGGGCTTGTTTGACGGCAGCATCGGCCGCGGCGGTTTGGGCAATATATTCGCCTTGATCAATTACCAAAAGCAAATCTCCGGCCTTGACTTCTTGTCCGCCGGCGGCATTAACCGTTGCCAAAAAGCCGCTGATTTTGGGCATTACCAAAACATCGTTTATCGGGGTGATATAACCGACATATTTTCTTTCAATCGTCACGGATTGCGGATTTAGAGCCTGAACCTTTACGGTGACCACGGCTGGCTCTTTGGCATCGCTCTGACGCGTATGAGGGCGAAGGTAACGGTATGCCCCATACAAGCCTAAAACTATTCCCGCGATTAAAATCCATTTCAACCAAGCATAATCGGACGCCTTCGGTTGAAGGGTTGGTGTTTGTTTGCCCCGCATTGATATGTCCTCAAATTATTTCATTTGAGATTTAAATAATTATCATCGGACAGATTACAAGGGCGCGATTTTATTTCAATAGACGGGAAAGCAAACTCTCCAAAGTATTGAGAATTTCGGCAATATCAACATCGGTTCCCAAGCGATGATTGCCGTCTTTTAACAGCTTAATGACAACTTCGTCACTCGTTAGGCACTGCGCAATTTTGAGGGCCTTATCGGGCAAAATGTTGGCATCTTTTTGCCCTTGAATTAAGTGCACCGGACAAGTTATCGGCAAAGGTTTATCCAGAAGCCGATTTTCTTTGGCCGTTTCAAACATTTTTTTGGTGAAGACGTAAGTAAAATCTTTCATCGGGAACTCAAGACGACCGACCTCATATAAGGTTTTGGTTTGCTCGGGCGTGAAGATATATTTTTCCAAATCAAGCGT
>CALXOP010000085.1 GCA_944390035.1 uncultured Alphaproteobacteria bacterium | reverse complement strand
AAAAATCTTAAAACATATTGTGATGAAAATGGGTTTAGCGATGTTATCTTAGGGCTTTCGGGCGGATTGGATTCTGCCTTGGTCAGCGTGCTGGCTACTCAGGCTTTGGGCGCTGAACATGTGCATGCGGTGATGATGAAAACCAAGCACACCTCTGAATTGAGTTTGCAAATTGCCGCGACAATTGCCGCGCTTAATGGCTTTGATTATAAGGTGATTGATATTGAGCCGGTGATTGAAAATCAGATACGCTTTCTGGCTGCGTCTTTTGGGGAAGAGCCCAAAAATATTGTCTTGGAAAATTTGCAGGCCAGAGAAAGAGGCAAAACTTTAATGGCTTTTTCGAACCAGTTCGGGTATCTGGTTTTGGCTTGCGGAAACAAGTCCGAAGCGGCAATGGGGTATTGCACTTTGTATGGTGATACTTGCGGCGGTATTTCTCCAATCGGGAATTTGTATAAAAGTCAGATTTTTGAGATTGCAAAATGGCTTAATACAGAAAAAGAGGTTTTGCCGCAAGCGGTGATTGAGCGTGCGCCCAGTGCCGAACTCAGCGATAATCAAAAAGATGAAGATACACTTCCGCCGTATCATGTGTTGGATGGTATCTTGAGTGCCTATCTGGAGCAAGGAAAAAAGGAAAATGAAATCGTTAAATACGGTTTTCCCGAAAAGACCGTGCGGTGGGTGCTGAACCGATACCGCAAAATGGCCTTTAAGCGAGAGCAAACGCCAAAGTCTTTGAAAATAGATTTGTAAAAAAATAGGAGCCTCACAAACGAGGCCCTTTTTTTAGACTTGATTTTGGACAAAAAATAGGATAAAAAGAGGTATAATCATTTATTATTTAATTTTAAGCATTATGAAACAGAGTAGCTTTGAGGGCGGAAGTCCTACCAAGAAAGTCGTTTATGTGTTGCCCGATATCGGGCGATTGAAAAAAGAATTGCCCAGGCAACAAGAAATGTATGAAAAAGCCTCTGAGCAACAGCTGGAGGAGGCGTTCTCTCAAGGAGTTTGTTTTAACCAACAAATCCAACAACAGATTATTGAAGATAATAATCTGGAGGTGATGGAAGTTTTTGCCAAATATTGGGATTTGGTGCCGGATATGCGTAAGTTTATGATACGCAAAGGTAGTCCGGAGATAAATGCCATATATTTGGCAAAGCGCTCTCTAGGAAAGCAATGTATTGATTTGGTAAAAAATACCAGATTTACTCCTGATTTTTTGCGGGAGAATTTTGAGCATTTTACCAAAGAGGCTCAAGCGCATTGTGTGAATATCAGAAAAATTAAACTCTAAAAAACTATTATCATGAATTTGAAAGAAAGAGCCATCTTAGTGGCAAAGACGTTTAAGGTACGAACCGAAAGAGATCGTGCCGCAGTGGTGACCGAGGGCTATAAACAAGCTCATCCCTATGAGTGGGAAAATGAAATCGGTAAAAAAGTCAAATTTGAGGATACTCCCTGCTATAAGGAGTTGGTCAAGTTAGGACTTTATGACAGTAAGGAAATTTCAAAAGCTGAAGCTGACGAAATTTTCCTTATTGCCAGAAAGCGCTTTTGGCAAATGGTTTGCGGCAATGTGACGGCATTGATTCCAGAAACCACCGTTGATGAGCATTGGCTGGCGGTGGATTTGCCTTTGATTTTGGCAAATACAGCTATTCGCCGAATTAATGGCGAAAATAAATTGGAATTTGCAAAGAAATATACGGCTTAAAAGAAAGAGGTTTTACGCCCAAACGGCGTAAAACCTCTTTTTGTATGATTCTGCTTGACTCTTTGCGAAATTTCGTCTAACCTAACCTTGGTTTTTTGATGAACAGGATTGTAAATTATGATTAGGAAGACATCGTTTTGTTCTTGTTCTAACTGTTGTGAAAACAGTTTCTTCCTAGTTGACACTGAAAGAGCCTCCTAAATATGGAGGCTCTTTTTTTTGATGCTATCAAAGAATCTGGAGAATTCTAATGGATTGCGAAAAAAGAATTGCTTATATTTTCAGAGAAGAAAAAGTATTTTTGACTAAGGATGGACGTTTCTTTGGATTTGTTTGTCATAATGACGGCGTAAAATGTCATCGCCTCTCCGAAGGGGAAAAAATGCATTTTTTGGCACGCCGCGAAAAGAAAAAACAAATAATGCAAAAATTGCGTCAGGCAAAAGTCAAACCCAAAACCGCAGATAGAACAAAATTTAAGGAAACGGCTTTGGCCAGATGGCGTTTGTCGGAGGTTAGACATCAACCTTATTGACATAAAAAAAGAAAATGGTTATGCTCAGGGACACTTAAAACCATTATTATCTAAATTATGAAAACAAAAACAGTTTTCTCGGAGTTTCAACTATATGTTGACGAAGAGGCAAAGTTCTTTGAGTATTGTTTGGAAAACGGGCAGTATTTTGTGAGGCCTTTGGTGCCATATCTTAAAAATGAGTGCTTTGAAATTTATCGTAAAGAAAATATGAAACATGTTTTCTTTGCGGTGGTGCAAATTAAAGTAAGCGGGCGTCAGTTGTTACCCAATTTTATTGATGTGGCGGAAACATCACGGCAATATAAATTGCTGGGTGAGGTGTTGGCTTACAGTGAAAAAGTCAATATTCGCCACAAAGGGTGCGTTTATAATGCTTATGGGTGGAAAGTGTTTGCTCTTGATGGCTTTGGCGATGTGGTGGATATGACTAAAAAGTTTATTCTCAACAAAAAGACATATATTGAGCAAATTGATAAACAAGGTAATCTTTTCCGGTTGTGTCTTCGTTTTGTTGAGGCTAAGCCTCAGTCTGTTTATTTTGAGCAAGTCGGTTCCGATTTTAAGCTGATTGATGAGCAATGGCTGGCGGATACGGAGGAAAGTTTCCAACGCCAAAAATTGGAAGATTTGAACAAAAATTGGCAAAGGCTTGAAAACGAACTCTTTTGAATGTTCTGAAAATTGTTTAACGAGCTCCCTTGGCGGAGCTCGTTGTATTTTTAAAATAGACTCTTTTGGACCGGAAAATTGAATTTTTGTCGATTCGGCGCAAACAGAGTCTGAGTCTTGATTTAATAAAATAAAAAAAGTGAAATTTTTGCATTTTTTTGCTTGCATATTAGACTCAATTATGTTACAAAGCCCTCACGTAATTATGGGAAGGGGAGACTCTGCCATAGTGAAGAATATAAAAAATACCGCAGCACCTATGGTTTTCATGTGCTGCCGAATTAATCGTTTAGAGGGCACCAAGTTTAGCCTCATCTAAATTTTTTGCGTTCTAGTTATAGGAAAAGTATTAAAAATGATGGATACACAAAATATAAGAATTCGCCTCAAGGCTTTTGACCATCGCTTGCTCGA
>CALXOP010000084.1 GCA_944390035.1 uncultured Alphaproteobacteria bacterium | reverse complement strand
CTTCTGCTTGGCTTTTTCCGCAAAAGGAACAATGGAGCATTTCGCCGTTATCTTTTTCATCACTCATGTTTTTATCCTACATATCATTACGAGAGGTTACAATATGGTCAATCAAACCAAACTTCAGCGCTTCTTGCGGGGTCATAAAGTTATCTCTGTCCATGGCTTTTTCAATCACCGAGAGTTTTTGTCCCGTATTATCGGCATAGATTTGGTTCAAGCGTTTACGCATATCCAAAATCAACTTAGCCTGAATTTCAATATCCGCAGCCTGTCCTTTAGCACCGCCTGAAGGTTGGTGAATCATAATTTGAGAATTCGGCAAAGAATAACGTTTTCCTTTTGTACCGCCCGCAAGCAAGAAAGAACCCATAGAGCAAGCCTGACCGATGCAAATCGTCGCCACATCGCAACTGATATATTTCATGGTATCATACATAGCCATACCCGATGTAATAACGCCCCCCGGAGAATTAATGTATAAAGAAATATCTTTTTTTGGATTCTCAGCTTCCAAGAACAAGAGCTGAGCACACACCAAAGAAGAAACTTCATCATTAACCTCGCCGGTCAAAAAAATGATTCTTTCTTTGAGCAAACGAGAATAAATATCAAAAGAACGCTCGCCTCTTGAGGTTTGTTCAATTACCATCGGCACGAGCGTACTATTATAAATTTCAAAAGGACTTCTCTCAGTCATTGTTTTTTCCTTACCCGATAAAAATACAGATTACAAACTTATACAAAGTTACATCAATATAATCAATAAATTATTAATAAGTAGGAGGAAAAACAAATAATCATATAAAAGCAAACACTATTGAGTTTGAACTTTCTTAGCCAAAAGAAAAAACTCGATTTAATAGTGTTTGACAAACACAAAGAGATATGCTAGATTATAAAGTGACAAAGTTCAGTTATAATGAGGTGTATGATGAGAAAGCAACTTGCGATAGGAATATCGGTGCTTGCGCTAACCGCATTGGGTGGCGTCGGCGAAAATAATATTTCGATAACATGGCAAAGTGCAACTCCTCAATACACGCACTTCGTAAGAACCAGTCTAAACCAAACCTTTGAACCTTTGTCACGGGCAGGTTTTAGCTTAAGCCTGCCCAATCGTTCTTCTTTTCAAACGGCTGGAGTATATTTTATTACCGGTAACGAAGGACTAACTTTTGAAAATGTTAAGAATCAAGACTTTGATGATCCAAGTAAAGATTACTGCCAAAAACTAGGCTTCAATATTACTTCCTGCGCTTCCGGTTTATTTAATCGTGCTTGTCCTTATAATGATACCTTTTACGATAGATGCTGTGACAAAGCATACATTTATACCCCAGCATCTTGTTCTTCACCCCGAACATTGAGTTCGGAAAGTTGCGGCGGAAAATATCGTTGCTATTGCGATACAAAGACTTATCCTTATCCTGCTTGTGATTCTCCGCAAATCAAAGGAAGTTCTTGCACAGATGATACTGGCACCCGTTATACTACTTGTGTGTGTCCTAACAGCAACAATGGTCCTTGGGGATGTCAAGAATACTATCCGGCCCCATGTAACAATGTTTGCAAAACACCTTATCCCGATAACTGCCACAACCGACAGTCTGTATCTTTACCTGCCAATAGTTATTGCTCAAAAACCTTTGATGATTGTGATTCCAAATGTGAAAGTTGGGTCTGCAAATCAGGTTACACCAATATTTCAAACTGTCCTTGGATGAGATGTTGGGTTAAACTTTAATCTTTATTGTTAGGAGATGTCTTATGAATAAATTATCTATCTTTTCACTGGCTCTGGCCTCGCTTATTTGCGGCTATTCTATTAAGGCTGAGGCGCAATGCGCCACCCAACCGTCTTGCTCATCCTTGGGATATACTCGTTATTCAACATCTGGATGCATTGGCACTGCTCTGAAATGTCCTTTTGACAATATGTATAGTTGCATCACTCAATCTGACCTTTCCAATTACTCCAAAAACAGCAGTAATTGGTGGTACCAAGATAAAGCAACCGGCTTAATTTTTCAGGGAGGTAAGGTTAATGTAACCTCTGCATCAAGCGGAAAAACAGTGTATTTTAATAAGAATTTTTCAACGGCGCCCATGACATTGGTTTTAACACCTTATAATGCTCCGTCAAATGCACCAAATGACATAAATCAACTTGCTTTTGCCAGCAATGTTAGTTCAAGTTCTTTTGTACTTACCTATTCAGATTCCGACACAAGTAATCGTCGTACGGGATACGTTAGTTGGTTTGCCGTAGGCTATTAAAAAAATAACGGAGCCAAGCTCCGTTATTTTTTTAACCTTATCCTCTGCCTGTGCCTTGATTATAATTAGGCCGCGGTTGGCGGTTATTATTTTGTTGGTTATTATTACCTTGTTGATGCGTATTCGTTTGCTCATTGCTATAGTCATGACGAGGTCTTCCCAGATACGGAACACGCAACCCCGGAACATAGTGATCTTTTTCCAGGTTTTCACCCATTTGACGCAGTTTTGCGGTTTCATCATCAATCATATCTTTGGTAACATCATAACTCTTGGCGTCTTTATCATCTTGTCGACGTCTAGCAAACTCTTCTTCCATATCTTTAACGGCAGCTTTGCTGTGTTTGTCGGCTAAGACATCATACATTGCCTTCATATAATCTTTAGGCATCTCACGCACACTCATCTCCGCATCCAAAGCAACACCTGATTGTTGTAATTTGCTAACAAAGGCTTGCCTGTCTTCCGGAGACATCATCCGCAACATATCCCCCATATTGCCTTGGTTAGCTTGTTCATAAAGGCCGTAGATTTCTTGAATAGCACGAGAAGCACCGATAACTTTATCCGCTGCTTTGCTTGAAATAGCATCTTGCAAAGCCGGTTTAAGCACATCATCAAAATTATCCTTAAACGGCTGGAAGAAATATTCTCCCTTCAGCTCAGCAATTTTCTTAGCTTGACGAGCTTGCGGGTCGCCATTGGTGTTTTGCTCCATTTGCAAAGCCAAACGATATTTAAATTCGGCAAAATCTTTTTCGCTCAAAGCCCCTGCCGCCGCATCTATCATCTTCTTGGCTTGGTGTTCATGAATACTGATTCCTCTGGGGATGACACCGGCTCTGGCACAAGCCATACGGAACACACCCGTATCATCATCACTCAACCCAACTGGAAAACGCATATATTTTTTGCCTTGGCTTTTTTGCAGAGCAACTACTTTATCAGCCACATCGTCGGTTATTTTACCGCCTTTTGGCATTGCATAACCAACTTTAATACCACCCTTACCATCCGGTTTAATCATAATACGGTAAGAGTAAGTTTCATTAATATTACCATTCTTATCACGTTTACCATCAAGCTTATAGTTATCCTTATTGCGGTTCGGATAAACACTAAATACCGTCCACCCGCGCAAACGTACAAAATCTCTCATCCGGCCGCGTTCGGTCAGGAAATAGCTCTCTCCTTTGACCTTACCCTTAGATTTTTGCAACCACTTGTGCATTTCATCTATAGCCTTAGAATAACCTTCTTTCTTTTTTTCTTTATCTTTGGCTTTTTCAGGTTCTAGCTCATCGGAATCATCAACCCAATGGTCTTGAGTTGCATCTGCTGCCACATCTGGAACAGCAGCTGCTCCTTCAATCGTATTTTCGGCCCTTGGCTCTTCTCTTTGCTCTTCGTATGGACGTTGGTCCGGATTGGGGCGATTAGCTTCTTCTTCGGCTCGAGCAGCTTGTGCTCTTTCAAAAGTCTCTTTTAGAGCTGGATCAATATTAGGCGGCAATTCAAAATCTTTAATCCCACGCATATTCAGGAAATAGAGCAGCTCCTTCATCTGATCTTCGGAAATCGGCCTGTCAGGGAACGTCACTTTTCCATCTCTAATAGCAAAAAATACCGGCGAACCATCCATTTGTTTTTGAATAGCCAGTCCCAATTCACCCTTATCGGACTGAATAATCATACTGGAGATACCGTCTTTTTTATCACCGCTGTCTTCTGCACTTGCTTTTTGCTGAATGGTATATAACTTAGCATAGAGTTCCGGGTTGCTCTCATAATAGTCTTGTTGTTTACTGGCGGCCTCTTTACTCTTCATGAGAGCATCATGCGTTTTTTGATGATCTTTTTGATTATCAATTAACTTAAGTTTAATATCATCTTGCTCTTGTTTGAGCTTGGCTTCACTTTCTTTGATGAATTCCGCCAAATTATGGTCGAGCAAATCTTTCATTCGCTCAAATTCAGCTTCATCTTGTTTTTTTAAGTCATGTGAAATTGAGGCAAAATATTCTCGAGGATTGCTGGCTAACAATTCTGTTAAGGTCTTATTTGTTTCAAACCTATCAGATTGAATTTGTTTATTTTCTTCAAACTTTGCTCTGGCTTCATCAATCTTGCGCTGAAACTCTTTAACCTTACGTTCCAAAGCTCTTTCAATTTGAATATTGCTGTATGAGGTTTCAAAATCACCCGGATTTTCTGCATCGGGTGAATTAAAGTTGCTAAAGAGTATGCTTCTGTCTGCCATAAGTTTATTCCTCAAAATATTTCTCTTTATGTTAATAGTAGCACAATTTCATAAAATAGCAATAAATTTTGACAAAAATTTTGTTAAAAAATTATTAAAATTCCTATTTATTTTTATATTTTTCTGTGTTTCTGGACAAATAAAACCCCGCCTTTTCACTCATCTTTTGGGTCAGATAAGCAAGACGGGGTTTATTTATGACAAGCCTAAGTGCTTATTTTTTCAATACAACAACACCTGGGAGTTCTTTACCTTCCATCCATTCAAGGAAAGCACCGCCGGCTGTTGAAATATATGAAAACTTATTGGCAACACCTGCATTTTCCAAAGCAGAAACGGTATCACCACCACCGGCAACCGTCATCAAACGACCTTCAGCCGTTAAAGCGGCCGCGCGTTGAGCAACGGCATTGGTTGCATGATCAAACGGAACCAATTCAAATACGCCGAGAGGTCCGTTCCATACCAAGGTTTTGCATTCTTCCAATTTTTGGTTAATGGCGGCAATAGTTTTTTCACCGACATCCATCAAGCTCCAACCTTCTGCCGGAATATGTTCCAAATCAACGGTTTTGTGTTCGGCATTAGCTTTAAATTCTTTGGAAACAACAACATCTTTCGGCAAAATAATTTCGCAGTTGTTGGCTTTGGCAGTTGCCATAATTTCTTTGGCAGTGTCAATCATATCCATTTGTACCAAAGAGTTTGCTTCGTTTACGGTATCAATTCCGCTGGCTTTCATAAAGGTATGAGCCATACCACCCGAAATAACCAATTTATCAACTTTTTTAACCAAATTGTTCAACAAATCCAATTTAGTAGAAACTTTAGAACCGCCGACAACTGCCATTAACGGGCGTTTAGGATTGTTCAAACCGTTGGTCAGGGCGTTAACTTCTTCTTCCATCAACAAGCCCATTGCAGCCGGACGCAATTTAGCAGCGGCAACCATGGAGGCATGAGCGCGGTGTGCGGTTGAAAAAGCATCAGAAACATAAACATCAGCCGGTTTTACCAATTCAGCGGCAAAGGCTTCGTCACCTTTCTTTT